>NZ_JBHSKO010000020.1:0-158297 GCF_042657305.1 Pseudonocardia zijingensis | reverse complement strand
GGGCGGTGCTGGAGCACGGCATCGAGACCGGCGTCATCAAGCGCCTGCCCCACGGTGAGTTCATCGAGGTGCACCAGCCGCTGGGCGGTGTCGACGACCACGGCCACGCGATCCCGCTGGAGTACCAGGGCGCCCCGGTGCCCAAGCGGATGAACCAGCTCGGCCTGGGCGGCTCGCCGGTCCCCGGCTCGCTGCTCACCCCGGACTCCCCCGAGGAGACCGCCGCGCTGGAGCGGGCCAGGCACGAGGAGGCCGCGGCCGAGGCCGCCGCCCGCAATGGGCACCAGCCCCCGTGCCCCGACGACCTTCTCGGCTCCCGAATCCCAGCTCCCGACGACCGAAGGGTCCCATGATGCCGGTGGTTGCCAGACAGATGGCCGACTCCGCCCCGGGTTCCCGGCCGGCCTTCGATGACGCATTGATCGAGTGCATCGAAGAATGCGTTGCCTGCTTCCAAGCCTGCGCTGCGTGCGCCGACGCTTGCATGGCGGAGCCGGACATCGTTTCCTTGATCAAGTGCATTCGGATGGACCTCGACTGCCCGGATGTGTGTGCCACCACGACGAGCATCCTGTCGCGTCGCACCGCTGTTGATCTGACAGTCCTGCGGGCGGCCGTCGAAGCCTGCATCGCCTCGTGCGCTGCCTGCGCCGAGGAGTGCGAGCTCCATGCAGCGCACCATGAACATTGCCGCATCTGCGCCGAGGTGTGCCGGCGGTGTGAAAAGGCCTGCCGGCAGCTTTTGACGGCGCTTCCACCTCCGGGATAGCGCGCCGCGCGGCGCTCCCCACCAGACCCAACCTGCATATGGACTATCTAGGCCACTTTTGCGAAGCTTGTGAGTGACCACGACTCGCACGGGGAAGAACGCGACCGAGGAACAACGCGCCGCATCGACGTACTTGGGCTCGCTCGACGACTCACTTGCACCGTGGGTGCGGTCGACGGGGCCGATTGACGCCTACGAGATGCACTTCCCTGTGAAGGGCCAGGGCGATCCGCGGACTTGCCGAACTCGCCGACGACGGCCTGTTGGAACCCGACAAGCTCGCGGCGATGTCGGATGCCGAGATTCACACCGAACTCGTGGCCGTTCCAGGAGTAGGGCCCTCATCAGCGCAGATGTTCATGATTCGGTATCTGCACCGCCCGGACATCTTCCCGGCCGGCGACCCCGGCGTGCGTGCGGCATTGACCGAACTCGACGGACTGGACAAGAGGATCACCCCGAAGGCCGCGGAGCAACGCAGTGACCTGTGGCGACCATACCGTTCGTATGCGACGTCGTACCTGTGGGGCTACATATGGGAGCGTCATCATCCTGCCGCCGGGTGAACGGCAAGAACTGCACGCACGGGGACGGGACGCGGATCCGCTGCAGCGTCTGCGTCCGGGCCGACGAGTTGGTCGATCTCGTGAAACCAACGTCAACGAGGGGCGCCTCCCATGAGCAAGCGACGCGGCTCCGGCATCGGCTCTCGCGCCGTCCGCGGCATGATCGCCGGCGTGGCCGGCACCGCCGCGATGGATCTCGTGTGGTTCAACCGCTACCGGCGCGGCGGCGGCAAGGATCCATTTCTGCGTCGGGAGTTCGGCGGCGACGTGCTGGCCTGGGCCGACGCATCGGCCCCCGGACAGTTCGGGCAGAAGGTCGAGCGCATCGTCACTGGGCGGCAACCCCCTGAGCGTTGGGCCCGCACCACGACGAACGTCGTGCACTGGGCCACCGGCATCGGCTGGGCCGTCCAGTACGGCGTGCTGGCCGGCCGGCCGACCCGGCACCCCGTCATCCGAGCGGTCGCGCTCGGACCCGTGGTCTGGCTGTCGGGCTACGTCATCCTGCCGCTGATCGGCGTCTACGAGCCGATCTGGAAGTACAGCGTGCGGACCCTCGTCAACGACCTGTCCGCCCACCTCGTGTTCGGTCTCACGACCAGCGCCACGTACGCCGCCCTCACGCGGGAGCGTGCCTGACCGACCACCCCGACCGACGCGATCTGCAACGCCGGCGGCGGCGAGCACAGCCCTCTCCACGCGGGGCCTGGCTGACGGCGAGGATTGTCGTGATCATCCACCGAGCGCAGTGCTCCCGGTCGGATCCGTACGCGGATTGTGCGCGGCGATGACGGTGAACACGGTTGCGATGAGAGCGAGTGCGCCGTATCCGAGGGTGATCTGCGGTAGCGAGAAGGTGCTGGAGAATTGGCCGGTGATGAGGGCGGGGATCGTCGCGCCGCTGTAGCTGAGGAGGTAGATGACGCTGAAGATCGGTGCCCGGTCGGCGAGGGTGCTGCCGTGCAGCAGGCCGCGGGTGGCGGCGCTGATGGCGATGCCCTGACTGGCTCCGGTGACGATGGTCGCGGCGACGAACAACGGCAGGCTGCCGGTGCGGATCGCGGTGACGATGCCGATCATTCCGGCGAGGAAGGCGGTCATGCCGAGGCGTTGCGCCGTGGCTGGTGCGAACCAGCCGCCGAGGGGAGCGCCGAGAACGCTGGGGGCCATGTAGGCGGCGAACACCAGGCCGACGACGAGCGGGCTTCGGGTGTGGAGCTGCTCCTCGACCAGCGCGGGCACGAACGCCTGGTAGAACGCCCCCGTCGCCCAGGTCGCCAAGAACACCGCCGCCGCGACCGGTAGCAGGCTCCTGACCCTGACCGGCAGGTGGACCCGGGGCCGCAGTGATCGCCACGCGCCGGGCGTCGGAGTCGCGGTCTCAGGGCTGACGACGATCAGCGCTACCGATGCCAGGAGGAGGGCGATGACGACCAGGAAGACGAGCTGGCGCGGCCAAGGACCGAACTGGACCAGCGTGCCGGAAGCGATGGCGCCGACCGCCAGGCCGAGCATGACGGTCTGGCTGGACGCGACGGACGCCAGCCAGGCCGGCCTGGCCGGCGCCGCGTCGACGATGTACGAGGTGATGCTGCTGCTGGCCAGCCCGGCGCCCAGGCCCATCAGGAGCCGACCGGCGATGAGGACGCCGATGTCGTGCACGTTCAGCAGCAGCACGCAGCCGAGCAGGAGCAGGAGCAGGCTGGCGATCGAAGTGGGCCGTCGGCCCACGTGGCTGGAGAGCCTCCCCAGCACCAACAGCGTCGTGAGGGTGGCAGCGGAGTAGGCGACGACGGTCACCGAGATGCCGGCGTTGGTGAACCCGTCCTCGGCTCGGTAGATGTTGAACAGCGGGATCGTCGAGCCCACTGCGGCAAAAGCCGCCACCAGTGAGAGTACCGCGGACGCGAAAGCCAGCCGGGAAGTCCTGTCCCGGCCGGCCACGCCTGTCACTGACGCCACGTCGTGCATCGATCAATGCCCTTCTCCGGCGCCGGATCGGCCGGAATCCGCAGGTTTGCGTGGTCAGGCGATCGCGATGGGGTCGGGCGCGCACGCTGCAACGCACATCCACGTTCCGTCACGCTTCTGGTACGCATCTGTGTACAGGGCTTCTTTTGCCACTCCATCCGCGAGTGTGGTGAGCGTGACGCGAGCGTGGATCAGAGCAACATCACTGAGGATGCGGATGTTGACGTCGTGCACGGCGAGATCCTTGAAGGGTCGCGGCTTGGCGATGTACTCGAGGTATTCATCACGATTGAAGGTGGCGCCTTCGATCTGGATGATGAAGTCCTCGGCGAGGAACTCCTTGAAGCGCTCGACGTCGTTCGACTGGTCGGAGTGGATGTAGTCGAGGTTGAGCTGCTCGAGGATCGCCAGGTCTTCAGCCGACTGGGCGGAGTCGTGAATCTTCTTACTCCTTCTGTATGAACTCTGGAAGGCTAGGTCAGGTCGCGCTCGAGCGCGGCGAGGTCCTCGTCGTCATTGCCGCCCGCGGGTTCGTGCCGGCGGTAGGCGCCGGAGCCGGGATGAACCTTGTCGATCAGGTCGAGGTATTCCGGGTGGCGGGCGATGAACTCGCCCACGACCGGGCAGATGATGGTGATCTTCTTTCCGCTTTCCCGGATCTCGTCCAGGACGCGCGCGATGAGCTCCGTGGCCACCCGGTTGTGGCGGGCGGCGGGTTCGACCCAGGTTGTCAGCAGCACCACGCGGCCGCCCACGAACCGGTACGACAGCTCCGCGATCGCATCCGCGCCGAGGGTCGCGATCCAGCGGCCGCGCTCCGCGTCGTTGATGACATCGAGCACCCAGCTCGACTCCACGTCACGGAGGTTCTTCCGGTCCAGAGCAGCGACGAGCGCCGCGTTGTTCTCTTCTCGGGTGGCCGCCTCGGCCTCGATATTGGTCGTCACGGTCGTACTTTCTGCGCCGGAAGCCGATGGGTGGTCAGGACCGGCGTGGCCGCTTCGTCACTCCTGGGTGCTTGGAATCGACGAGGCCGGCGTACTCGGGGTTGTTCTCGATGAAGGTGCGTACGATCGGGCACATGATCGTGACCGTCTTGCCCTGCGCGCGTACATCGTCGAGGACGCGCCGGATCAGCTCGGTGGCGATACCCTTATTGCGGAACTCGGGGAAGACCGAGATGGCCAGCAACACGAGTCGGTCGTCGCCGGCGTCGTTGTACGACAGGCCGGCGATCTCGCGGCCGCCGACGGTGGCTCCGTAGATGCCGGCCTGCTGGTCGTTGACGAACTCGAAGTCGGACGTGGACGCGTGGGGTCTGTCGAGGAGTTCGTCGATGAGAACCGTCTGATCCGGGCTGAGGGTGCTCTTCCCGCCCGGGACTCCGCCCTCGTCGGGGTACTCGAAGTCGTAGCGGCTCGGTGCGGTCGGGCCGGTCATGGGGTTCCCTTCGTTGATCGCTCGTTCGCCGGCCGGGTTCGCGCGGTCGTGTTCTCCTGGATGCGCTCGACCTTTCAGGGGCGCACGTGGATGATCGTCTTGCCCGTGACGCGCTCGGTCGGGTTGAGGGCGGCGACTGCATCGTCGAGGGTCGCGACGGTGCCGATGTTCGTCCGCAGTCGCCCGTCGCGGACCCGCTGGGCGATCTCACCCAGTTGGGCGGGAACGGACACGACGACGAAGTCGACCGCCAACCCCTCGGCGGGCCGCGCCTCCGGCGGCCCGGTGACGGTCACGAGCGTTCCTCCGGCTCGGACCAGGCCGGCGGACCGCTTCTGGATGTCCCCGCCGATGATGTCGAACACCAGATCGACCCCGCCGAAGTCTTCCAGGGCATCGTTGTCGAGGTCGACGAAGCTGTGCGCGCCGAAGTCGAGTGCCGTCTGGCGGTGGGCAGCGCGTCCGGTGCCGATGACGTAGGCGCCGGCCTCCCGGGCGAGTTGCGCCGCCATCGAGCCGACCGCGCCGGCCGCACCGTGTACGAGGACGCTCTGCCCCGCTCGGAGACGGCCGTGGTCGAACAGCCCCTGCCACGCGGTCAGGCCCGTCATCGCGACGCCGGCGCCCACCGTGAAGTCGACGTCGCCCGGCAGCGGCGCGAGGTTGCGCGCCTCGACGACCACGTACTCCGCGAGCGTGCCGTCACGGGTCCAGTCCGTGAGGCCGAACACCCGCTGTCCCACCGACAGGCCCGTCGTGCCATAGCCGAGGGCGGTGACCACACCGGCGAGCTCGTGCCCGGGGATCGACGGTGTTCGGTCGTGGCCGAGGCGGTCGATCCAGGTCGACGGCCACTCCAGCTCATTCCCCGTGAATCCCGACGCATGAACTTCGACGATGACGTCGCCGTAGCTCGCGCCCGAGAGGCTGGCGAGCCGCGCCGCATCCGGATCGGGCCGCTCCGCGAGCTTCATCCCAACCGTTCCGGCAGCCGGGTCCGTCACCACGATTGCTCTCATGTGAATTCCTCGATGTTGCTCGGGGCGCCCCGCGATCGCGTCCCGAAGTCGTTACGGACGGACGTGGATGATCGTCTTGCCCTTGGCCCGCTCCGTCGAGTTGAAGGCGGCGACGGCGTCGTCGAGGGTCGCGATGTTGCCGATGTTCGTCCGCAGTCGACCGTCGCGCACCCGCCGGACGATCTCACCCAGCTGGGCACGGTCGGACTCGACGACGAAGTCGATGGCCAGGCCGTCGGCGGGTCGTGCCTCGGGCGGGCCGGCGATGGTCACCAGGGTTCCCCCGGCCCTCACCAGCTCTGCGGACCGCTTCTGGATGTCCCCACCGATGATGTCGAACACCAGATCGACGCCGCCCACGTCATCCAGGGCGTCGTTGGCGAGGTCGAGGAACTCCTGCGCGCCGAAGTCGAGCGCGATCTGCCGGTCGGCGGCGCGTCCGGTGCCGATGACGTAGGCGCCGGCTTCGCGCGCGAGTTGGGTCACCATCGAGCCGACCCCGCCGGCCGCGCCGTGTACGAGGATGCTCTGCCCCGCCTGAAGCCGGCCGTGGTCGAACAGTCCCTGCCATGCGGTCAGGCCCGAGATCGGCAGGCTGGCGCCCACCGTGAAGTCGACGTCGCCCGGCAGCGGCGCGAGGTTGCGGGCCTCGACGGCCGCGTACTCCGCCAGGGTGCCGTCACGGGTCCAGTCGGTGAGGCCGAACACCCGCTGCCCCACCGACAGACCCCTCGTGCCGTAGCCGAGAGCACTGACCACGCCGGCCAGCTCGTGCCCGGGAATCGACGGCGTCCGGTCACGACCGAGGCGATCGGCCCAGTTCGAGGGCCAGGTGAGCTCACCCGGGGTGAATCCCGACGCGTGAACCTCGACGAGGACGTCGTTCCCCGCCGGCTCGGGCTCCGGCCTCTCCACGAGCGTCATCCCGGCCGTTCCCGCGGCTTGATCCGTCACCACGATCGCCTTCATCCGGCACCTCTCAGTACTCAGTACCCGCCCGTCACACGGCGCGGGCGATTCTATGGACGATGTGGTCCACTACAGTTCCGGGGCAGAGGCACCCGACCGAACCGGAGACGTACGGTACCGGAGGTAGGGTCGCTGCACCAGGGTGCTCCGCCAACCGCTCTCAGGTGCGCTGATGCCTCGAAATCCCTGATGGCCGGCGGAGGTTTGCCGATCGACGTCACGCTACTCCACCTAGGACGCGCTAGTCCAGTTTGTGGGGGTTGCCTGTTGGTGCCGCGGGTCCGGTCATGGGGTGCGAGGAGGGTCTGTCGGCGTCAAGGAGTGACTGAACGGCAGGGTCAGGTGCCACCTCGAGTCGACGAGTCGTGAGCGCGGGACCTCGAACTCCGTGCTCCAGAACCACCCGGTGTCGCTTCCGGTCGAGAAGATCAACGTCAGGGTGTACGACCTCGCGGCCGCTTCGCCGTGATGGGCAGCGCGGCTCCGGCCGGAGAGGTGGATGAGGCGCGGAAGTGAGCTCAACAAGATGGAGTTGATGTGCAGCTCGAGCCGTTCTGTTCCCGGGACGTTCTCCGATGGATCGTCGGCGCCTCCTCCCGACGTGCCGGTCGTGGCGAGCAGGATGTCGAAACCGCCCAGCACGCGTGCACTGATCGAGAGTTCCAGCTGGACGAGGTGATCCGGCTCGAGGTCTCGGTACCGACTGCCGTCAGCTGTGACGGTGGCTGAGGACAGCTTCAAGGGGAGGCCGGTGGCCGACGCGCTCAGCGTGGGCTCTGGCTGCTGACCCACCGTGGTTCGCCCTTCTCGTGCTCTTGGTTCTGTGGCCGTAGCCGCTCGACGAGCAGTGGAAGCGACTCACCGCACCTGCCGACGGCCACTCGCCGCCCCGGTGTCCGTGCGGCGGCCGGCGACGGCACCCGTGCCACTACGCCTTCGTGGCCGAGGCGGTCAGCTCACCCTGCCCGTTGGCGATGTCGGTCCGGACGCTCCACGCGAACTGGAGCAGCAGGGTGACCGGGGATCTCTCCACGATGTTGATCATCGTCTGGAAGTCCTCCTCGGGGATCTCCTCAGACAGCCGGACAGTGCGCTGCAGGTAGCGGGATCCCCCGACCGTTCTCGGCTCGTGGTAGGCGACGTCCACGGTGATGTCCCCGGCGTAGTCGTACTTGCGATCCGCATAGCCGCGCAGGGTGATGGCCGTGCACGAGGCGAGCGCCATCATCAGGTACTCGGTCGGGGTCGGCCCCGCACCTCGCGTGCCGGCGCGCGGGTCGTCGGCCTGGCCCACGAACTCCCCGGCCCGGACCTCGGTCTCGAGTCGACTCGTGGCCAACAGCGTCGCTCGCGCGGTCGCGACGACTCGGTCACTTTCCGGGCTCATGCCCGCTCCTCTCGATCGGCGACCGGTTCGGGGGCCCGGCCGCTCGTGCAGACGTCCGGTGATGACGATCCCGGCAACCCGGCCCTCGCCGGATGCGTCGCCCCCGCCGCCGAGGCTCGATCGTGCTCCCGGCAGGACATCTCTATATTCGTACCAGGCAGTCCAGTCCTGTGGGCTGAGGGTCTGCCTGTGCCTAGCAGGCAACCGCGGCGACCAGGAGCGGACTCGGGTGGTCCTGGTGTGCTCGGATGGGTAACCCTCGGGTGCACGGGCAGCTCCTTCTGCCTGCTCCAGGAGTCATGGCCGACTGTGGGTGCACTGAGCAAGGCCGGGTTGACCGGGTTCGTTGCCTTGACCGAGCGCCGCCCGGCCCTCAATACTCAGACCGTCTAGTCCAATCGCCGCCGCTTCGTCTGATCACACCGGAGAGGCGCGCACCACCCGTCGTGCGATGAGAGGAGTGGTCGCGATGATGCGTACCGACCTGTTCCGAGAGTTCTACCGACCGGCTCGGCCGGTGACGAGCGGGTGCGAGGCGCCCGGTCCCCGCCGACCGCGATGCCGGTGGACGTACTCCTGCCGGCGCCGACGTGCGTGATCATCATCCGATCCGGAGGGCCGACGTCACCTCCGGCAGGACCACGACGTCGGTCGTGTCAGCGATCATGATGGCCGCACGGCGGTTGAGTCGACAGAGTCGGAACAACCATGCCGGCCGCGACAGCAGGGTCGTGGCGGCAGCGATGGGGCATCTGATGGATACGTTGGCCGCGGCACTCGCCCGCGACGCGATGTCGGTGCCACGGTCGGTCACCGAAGCCGCGCTCCGTCTGTCACATCGGATCAACCGCACCTCACGGTCGCACGGCTCGATCGCCGCATCTCCGGACGAGATGATCGACGCCACCGATCTCCGGACTCGACGTCTCCGCTCTGTCGAGTCGATGGGGCCGGGACGCACGGGATGACCGCCGATGAGTGCTGAACACCGCCCTCGACGATGCTGCCGTTGTCGGCATGCCTGTATCCCCGGCTGGTGCAACCAAGGAACAGAAGGCGCCATGCGCAAGATTTTGATCGTCGGCGGTGGTTACGCCGGCTTCTACGCCGCCTGGAGACTCGAGAAGAAGCTGCGGCGGGGCGAGGCCGAGGTGACGGTGGTTGATCCGCGCCCGTACATGACCTACCAGCCGTTCTTGCCCGAGGTGATGGCCGGGTCGATCGAGGCCCGGCACGCCGCCGTGTCGCTGCGTCGTCACCTGCACCGCACACGGGTCGTCGCCGGGATGGTCAGCGCGATCGATCACGAGCACCGCGTGGTCACGGTCCGGCCGGACGACGGCGACCAGTTCGAACTCGGCTATGACCTCATCGTGGTCACCGCAGGTGCGGTCACGCGCAAGTTCCCGGTTCCCGGTATCGCCGAGCGGGCGATCGGGCTCAAGCACGTGGAGGAGGCGGTCGCGATCCGCGACCGGTTGCTGACGTCGTTCGACCGGGCGGCGACGCTACCGCCGGGCCCGCGTCGGGAGACGCTGCTCACCGTTACCTTCGTCGGCGGCGGCTTCTCCGGCGTGGAGGGCTTCGCCGAGCTGCTGTCGCTGGCGACCGCGCTGCTCCGGCGCTATCCCGAGCTCCATCACGACGAGCTGCGGTTCCACCTCGTCGAGGCGTCAGGCCGGATCTTGCCCGAGGTCACGGAGCCGAACGGCCGCTGGGTCGTGCGCTTCCTGCAACAGCGCGGTGCGCGGGTGCACCTGGACGCACAGGTCAAGTCGGCGACCGGCGGTCACGTTGTGCTCTCCACCGGCGAGGAGTTCGACTCGGAGCTCATCGTCTGGACGGCGGGCAACGCGGCGAACCCGGTCGTGGGCATGCACACCGACCTACCGGTGGACGAGCGGGGGTTCCTCCTCACCCGGCCCGACCTGCGGGTCGGCACCGACACCGAGCCGGTGCCGGACGCGTGGGCCGCCGGGGACGACGCCGGGATCGAGGACCTCACCTCCCCGACTCCGGGCACCCGCACAGTGCCGAACGCCCAACACGCCGTCCGTCAGGGCAAGCTGCTCGCCCGCAACATCGCCGCGACGTTGCACGGCGGAAAGCCGAAGAGCTACCGCCATCACGGCCTCGGCGCTGTTGCGACGCTCGGCATCGGTCACGGCATCTTCCAGTACCAGCGGCTCGTGATCACAGGGCCGCTCGCCTGGCTGATGCACCGCGGCTACCACCTGCTGGCCGTGCCCAGCTGGGAACGCAAGGTCCGGGTGCTCCTGATCTGGCTGACCGCCGGGTTGTTCGGTCGGGACATCCTCTCGCTGGCATCGGTGCAACACCCGCGCGACGCATTCGTCAACGGCGGCGAACCCGCCGTGATGAGCGAGCAGGACCCGCCATGAACCACGCATACATGTGAGCGCGATGTCCCTGTCGTCAGTGTCCCGTCAACTTCTGAAAGGGTCGAGAGAATGCCCGAACTCACCAAGGTTGCAATCGTCTACTACTCGTCGACCGGCACCGTCTACGAACTGGCCAACTCCGTTCTCTCGGGAGCGAAGGACGCCGGTGCCGACGTCAGACTCCTCAAGGTTCAGGAACTCGCCCCCGAGGAGGCGATCGCCTCGAACCAGGGCTGGGCTGATCACTGTTCCGCCACCCAGGACGTCCCCGTCGCCACGCACGACGACATCCTGTGGGCCGACGCAGTCGTCTTCGGCACGCCGACCCGTTTCGGCAACGTCTCGAGCCAGCTGAAGCAGTTCCTCGACACCCTCGGCGGCCTGTGGGCGCAGGGCCTGCTCGCCGACAAGGTCTACAGCGGCTTCACCGCAACCGCAACGGCTCACGGCGGGCAGGAATCCACGCTGCTTGCGATGTACAACAGCTTCCACCATTTTGGGGGGATCGTCGTCGCTCCCGGCTACACCGACCCCATCAAGTTCGTCGACGGGAATCCGTACGGAACCAGTCACGTCAATGGCCAAGGTGCCATTCCGGTCGATGACACGGCCCGTGCGGCCGCGGCGTACCAAGGCAAGCGAGTCGCCACGATCGCCACCGCCGTCAAGTCGGGTCTCGCCGCCTGATCCGACTCTTCCGCTCCGCCGGCGACGTCGCCTTGACACAGCCGCTCGAGCGGCAACGTCCATCGAGTCAACTCGACAACCCATGCGGAGCCGTCATCATGTCGGCAGGTGCAGCTCTGATCACCGGGGGCACCAGTGACATCGGGAAACCGACCGTTGAGGTCCTGCATGGCCGCGGCGCAGCCTGACCGGTAACAGCCTCACGGCCGGGTGCAATCCGCCTTGAGCGAATGGCCGAGGGGCTGTCCAACGCAGGTATCGCCCACCGGCTGTGGCTGGCCGAGGGGACGATCGAGAAGCACGTCCGCAGCATCCTCGCGAAGCTGGGCATCCCGGAGGCTGCTGAAAGCCACCGCCGCGTGCTGGCCGTCCTCACGTTCCTCGGCAACGGCTGACCTGCGGCGTGCTGGGCGCCGAAGTGCGGGCACGCCCTGACCACGGTCCAGGGGCAGCACTGCGGAACATGTACGTGCCCGCCAGCAGGGTAGTTGATATCCCTGCTTCCAGGTAGAGCGAATTGGCGCTCACCGGGCGGACGTGGTGCGCTCCGGTGACGATCCTTCAGGGCATGTCAATCAGCCACGTCCCCGGCGCAGGAGGTCTTCGATCACGATTGCACTCGCAATCAGTGCAGTGGCCGATCGGGAGTTCGATCCGACACCGTTCCTGTCCTTCCGCAACGCCTTCTGTCGTCCCCACCGACGTCCGCTGGGTGGAGTGATGGCCGCCCGCTACCCGGCGGACCTGCCAGATCGGCTGGTTTCGGACGATGCGATCGGTTCGCAGTTCGACCACTACAGGAGCTCGACCTCGGGTTGCGCGGGTGTTGGACGAACGATAGCGGTAACGATCTGAACGTCATGATCAAATCCATCCCAACTGATCCGAGCCCTGAGTGGAACCCGCGATGGCGAAGGCACTGCCCGACACACCGATCACCAAGGATCTGTCGCCCGCACAGGTCGCCGATCTCATCGACCAGGCCGCCGCACTCATCGAGTCCGATGGACTGGAGGTCGGCGACTACTGGACATGGGCCCTCTTCCAGCCATATGAGCCCGGGATTCCCTGCTGCACGGTGGGAGCGCTCGCGGCAGTGTCGGGATACCGCGACGGTATGGACGCCGAGAAGACGTTCGTCGGGGTCAGCAGCTACAACCCTGAGACCGGTGTCACCGAGCCCGACCGTCCGCATCTCGTGATGGCTACCGTGATGAAGGTCCTCGAGTTCAGGGAGGCCGAGGACCTCTACGACTGGTCGGACAACGCCGGGAACCAGGAGGTTGTGGCACGGCTCCGCTACGCCGCCGCACAGGTCCGCGCTCAGGCAGGCGTTCCGGCATGAGCGGGACGACCAGTCACGGCGCCTGGAACGAGCGAGCCGACGCCGTCGCTGCGGGACCGCCGTGGAGGTGACGATCCGGAGCCTGCTCAACGAGCTCGGGCTGATGCTGACCGGTGCCGTCGCGCAGCCCCAGGGCGCTACGGTGAGGGTACCCGCGCTGCCCGGGGGTGTCTGCCATGTCTGAACGGCGTCACCCGATACCGGGGGAGCGGAAAGAGCCAATGGGTGGCGCGAAGAACGTCGTGCGGTTGGAGCCGCCACCCACCCCGTCCCGATACAACGCCGACGGCGTGTGGAGGCCTACCTCTCCTGGTTGGGGTGACAGGCCCGGCGAGCCGGATACCCGGCCCCTCCCAGCGCCCCATCGGACGGCACCCCGGTGAAAGCGGCTAAGCGCTCACCGCTCCCGCCGTTGGTCGCGCAGTCCGTGCTCTGCCCGATCTGCGTCGAGGAAGTCGGCTACGACGGCGGCTCGTTCCGGTGCGAGACCTGCCATGGCGGCTGGGCCAGTGACCGCTACGACGAGGAAGGCGTCGCCGACCCGGCCACCGAGCAGTGCCCCGCTGAGGTCGCGCCGCATGAGGACGGCAGGTACCCGAGCCTCGTAGGCAAGCGGTACCGCTGCGTCCGCGATGCGGGCCACCCGGCCGACTGGCCGGAGCGACACATCGGTGTCCGCTCGGACGGCGGCGTCGACTGCAGCGGGGACCCGTTCGAGTGGCGCGATGGCGAGTACCCGCGGTGGCAGCACTCGGAGGAGCCGGCGGCAGATGCCTGACCTGTAAGCACCGCGGCAGGCTGGTGATCGACACGCATCGTGCCGGGCGATCCCGTGTGCTCCTGCACCGGGGCCCGGGCTCGATCACGCGGACTTCGTGGTCGCATGCAACGACGAGAAGCCGAGCGCGCACGACGGGCGAGTAAGCGGCTCGCCGATGCGGAGAGCCGCCCGAAGTGGTTCCAGGACGCGATCGCAGCATTGATCGGCCCCAGCGTCGACGCGATCAACGACGCCCGAGCGCACTGTGCGGCGGCGCGGTCCGAGGTGGATGGCGCATCCGCTCCGACCGTGATCAGGATGCCGAGGTCTACGTGATGATCGATTCACTCGATGACATACAGGTCACGGACCGCCGCCGGCCCGGGAGAGGAACGGGTGATGCCTTGCGTCGAGTTCGACGACGCTGCCGACCTTGCGGGGGAACTCGTGCTGCAGCCGCCGGGGCGGGATCCCCAGGTCCCGGGCGCAGACGAGGTAGGTCGAGGGCACCTGCTTCCAGACCGCCGCGCCGACCGGCTGCGCGGTCACCTGCACGCTCCGCCGTGCGAGATGCCGCGACGACTCCGCCTGCATTGTGGTTGATGTGGACGCGAAGCCTGGTGCCAGGCGTCCAGCCCAGCGTGGCGAGCGCCGCGCGATCGGCGATCCGCCAGCCGCGGTCGAGGACGGACATCCCGTAGACGGTGTCCGTCGTCCGGGTGATCGGTGGCTGCGGTAGCGCCAATCCGCGGCGAGGGACAGCGGCCGCCCGGGGCGGATGTGCTGCTCCAGCGCTAGGTGTCCGTGGCGGGAGCAGCAGGGGCGCGACGGCGGCGTTGGTCACGACGACCACCGCCATGGGCGCGTCGCTGCTGCGCGCGCGTGTTCAAGCGCGTTCTGACACTGGTACGTCGTTCGTTGCAGGTGTGCAACGTCTGGGTGTCCGAGGAGGGAGTTGCGCACTAACCACACGTCTCGACCTAGGCAGATGACATCGGATGTGGAGCGCGCGAGGGCGGATCCTCGCGTTCAACGCCACCTGTGTCCGGGTGTTCTGTGATGACGATGTACTCATCTGCTGCCCCCTGTGCCCGGCTTCTGGCCGGCGCCACGTGATTTGGAGCGTTTCCTGGACTCGCAGGGAACTGCTTGTTCCCTGTTGCTCAGGCCGAGCGCCGCGGCGCGATGGTGAAGCCGAGTCTCCTGAGCACCGCCACCGCTCCGGCCTTCCCGCCTTCGAAATCGCCCGAGGCGAGGCGCTGCCCCGTGGCGAACTCGTACGCTGCACCGAGGAGCGCCTTGTGCGGGTAACGACGATCCTCCCAGACGAGTTCATAGGTCCGAGAAGGCCCGAAGCCGCGTTCGCGGAAGAAGTTGTCGGATCCCAGGCGGTCGTACTCCTCGATCGCGTGCAGCACGTCGTTCCGTGTCACGCGGTTCCACGTCACCATCCGGCACTCTCCTCGGTCGCCCACGCCTGGCTCTCACAGCAGCGTGCTCGCCCGGACGGCCCCTCGCATCGAGGTACTCCCCAGCCGTTTCGATGAGCTGGAGCTCCGGCAGGGGAGGACCCGGATGCGATGTGCTCGCTCCGCGAGCACGGTGCACGGAGTACTACCGCGTCCATTCCTGAGCAGAGGGTCCAGATCATGCAAAGTGCTGTGCGTTCACTTCGGGCCGACGTACTGGTCGTCGGTTTCGGCAAGGGCGGAAAGGCCGTCGCCGCTGCGATGGGTCGTGCGGGTAAGCGCGTCGTCGTGGTCGAGCAGTCCGATCAGATGTACGGGGGCACCTGCCCGAACGTGGGCTGCGTGCCGACGAAGGCGCTGGTGCACCGTGCTCACGCGCGTCGCCCGTCAGATCCGCCGCAGGACTGGTACGAGCGTGCGATCGGCGAGGTGCACGCCATCACGTCGCTGTTCCGGAAGGGCAACTTCGACGCGATGACCGAGGACGTGGGTGCCACCGTCCTCACGGGGCACGCCGAGTTCGTCGGTCCGCACACCGTCAGCGTCGACACCGCCGATGATCGGGTCACGGTGGAGGCCGATCACATCCTGATCAACACCGGGTCGACGCCGGTGATCCCGGACATCCCGGGCTTGCGAACCAGCGAGTACCTGGTGACCAGCACCGATCTGATCCACCGGACCGTGCTGCCGGAACACCTGGCGATCGTGGGCGGTGGCTACCTCGGGATCGAGTTCGCCTCCATCTACCGCCAGTTCGGTTCGCGCGTCACCCTCTTCGAGTCGACGTCCAGGATCCTGGAGCGGGAGGACGACGACGTCGCAGCGGTGGCGGAGGGCATCCTCGTCGATGAGGGTGTCAACATCGTCACCGGCGCGAATGTCACGGAGATCCGGGACGGTGCCGGTGGGGCGACGGTCCGGTACATGAACGACGGCCGGGAGCACACGGTCGCGGTGGACGCTGTGCTGGCGGCCGCCGGTCGCCGGCCGGCTACCGAGGGGCTCGGGCTCGCGGCGGCGGGAGTGCGCACCACCAGCAGGGGAGCGGTGGAGGTCGATGAGTACCTGCGGACCAGCCAGCCCCACATCTTCGCACTCGGAGACGTCAATGGTGGCCCGCAGTTCACCTACGTCTCGCTGGACGACAGTCGCATCGTCCTCGACCAGCTCCTGGGGGATGGCAAGCGCACGACGGCCGATCGGGTGGCTGTTCCTCGGACGCTGTTCATGACGCCTCCGCTGGCGAACGTGGGCTTGACCGAGCGGGAGGCCCGCGACGCCGGTTTCCGGGTGAAGGCGGCGAGCCAACCGGTCGCGGAGATCGTGGCGATGCCGCGCGCCTACGTCGTCGGGGAAACACGCGGCGTGATGAAGTTCGTGATCGATGTGGATACCGATGAAATCCTGGGTGCCGCTTTGCTCAGCGTCGATGCGCAAGAGCTGATCAACACCGTTGCGTTGGCGATGCGTCACGGCATCAAGGCCGGCGAACTGCGCGACAGCATCTACACGCACCCGTCGTCGACGGAAGCGTTCAACGACGTCATCGGCGCGGTCGTGCGCAGTGACGACGGGTGAGGAACGAGAGTGGAGGAGCAATGCGCCGGGCTCCGGTGTCCTGACGATGCGGGGCCGTCGTTACGCCCGCTCATCGCCCGTGAGCACCAAGTGCAGCTCGGTCCGGGACCTGATGGCGAGCTTGGTGAACACCTTGTGCAGGTGGTACTCGACGGTTCGTGGGCTGATGGAGAGCACCGTCGCGATCTCCGGGTTGGACCGGCCGTCGCGGGCCAGCGCTGCGATGCGCACTTCCTGCTCCGTGAGCGGGGCACGGGTTGCGGGTGTGCGCCTCCGCGGGCGCTCGCCCGTCGCGAGCAACTCCCGCATCGCACGGGTCGCGAACGCCTCGGCGCCCATCTCGACGAACGCATCGTGCGCGGCCCGCAGCGGCGCCCGGGCGTCGACCCGCCTGGCCTGCCGACGCAGCCACTCGCCGTACACCAGCTGCGTGCGGGCCAGGTCCGTCCTGATGCGTGATCGCTCCAACCGGCCGATCGCTTCGGCGTAGAGATCCTCGGCCGCCCGGCCGTCCTGCAGCAGCGCCCGCGACCGGGCCTCGACACCCAACGCCCAGTCGGTGCCGCTCAGCCATGCGCGTTCGGAGAGCCGTTCGAGGGCGTCGCTCGCGGTAGCGAGCTCACCGGAGCGCACCGCTCCTTCGACGAGCTCTGCGAGCGACCACCCCTGCAACTCGAGAGCCTCGCGGTCGAGGACGCCGCGCGTCACGGCGACGGCGTCCCCGTACGCGCCGAGCCCGTTGCAGAGAACGGCCGTGGCGTAGCCCTGCGTGGCGGCGACCATCCCCGCTCCGTCGGGCTCGCCGGACTCCAGCTCGGGGTTCCTCCGGCCGCGCCATGCGGCCAGCACACGGTCAGCGTGGGGGAAGGGCGGCACGCCGGCGGCGTCGGTCAGCGCTCTCGCCTCCTCGACCAGAGATCGGGCTGTGTCGAAACGCCCGATGTGGATCTCCACCAGCGCGCGGTGGGTGAGGACGTACGGGAGGACCGCTCGGGCACCCGCGTTCCGCACGCGTTCGACCTCTGCACCGGTCAGCTCGTCCCACCGGTCGTCGTCCCAGAGGTCGGGTGCGATGAGGCACCCGAGCAGCCGAGAACCGCTGTCGACGGCGTGGTCGTTGTCGAGGGTCTTCAGTGCGAGCTTGAGCGGCTCGACGCCCGCCGCGTAGCCGTTGGTGCACCGCTGGGCCAGTCCCTCCAGCAATCGGTCCGTCCTCTGGGACCGGCTCCCGGCCAACCTGGTCAGGGCGGTGCGCACCACGTCCACGTGCCCCGTGAAGATGGCTGCGCCCAACGCTTCGAGGTAGGCGGTCCGGGCGTGTCGCGGTGCGCATCTCGCCAGATCCTCTGCGGAGTCCAGCAGCTGCGCGACGGCGGCTCGGCTGCGGGTTGCGTCGAAGGCCATGCGCGCCCACACCTGGCGCAACCGCGCACCGCTCACCGCATCGACCGGCCCGCGTTCAGCCCTCGCCAACAGGCGCGTGGCGGCATCGACGGCGCCGATGCTCCGGTAGGTCTCGGCCGCGGCGATCGTCCGCTCCACGCGCGGCGCGGACTTGGTGGTGCAGAGCGCGGCGCGTTCGAGGAAGGCGGCCTCGGCCGGGAGCCCACCCCGGCCGCGAGCCGTCTCGGCGGTGTCCGCCAGCGCCTCCGCGACCGTGTCGTCGGGTCCCTGCAGCGCATGCGCGAGGTGCCAGGCGTGGCGGTCCGGGTCGGCGGCGCGATCCGTCGCAGCAGCCAGCGCGGCGTGCACCCGACGCCGTTGAGCGGCAGATGCCCGTCCGTAGACCGCCCACCGCAACTGCGGATCCCGGAAGGTGACCCAGGACCCGAAGGACACCAGCTCCTCCACCTCGAGCTGGTCCGCGGCGTCGGCAGCGATCCCGAGCGCGGCGGCCGCCCGCCACACGCGTGCCGGATCCCCCAGCGGTTCGGCTGCCGCCAGGAGCAGCAACAGCCTGCTGTCAGGCGTCAACCGGGCGAGGTCGACGTGGACGGCGGCGTTCCCGCCGACGAGGCCGTAGCCACCGGCGAGTTCCACCGGCGACACGCGCCGCGCTGCGTCGAGCAGCACCCGTGGATTGCCTCGTGCCTCCGCCACGATCCGCTCGAGCACGTTCTCATCCACGGCCGCGGGGAGGTGCGACTCCAACAGCCGACGTGCGTCGGCGTCGCCGAGGCCGTCGAGGACGAGGTCCGGCAGGCCCGGGAAGCCGTTGCCGCGCCCCGCGAGCAACAGGGCGACGGGCACCGCGTCCAACCGCCGCGCGACGAACGCGAGCACGTCGGCGGACGCTGCGTCGAGCCACTGGATGTCGTCGACGATGCAGAAGAGCGGCTGGGTTGCAGCGGCCATCGCCAGCAGGGCTGCGGTCGCGACCCCGACGATGAACCGGTCCGTTGCCGGGCCCGCCCGCAGCCCGATGGCCGTCTCGAGCGCGTCCCTCTGGTGCTCCGCCAGGCCGGGGAGTTCGGCAGCGAGAGCGGAGCACAGGAGGTGCAGGGTCGAGTACGGCAGCTCGGCTTCCGCGGCCACTGCGCGCACCCGCACCGTGTGGCAGTGCGACGCAAGCCTTGCCGCCCGGTCCAGGAGCGCGGTCTTGCCGATCCCCGGCGCACCGCGCACCACGAGGACGGCGTTGTGTCCGGCTCCCGCCTTGCGCGGTAGTTGTTCCAGCAGTGCGCACTCGTCGCCGCGGCCGACGAGCGCGTGCGACGTGCTCCCGTCATTCACCTGATCGACCTTTCGAGGAATCCGCGGACCGTGCCGGCGACCGCATCGAGGTGGCTCTCCAGGAGGAAGTGGCCACCGTCGAGCAGCACCACTTCCGCGTGCGGGGCGTCGTCGACGAAGGCGAGAGCGCCCTCCAGCCGGAAGATCTCGTCGTTGCGACCCCAGACGGCCAACAGCGGGACCCGGCTTCTGCGCAGGTAGGCGTGCAGCTCCGGGTACATCGGGGGGTTGCGCGCGTAGTCGGTCAGGAGCCGCAACTGGACCAGATCGTTCCCCGGCCGGCTCACCAGGTGGAAGTCGTGGTACCAGGTGTCCGGGCTGACGAGGGTCGGGTCGGGAACGCCGTGCATGTACCGCCAGCGGATCGCCTCGAGCGTCAACGTCTGCCGGAGCGCGGCGGTGGTCTGCGGTGTCGGCCGCGCCCAGTGCTCGCGCACCGGCCTCCAGAACTCCTCGGCGAAACCGGCGTCGTAGGCGTTGCCGTTCTGCGAGATGATCGCGGAGACCGCGTCGGGCCTCGCCACGGCCACGCGCCAGCCCACGGGCGCCCCGTAGTCGTGCACGTACAGGGCGAACCGGTCGACGTGCAGCTGCCGCAGCAGGTCCACGGTGAGGTCGGCGAGCGCGTCGAAGGTGTAGTCGAACTCCTCGACCGCCGGCGCGTCGGAGAAGCCGAAGCCCAGGTGGTCCGGGGCGATCACGTGGTACCGGTCGGCCAGCAGCGGGATCAGGTTGCGGAACATGGTCGAGCTGGTCGGGAAACCGTGCAGCAGCACCACGGTCGGCGCGTCCGCCGGGCCCGCCTCCCGGTAGAACAGGCACTGCCCTCGAACGGTCGCGTAGCGGTGGTGCACCGTCGCCATGTCTGCTCCGTTCGTCACCACGCCGCTGACGGTGGGCGAGCACCCCTGCGCGGTTCGGTTCGAGCCTGCTGCCGACGCACGGGCAGCGGCATCCCCCGGCGGGTAGCCGTCACCTCCGCCGCTGACCAGTGGCTACCGTGGTGCCGTGCACGGTTCTCCGGAGATGTCGAGGTGGCGACGCTCCGCGGAGCTGATCGGTCGTCGGGCCGAGTGCACGGTGCTCGACCAGCTGATCGGCGCGGTGCGCGCGGGGGAGAGCCGGCCGCTGGTGGTGCACGGGGAGCCCGGTGTGGGGAAGACCGCGCTGCTGGACTACGTGGGTGTGCAGGCGCTGGGCTACCACGTTCTGCGCGGCAGCGGCGTGCAGTCGGAGATGGAACTGCCGTTCGCGGGGTTGCACCAACTGTGTGCTCCGCTGTTGGCCGGGCTCGACATGCTGCCGCAACCGCAGCGGGAGGCGTTGCGCACCGCGTTCGGGATGAGCGCGGGGATCACACCGGATCGGTTCCTGGTCGGCCTGGCCGTGTTGGGCTTGCTCTCCGACGCCGCACAGGAACGGCCGTTGATGTGCCTGGTCGACGACTACCAGTGGCTCGACCGCACCTCCGCGCAGGTTCTCGCGTTCGTCGCCCGGCGGTTGGGCACCGAAGCGGTGGGTCTGATCGTGGCCACCAGGGTGGTCGACGGTGACCTGGGTGGGCTGCCGGCGTTGGAGGTGGGCGGCCTGCGCCCGGCGGATGCCGGAGCACTGCTGGACACCGTGCTGGTCAGGCCGGTCGACGCGCAGGTCCGGGACCGGATCATCGCCGAGACCCGCGGCAACCCGCTGGCCCTGCTGGAGCTGCCGCGGGGGCTGACGCCCGCGGAACTGGCGGGCGGGTTCGGACTTCCGGGCGCGGTGACGCTCTCGAGCAGCATCGAGGGGAGCTTCGCCCGCGAGGTCGGCGCCCTCCCGGATCCGTCCCGGCGGTTGCTGCTCGTGGCCGCCGCCGACCCGTCCGGGGATCCGGCACTGGTCTGGCGGGCAGCCGCTCTGCTCGGCATCGGGCCTGACGCCGGTGTACCGGCGGCGGAGGCGGGCCTGGTCGAGCTGGGTGTCCGGATCCGGTTCCGGCACCCCCTGACCCGCTCGGCGGTCTACCGATCAGCATCTCCGGAGGAGCGTCGGCAAATCCATCGCGCCCTGGCCGAAGCCACCGACTCGCAGTCGGACCCCGACCGCCGCGCCTGGCACCGTGCACAGGCCGTGTCCGGGACCGACGAGGAGGTGGCCGCTGAACTCGAGCACTCGGCGAACCGAGCCCGGGCTCGCGGCGGGCTTGCCGCCGCCGCGGCGTTCCTCCTCCGCACGGCGACGCTGACGCTCGATCCGGCGAAGCGGGCGGCTCGGGCACTCGCCGCTGCGGAGACCCACATCCACGCCGGTGCGCTCGACACGGCGCACGACCTGCTGGCCATGGCGGACACGGAGCCGCTCGACGACCGCCAGCGCGCGCAGGCCGACATGATCCGTGCGCAGCTGGCGTTCGTGACGAACCGGGGGAGCGATGCCCCGCCCCTGCTGCTGAAGGCCGCCACCCGGCTCGGACCCGTCGACCCCGGGCTGTCCCGCGCGACGCACCTGGACGCGGTGTGCGCCGCGATCTTCGCCGGCCGCCTGGCGGGCGAAGGTGCGGGCGTGCTCGAGATCGCGCGAGCTGCTCGCGCGGCACCACCACCGTCGGACGACGAGACCCGGGTGCCCGACCTCCTCCTGGACGGGACGCTCGCCTCCTACACCCACGGGTACGCGGCCGGTTTGCCCTCGCTCCGCGCCGCGCTGGCCGGGTTCGGCACCGGGATGTCCGCGGAGGAGGAGCTGCACTGGCTCTTCCTCGCGACCACCACCACGTTGCGGCTCTGGGACGACGGTCGGTGGGACACGCTGTCCGCGCGGCACGTCCAGCTCGCCCGCGAGCTCGGCTCGCTGACCGAACTCCCCCTGGCCCTCACGACCCGCGGTTACATGCTCCTGTTCGCGGGGGACCTCGACGGGGCGACAGCCCTGGCCGGCGAGGCGCAGGCCATCGGAGACGCGACCGGTGCCACCCTGGCGCCCTACGGTGCCCTGGGTGTCGCGGCGTTCCGCGGCGACGCGGCCGCGGTGTCCGACCTCCACGAGGCGGCGCTGCGGGACGTGACCCGACGCGGGGAAGGCGTCGGGATCACCTTCGCCGAGTGGGCGAGGGCCCTGCTCGGCAACGGGCTCGGCCACTACGACGACGCGCTGTCCGCCGCCCAGCGGGGCACCGCCTACGCACCCGACCCGGGTTCTCTGATCTTCCCGGCGGTCGAACTGTTCGAAGCCGCGGCGCGCACCGATCAGGTCGGGGCTGCGAGCGAGGTCTTCGACCGCTTCACCGAGATGACCACGGCCAGCGGCACGGACTGGGCGCTCGGGCTGCAGGCCCGTTCACAGGCGTTGCTGACCGTGGGCGACGCGGCCGACGGGCTGTACCGCGACGCGATCGCCCACCTCGGCCGGACCAGGCTGCGCGCCGAACTGGCCCGCACCCACCTCCTGTACGGGGAGTGGCTGCGCCGGATGCGCCGCCACAACGCCGCGCGGGAGCAACTGCGCACGGCTCACACCATGCTCGAGTCCATGGGGATGACCGCGTTCGCCGAGCGCGCGAACCGCGAGCTGCGTGCCGCCGGTGGTGCGGTCCGCAAGCGCACCGACGCGAGCCGCTACGACGAGCTCACCGCCCAGGAGACGCAGATCGCCCGCATGGCCCGCGACGGGCTGTCGAACCCGGAGATCGCCTCCCGCCTGTTCATCAGCGCGCACACCGTGCAGTACCACCTGCGCAAGGTGTTCACCAAGCTCGGCGTCACCTCCCGCAGCCAACTCGACCGAGCGCTGCCGGACAGCCGCGGAGCGTGACCGACATCCCGGCCGGGCGCGAGGGAGCACCCGGATGCGATGGGCGCGCCGACGGCGCAGCATCGCGGGGCGCGGTGGGGAGCCGCGCGGACCGGAGGATGCACGATGGGTGACGACAGCGACGGCGTCGACGGGGTCGACACGGACTCAGGGCTGCTCGAACCGGAAGACAGCCTCGTCGACATCGGCATCGGGGACGTTCTGGACGAGGGGTACTCGGCGCCCGAACGGCCGTGGGCCGTCGGAGGGTGGGGCCTGACCCCACGCGAAGCCGCCGGCCACGAGAGCCTCGCAGCGCGCCTCGCCCGCGAGCTGCCGGAGGTCCGAGCGGCCGGCGGCGACGGACTCGGGGATGCCGAGGACACGGACGGCGAGCTCTACGACGAGGAAGTCGGAACCGCTCCCTCCGGGCGGCTGGCCGAGTACGACGGCGACGTCGACGAGTACCGGTACCTGTACGCGGTCGACGTGGGCATCGACGGCGGCTCGGCGTCCGCCGAAGAGGCCGCGGTGCACATCGTGCCGGACGAGCGCGACCAGGACGGGTCCTAGTCCCCGGGGAAGCCGCGCTCTTGCAGGACCCAGCGGTTCCCGTCGGGATCGGTGAAGTCGAGGAAGCTCGCGTAGTCGCGCCGTTCCGGATCGACGGCGGGCTCCCAGCCGCCGCGCCACTGATTGCCGGCCGCCTTGTGCCGGATGTCGCCCACGTCGACTCCGCGGTCGAGAAGCTCGGCGCGCGCGAGGTCGATGTCGACGACCACCAGGTAGATGCTGCGGTCCGGGTCGGGGTGCCGCCCGGGCGGAGCGGCCACGAGCTGGATCGAGCACGCCGAGCCGGGTGGGGTGAGCTGGACGACCCGGAAGTCGGCGCTGGGGCGGTAGTCGATGTCGAGCGTGAATCCGACCTGCTCGGTGTAGAAGGCCAGTGACCGGTCGACGTCCGAGACCGGCAGCACGACGACCTCGAGGCGGAAGTCCACGGTGTTTGCGCTCCTCAGGTGGGGGGGGGGGGGTGGGTCCGTCGCGGCCGTTCACACGTCCAGCACGAGCGCCGTGCGCGGACGGGCGCAGCACAGCAGCACGCTGCCCGGCGCCGGTGCGTCGAGTGGTGCGGGCGTGTAGTCGACTTCGCCGGACAGGAGCGGGGTCTCGCAGGTGCGGCACACCCCGGAGCGGCACTGCCAGCGGGTCGGTACGTCGCAGGCCTCGGCGAGTTCGAGCACGCTGGCCCGCTCCGTGTCGAACCCGGCGGTGACGCCGCTCCGGGCGAACGTCACCAGCGGCCCGCCACCGGGCGCCCCCGGGGGAGGATGGGGCGCCCGGCGGGACGGATCGACGACGCCCGGCGTGATCGGGGCGAGGGTGCCGAACGTCTCGCTTCGGATCCGGGCGCCATCCAGGCCTGCGGTTCGCAGCGCCTCGGTCACATCTGCGATGAACCCGGACGGTCCGCAGACGTAGGCGGTGGCGCCCGGAGGCAGGTCGAGCTCGGCGATCCGCGGTGCGGACAACCGCCCGGCAACCATGTGCGGATCACCGCTCCGTCCGGTGCCGCGGCTGTAGTAGACGCGGGCGCGGGCGCGGGGGAGCGCAGCGAGCAGGTCGCGGGCTTCCGCCGCGAAGACCTGCTCGCCGGAGCGGCGAGCGGCGTGCAGCCACCACACCTCGCGCTCGCTGCGGTGATCGGCGAGCTGGTGCAGCATCGCCAGTACCGGGGTGACACCGATGCCCGCCGAGACGAGGACGACGGGTCCGGCACCGTCGTCCAGCACGAACTCGCCTCGTGGCGCGGCGGCCTGCAGGAGCGCGCCGGGCCGGAGCGTCTGGTGGAGGTAGCCGCTGACCACTCCGCCCGGTTCGCGTTTCACGCTGATCCGGTAGGTGTCCGCGCCAGGGGCGGAGGACAGGGAGTAGCTGCGCACCGGAGCCGGCTCGGCGGCCGGCACCCGGACCGCCAGGTACTGCCCTGGGCCTGCCGCGGGCAGTCGTGTCCCGTCGAGGGCGGCGAGGTGCACCGAGGACACCGACGGGCTCTCGCGGACGACGGCTGTGACCCGCAGCTCCCGGAAACCCGGCCACGCGGGTTCGCCGACGGGCCGGTCGTCGAGCAGCTGCCGCAACGAGGTCTGCCAACCGGGGCTCAGCGCCGGGATCCGCACCGCCCGCCGGAGCGTCGCGAGGTCGCGGCCGGGCAGGTAGAGCAGGGCGTCGACGGCCGCGACGCTCACCCGTCCCGGCCCGAGGGCGATCCGGACGATCTGGTCCCCGGGGCGTACGCGACCCTCGGAGATCACGCGCATGTAGAACCCCGGCCGGTGGTGGGCGACGAGCTTGGCCGCCAGCTCCGGCTCCCCGATTCGCAGGCCTGCACGGAAGCAGGTCACCCGCGGCTGGCTCACCTCGAACTCGGCCTCCCCGATGCGGTAGCGGTCCCCGATGCAGACTTCGTCGTCGCTGAGTCCCTCCACCGTGAGGTTCTCGGCGAACGTGCCGGGCGCGAGGTCGTCCCGACGGAGCTGTTCGCGCCAGTACTCGTAGGACTCGACCTGGTAGACGAGCACGGCGCGGTGGGGGCCGCCGTGGCCGTAGGTGTCGCCCTGCCCGTCCCCCTCCACCCCGAGGCGGCGGACCATCCGAGCTCCGTCGACCGGGTCCTTCCAGGCGCCCGTGTGGACGGTGACGCCGTTCCAGGCGACGCCGCGCGGCAGCCCGACGTTCACTGAGACCAGGGTCGGCATGAGGGGCTCCGATCTGTGCAGGGCCGGCGTCGGTCAGCCGGTCGGGATCTCGTCGGTGGTGAGCCCGCGGTCCACGCCGTGCGGGGTGACGTGTTGGCCCGGTTCGAGGCGCAGGACCGTGCCGTCGAGGGTGACCGTGACCAGGTCCGGTTCGAAGGAGACGTGGTCGCGCACCCGGGCCACCTCGGGCCAGGCGTCGGTGTAGGACCAGGCGGCGCGCGCGACCCCGGCGACGTCGTAGTAGCTGGCCAGGCCCTTGTACGGGCAGAAGGTCTGGCCCTCGACCGGCGTGAGCGCGGTGGCGTCGACGTCGCCGCGGCGCACGTACCAGCGCGGCGCGAAGCCGGACTCGTACAGCACGACGGGCTTGCTGGTCTCCGCGACGACCCGGTCGCCGACGCGGACGACGAGGTGCCGGGAGGTGTCACGGATGTCGTTGCGGTGGTAGGCGTCGGCGGCGTGGCCGACGATGCGCTCGTCCTCCTCGTAGAAGGCGTCCATCGCCCGCCAGGCGAAGGCCACCCGGTCGGCGAGCTCGCTCGCGTGGGGCGGGAGCGCGGTGTGCTGCCAGGCCGCGCGGCGCGTCGTCCGCTCGCCGGCGTGCACGGCGAACCACGAGGTCGGGCCGAGATCGCGGTGGGTGGTGACGGTTTCGACCGGGCGCAGCGCTCCCAGCGCGACCGCGGGGAGTGGGAAGTAGGCGACGGGGTAGCGGCCGGGCTCGTGCAGGAGGACGACGTCCTCGCTGTCGGCGATCCACTCGCCTCCGAAGCGGACGCGCATCCGTCTGCGCAGGGGTTCGGCGAACAACAGCCGATCCGGGAGCGGGTCGGGCACGAGGAAGCGTCCGACGGGCGCGGTGCCCAGCGGGCCTTGCTGCCAGGACAGGCCCATGGCTCGGTCCTTTCGTCAGGTGGGGATCCCGGCAACGGCCGGGGTGACGCCGGTGAGGAAGGTGTGGTGAGCGCGAACAGACTGCGAGTGCGCCGGACGTGCGATACCTACTGTGTTGTGCACGGCGTGCTGGCGAATCCCCCGGTGGGTGGCCGTGCCGGGTAGTGCCGCAGCCCTGAAGGCGGACCGGCCGGGACCGCGGCCCGCTCGTCGCCCGCCCGGACGCCGAGACTCAGGTTCGAGGGTTCGGCGTGCGACCGGTCGTGTCGATCACGATCTCCGACTGCAACGTGCGGTGCACCGGGCAGCGGTCGGCGATCTCCATCAGACGGGCGCGTTGATCGTCGTCGAGGTCTCCGTCCAGCTCGACGACGCGCTCGAGCCGGTCGAGCATGCCTGCCTCCGTCTCGCAGTTCGTGCAGTCCTCGGCGTGGATGCGGGAGTGGCGCAGCGACACCGTGACGTCGGCCAGCGGCCAGTGTTTGCGCTGCGCGTACAGCCGGAGGGTCATCGCGGTGCACGCGCCGAGCGAGGCGAGCAGCAGGTCGTAGGGGGTGGGGCCGGTGTCGTCCCCGATCGGCAGGGGCTCGTCCGCCACCAGGTGGTGGGGCCCGGCGTCGATGTGCTGGGCGAGCGTGCCCGGCCGTGTGCCGGACACGACGACGCGACCTTCGCGGCCTCCGTCCGGCGTCGGTCCAACAGGTTCGGGCAGATAGCGCCGTGCCCACGGCGCGAGCACCGCGGCGACGTACGCGGCGTCGTCCGGCGCGGTGAGCAGGTGGTCGGCGCCGTCGAGGGCGATGAAGGACTTCGGGTGCCTCGCCGTGTCGAAGATGCGCCTGGCGTTGTCCACGCCGACCAGCTCGTCGGTGGGCGAGTGCATCACGAGCAGCGCGGCACCGAGCTTGCTGATCCGTTCGGCCTGCGGCTGTTCCGCCAGGTCCTCGAGCAGCTCGCGGCGGACGTGGAAGGCGCGGCCGCCGAGGACGACCTCGGCATCGCCGTCCTGTCCGATCCTGGCCCCGTGCTCGAGCAATCCGACGACGTGCTGCGGGTCGGCGGGGGCGCCGATGGTGGCTACCGCCCGGACTTCCGGGATCAGGTGCGCCGCCGCCAGCGTGGCGGCTCCGCCGAGCGAGTGCCCGATCAGGATCGACGGCGCCGTGAAGTGTTCCCGCAGGTGATCGGCTGCGCGCACGAGGTCGTCGATGTTCGAGCTGAAGTGCGTGTTGCTGAAGTCGCCACCCGAACCTCCGAGCCCGGTGAAGTCGAAGCGCAGCACCGCGATGCCGCTTCCGGTCAGCGCCCGCGCGATCCGGGCCGCCGCGACCACGTCCTTGCCGCAGGTGAAGCAGTGCGCGAACAGCGCGTAGGCATGGGGTTCGGTCTCCGGCAGGTCGAGCCGGGCGGCCAGCGGCGCACCCTGCGAGCCCGGGAACTCGAGTTTCCTGCTCAACGCCACAGGTCTCCTCCATCGATCCGGCGCGCCGCTCGAGGACCGTGCACCTCGAGCCGGTATCGGTTTGATCCCACAGGATGAAGGTGGCCCTTCACCGCAACCCACCGGCAGAGGTTGGTCAACACCAGCTCCTGCATCTGCTCGGTGAACTCCAACGTGATCGTCCGTGGTGGATCTTCACAGCGCAGTACGGGCGTGAACCGGCCGTCACACACCGCGTCGGCCTCGAGACGACCGGTGGCCAGGTACGAGGTGGTGGCACCGGCCTCGAGGTTCGGAAATCCCACGAGCACGCATCCACTGTCTGCTGGTCCGGGCGTCGATCGCATCCGGGTGCTCCCCGGTCACACCGCCACCGGCTCTCGGCCCGCTCCTCGTATGCTCCAGCCTGGAGATCTCCGGTCCTGGCCGCGACGTGGCCGAGCCGGAGATCCGGGGGAGAGGAGGCCCCGCTCCTCAGTTGCGCCGAGATGAGCTCGACATGCTGACAGGGAAGCTGGTCGACAGGGATGGCGAGCGCGCAGTGCTCGACCGTCTGCTGGCGGACGTCCGTATCGGGGAGAGCCGCGCGATCGTCGTGCGGGGCGGTGCGGGCATCGGCAAGACCGCGCTGCTCGACCACGTCCTCGGTCAGGCGGTCGGCTTCCGCGTCGTGCGCACCACCGGCGTCGAAGCCGAGAAGGAACTCGTCTTCGCCGCTCTGCACCAGATCTGCGCGCCGATGCTCGGCCGGTTGGAGGTCCTGCCTGCACCGCAGCGCGAAGCCTTGGCCACGGCGTTCGGTCTTGCCGTGGGCAGTCCGCCGGATCGGTTCGTGATCGGCCTGGCCGTGTTGGGACTGTTCTCCGAGGTGGCACGGGAGCAACCACTGCTGTGCGTGGTCGACGATTCGCAGTGGTTGGATCGTGCTTCGGCGCAGGTGCTCGGGTTCGTCGCTCGACGGTTGAGGGCCGAGTCGGTGGCCGTCGTCTTCGCAGCGCGCCATGCCGAGGATCACGCCGAGTTGCCTGAGCTGGTGGGTCTTCCCGTGCTCCGCGTCACGGCGCTGACCGACGAGGACTCTCGGGCGTTGTTGACCTCGGCGCACACCGGGCCGGTCGACGACCGGGTGCTCGAACGCGTGATCGCCGAGAGTCGGGGCAACCCGCTGGCGCTCCTGGAACTGCCGCGAGGATTCACGCCCGCGGAGCTCGCGGGTGGGTTCGGCTCGTTCGGGTTAGTGAGCGTGCCGCGGCGGATCGAGGAGAGCTTCCGCCGGCAGATCGAGGAATTGTCGCCGGCCACCCGGCAGGTGTTGCTGGTGGCCGCGGCCGAACCAGTGGGTGATCCGGTGCTGCTGTGGCGCGCCGTCGACCGGCTGGGCATCGACACCATGACGACGGCATCCTCACGAGAGGAGGCGTCCAGGCTCGTCGAGTTCGCGTCCCCCGTGCGGTTCCGGCATCCGCTCCTGCGTTCGGTGATCTACAACGCCGCGTCCGTGGAGCAGCGTCGACATGCACATCAGGCGCTGGGTGAGGTGGTCGATCCAGCGTCCGACCCCGACCGGCGTGCGTGGCACCTCGCTCAAGCGACCGTCGAGCCCGACGAGGACGTCGCGGCCGAGCTGGAGCGATCCGCCGGTCGGGCGCAATCGCGCGGCGGGCTCGTCGCAGCCGCATCCTTCCTCGAGCGGGCCACCGCCCTGACACCGGATCTGGCGCAGCGCGGGCACAGGGCGCTCGCCGCCGCCCAGGCCCGACATCTGGCTGGCATGCCCGAGGCGGCCCTGCGTCTGTTGTCGCTCGCCGAGGCCGGCCCCCTCGCCGAGCTCCCGCGTGCTCGAGCGGAGCTGCTGCGCGCCCGCATCGCGTTCACCGTGGACCGGGGCCGGCACACGCCGCTGCTGTTCCTGAAGGCAGCGATGCAGCTGGAGCGGCTCGATGCCCGGTTGGCTCGCGAAACGTACCTGGATGCGCTGCGCGCAGCGTGGTACGCGGCCGATCCCCCCGGCGGGGTGACGATCCGTGAGGTGGCGCGCGCGGCCGCAGAGGCGCCCGCGCCCGGAGGACCGCCACGTGCCGCGGACCTGCTGCTCGATGGTCTCGCCGTGCGCTACACCGCCGGCTTCGCGGCCGGCGTCCCGAGGGTGCAGCAGGCTCTGCGCGCGTTCCGCGACCCCGGCCTGTCCGACGAGGAGGGGCTGCGATGGTTGTGGTTCGCGAGCGCCGCCGCCGTCGACCTGTGCGACGACGACACCGCCAACATCGTCACCGCCAGATTCGTCGGCCTCGCCCGTGACACCGGCGCGTTGGCCACCCTCCCGCTCGCGCTGACCACACGCATCGTCGTCGACATCTTCGCCGGTGACCTGGTTGCCGCGGCTGCGCTCGTCGAGGAGATGCACGGCATCGAGGACGGCACCGGGATCCCGGTCCCGGCCTACACGGGGCAACTGCTCGCGGCGTGGCAGGGCCGGGAAGCGGTGACGGGCGATCTGGTCGCGGCGACCGCCACCGACGCCGACCGGCGGGGTGAAGGACTGGGGTCCATCACCGCCGGTTGGGCGTGTGCCGTCCTGTTCAACGGGTTGGGGCGGTTCGAGGAGGCGTTCGCCGCGGCGGAGCAGGCCGCCGCGCCGCCTCAGGAGAGGGGCATCCTGACGTGGGCGCCCCTCGTCGAGCTCGTCACCGCGGCCTCCCGAATCGATCGACGCGATGCCGCGGCCGACGCGCTGCAGCGCCTCGAACAGCTGACACGGGCCAGCGGCACGCATTGGGCACTGGGTCTGGAAGCCACCTGCCGGGCGCTGCTGAGTGCGGGCCGAGCGGCTGAGAGCGCGTACGTGGAGGCGATCGACCACCTCTCCCGTACCCGGATCCGGGGTCAGCTCGCTCGCGTTCGCCTGCACTACGGGGAGTGGCTGCGGCGCCAGAACCGGCGCAACGACGCGCGTGAGCAGCTCCGCGAGGCGCACGTGATGTTCACCGCGATGGGGATGGAGGCTTTCGCGGGGCTGGCGGTGCGCGAACTCGGCGCCACCGGGGCAGCGGTCCGCAAGCCCGTCGAGCCGGTCTCCGGTGAACTCACCACGCAGGAGGCTCAGATCGTCCGGCTGGTGCGCGAAGGCCTGTCGAACGCGGAGATCGCCACGCGGTTGTTCATCAGTCCCCGCACGGTCGAATGGCACCTGGGCAACATCTTCGGCAAGCTCGGGATCAGCTCTCGTCGGCAGTTGCGTCGCTGAGCTCACGCCGGAGGGTTGACCACGTGCTGCTGGACAGGGCGGGCGAACGCGCGCTGCTCGAACAGCTCCTCGCCGATGTCCAGAGCGGGGAGAGCCGGGCCCTGGTGGTCCGCGGAGAAGCTGGTATCGGCAAGACCGCGCTCCTGGAGCACGTCCTCGGCTCGGCCGCGGGATGCCGGGTCGTCCGGACATCCGGTGTCGAGGCCGAGATGGAGTTCGCCTTCGCGGCGCTGAACCAGGTCTGCGCCCCCGTGCTGGACCACCTGGCGCACCTGCCGGCGCCCCAGCGCGCAGCACTCGGCACTGCGTTCGGCCTGCGCATCGGCAGCCCACCGGATCGGTTCATGGTCGGCCTGGCCGTCCTGGGCCTGTTCGCGGAGGTGGCGCGCGAGCAGCCGCTCGTGTGCGTGGTCGACGACGCGCAGTGGTTGGACACCGCGTCTGCGCAAGTGCTCGGCTTCGTCGCCAGACGGCTTCGGGCCGAGTCGATCGGGATGATCTTCGCTGTGCGCGACGCCGGCGACGAGCACGCGGTGCCGGAGCTGGTGGGCCTGCCGGAGATGCACGTCCCCGGGCTACCGGACCACGACGCCCGGACGCTGGTGGTGTCGGCGCATCCAGGGCCGGTGGATGCTCAGGTGCTGGACCGGGTGATCGCCGAGAGCCGGGGCAATCCGCTGGCCCTGCTCGAATTGCCGCGCGGGTTCACACCGGTCGAGATCGGAAGTGGATTCGGTCGGTTCGGCCCCGCGGCGCTGCCGGATCGCATCGCGGAGAGCTTCCGGCGGCAGTTCTCCACGTTGTCGCCGATGACGCAGCGGGTGCTGCTGATCGCCGCGGCAGAGCCGGTGGGCGATCCGGTGCTCGTGTGGCGGGCGAGCGACCGGGCCGGCATCGGATTGGACACCGACCGTGCTGCGCGGGAGGCATCAGCGGAGCTCGTCGAGTTCGGTTCCCGGGTGCGGTTCCGGCATCCGCTCCTGCGGTCGGCGATCTACGAGGCAGCCGCACCGGAGGCACGGCGGCAGGCGCACCGCGCCTTGGCGGAGGTGACGGACCCCGCCACCGACCCGGACCGACGCGCCTGGCACCGCGCCCAGGCGACCGCGGGCACGGACGAGGACGTCGCAGCCGAGCTGGAGCAGTGCGCGGACCGGTCGCAGGCCCGAGGCGGGCCGGCTGCGGCCGCCGCGTTCTTCGAGCGCGCCGCGGATCTGACGCCGGACGCCGGGCGGCGCGGGAAGCGGCTGCTCGCAGCCGCATTCGCCGAACACGTCGCCGGCATGGCGGACGCGGCGTTGCGCCTGCTCGCCCTGGCCGAGGCGAGCCCGTTGAGCGCTCTGGAGCGGGCCCAGGCGGATCGGCTGCGGGCCCGTGTCGCGTTCACCGTGAAGCACGGTCGGGAGGCGCCGGCGCTGCTGCTCAAGGCGGCGGTGCGGCTGGAGGCGCTGGACGTGCGGTTGGCCCGGGAGACCTACATGGAGGCACTCCAGGCGGCGTGGTTCGCCGCTCACCTGGCGACCGGGCCGGACGTGCACGACCTCTCAGCAGCCGCACGGGCCGCGCTCGCACCCGATGGCTCTCAGAGCTCCTCCGACCTGCTGCTGCAGGGTCTCGTCGTGAGGTACACCGACGGGTACCCGGCCGGGGCGCCGCTGCTGAAGCGTGCGCTGGAGGTGGTGCTCGACGAGGATCCGTCCGCCGACATCGGACTGCGCTGGCACTGGTTCGCTTCGATCACGTCCATGGACTTGTGGGAGTACGCAGCATTCGACGCGCTCACGAGTCGGTTCGTCGAGACCGCCCGCGCCTCCGGCGCGCTCGCTCCGCTGCCCATGGCCCTGACCCACCGAGCACTCCTCAAGGTGTTCTCGGGCGACCTGGCCTCCGCAGGCGGGCTGCTCGAGGAGTTCGAGGCCGCCCGGGACGGGATGGGCGTGCACGACATGCCCTACGCCGCGCTGCTGCTCGCGGTGTGGCGTGGACAGGAACAGCAGGCCGCCGCGCTGGTCGAAACCGCGACGGCTGAAGCCACCCGGCGGGGCGAGGGCACCGGGATGATCGCCGCATCGTGGGCGGAGGCGCTGCTGTGCAACAGCCTCGGTCGCTTCCAGCAAGCGCTGTCCGCGGCGCGGCGGGCAACCGAGCCGCACCAGGAGATGGGTCTCATGACCTGGTGCTCGTTGGTGGAGCTCGTCACCGCCGCGGCCGGTGCCGGACAGGTGGACGCCGCGGTCGACGCGCTGGCACGCCTTTCCGGGATCGCGCGCGCGAGCGGCACCGACTGGGCACTGGGACTGCGGGCGCGCTGCCGTGCGATGGTCAGCGACGCCGGTGCCGCGGAGTCGCACTACCGCGAAGCCGTCGAGCGGCTCGGCCGCACGCACATCCGTGGCGAGCTCGCCCGGACCCATCTGCACTACGGGATCTGGCTCCGTCGGCAGGGTCGCCGCGGCGATGCGCGCGAGGAGTTGCAGACGGCCCACGCCATGTTCACCGGGATGGACATGCGCGCCTTCGCCGTGCTGGCTGCGCGCGAGCTCAGCACGATCGGCGAGAGCGCCCGGGCGCGCGCCCAGAGCGGCTCCGGACAGCTCACCGTGCAAGAAGCGCAGGTCGTCCGGCTCGTCCGGGACGGGCTCTCGAACGCCGAGATCGCGGCGCGCCTGTTCATCAGCCCGCGTACCGTGGAGTGGCACCTGAGCAAGATCTTCAGCAAGCTCGGTGTCACGTCACGTCGTCAGCTGTGACGCTGACCGGTCCGAACCCGATCAGGCGGCGGCGGCCCGTTCCAGGCCGACCGTGCGGCCGAGGAAGCCGCGGATGTACCCGGCGGCGGTGTCGAAGGCGCTCTCGAGGAGGAAGTGGCCTCCCTCGAGGAGGTGGATCTCGGCGTCGGGCAGGTCGCGGGCGAACGCTGTGGCCCCTGCTGGGCCGAAGATCTCGTCGCCCCTGCCCCAGATGGCCAGCAACGGCACCTGGCTGGTCCGGAAGTAATCGTGCACGGCTGGGTAGAGCGGGGGGTTCGTCGCGTAGTCGCGGAACAGGGCGAGTTGGATCTCGGGGTTGCCGGGGCGGTTGACCTCAGCGTGGTCGGTGGTCCAGGTGTCGGGGTCGACGAGCTCGGGCTGGGGCACGCCGGTGAGGTACTGCCAGCGGATGGCGTCGAGCGTGAGGGCTCCGCGCAGCGGGGCCGCCGTGTCCTCGCCGGGCGCCTCGGCATAGGCCCAGAGCGCGGACCAGAACGCGTCGACGAAGCCGTCGTCGTAGGCGTTGCCGCTCTGGCTGATGATCGCCTGTACGGCCATCGGCCTGCGCAGGGCAAGGCGCCAGCCGATGGGCGCGCCGTAGTCCTGCACGTACATGGCGAACCGGTTGACCTCGAGCTGGTCGAGCAGGCCTTGGGTGATGTCGGTCAGAGCGTCGAAGGTGTAGTCGAACTCGGTCGGCGACGGGGTGGCGGACTGCCCGAATCCGATGTGGTCCGGGGCGATGACGTGGTAGCGGTCGGCCAGCAGGGGCATGAGGTGCCGGAACATTCGCGAGCTGGTCGGAAAGCCGTGCAGCAGCAGGACGACGGGCGCGTCGGCCGGGCCGGCCTCCCGGTAGAAGACCTGCTGCCCGTCGACGGTCGCGTTCCTGTGGTGAACCTCGGCCATCTCTCACTCCTCGGGGATGGTGGGTCGGGTGACCCGCGGTGGTGGCATCGCAGCGACGCTTCACCGATCACGCATCGGTCGGTTCCGTCGACCCCCTGGTCCGGTGCCCGGTCGTCTCACCCGCGGGTGCGTCCGAGCGGCCCAGCGGGTGCGTGTTGGCGGCGGTGGCCAGGACCATGTGCAGCTCGGTGCGCGAGGAGATCCCGAGCTTCGCGAAGACCTTGTGCAGGTGGTACTCGACGGTGCGAGGGCTGACGAACAGGCGGGCGCCGATCTCGGGGTTGGAGAGCCCGTTGAGCGCCAGGTGGGCGATCCGGGCTTCCTGAGGAGTCAGCTGACGGCCGGCATCGACGCTGCGCCTGCGGGCCTTCTCGCCGGTGGCGAGCAGCTCGCGGTGAGCGCGGTCGGCGAGCGCATCCGACCCGATCGTCGTGAACAGTTCGAAGGCTGCTCGTAGCGGTATGCGCGCGTCCACGCGTCGCTTCCGGCGGCGTAGCCACTCTCCGTAGAGCAGCTGGACGCGTCCGAAGTGGGTCCGGATGCCGGTTCGGGCCAGCCGATCGATCGCCTCTCGGTAGAGCGGCTCGGCGCCCTGCTCATCCGCGAGCAGTGCCCGGGCCGCCGCCTGGACGCCCAGGCCCCAGTCGGTGCCTGCGGCATCGGTGCGCTCGGTGAGCCGGGTGACAGCCCGACGTGCCGCGTCGTGCCGGCCACTGCGCACGGCTGCCTCGACGAGCTCGGGTAGGGCCCATCCGGCGAAGGCGAGCTGCTCCGAGCGGCAGGCGTCGGACGCCGCCGCAAGGGCCTGTTGATAGCGGCCCACGCTGTTGTGCATGATCGCTTCCGCGAGGTCGGCGGCAGCCGATGTGACGCCGTCGCCGCGGTCCCGGGCATCCCGGCGCGCGTTCGCCACGAGGTCGTGGAGGACGCCGGGCCGGCCTTGCCACGCCGCGAGCAGCAGCGCCGGGTGCCGCAACGGCGTGGTGCGGGTCGTCGAGACCTTCGCGTCGACCCGTGCGAGTCGGCCGCGCGCGGCGTCGAACCGACCGAGGTACACGTCGGCGAGCGCGAGATGAGCCTGCACATGGGCGGGTGTCGCCGTGTTCTCGGCGCAGGCGTGAGCCTCTTGGCGTGACGACAAGGCGGTCCACGCCTGTGCATCCCACGAATCGGCGGCGATGCAGCCGGCCAGCCACAGCCAGCGACTCACCGCCGGGTCGAGCTCGGGCGCTCGGAAGGCGCCCAGCACCGCGGCGAGGGGACCCGCGGCGGTGAGCGGGCCGTCGAGCACCCGTGTCGCCAATGCGTCCAGAAGCGGATCCGCCGGATGGGCCGGGCCGGCAGCCACGGCTGCACGGGCGGCGCCTGCGACGTCGACGGCGGTCGGGTTGGTGGCGAGTTCGCCGGCGAACAGCGCCGCGGTGAGCGCCTCCAGATAGGCGTCCCGAGCCAGCGCAGGTGAGTGTGGTTCGATGCGCCGTGCCGCCTCGAGCAGGTGCCCGGGTGAAGCCGGGCTGCGGTGCGTGGTGAACGCGATCCGGGCCCGCTGCAGCGCCATCCGTGCTCGTCGTGCATCGTCGGGAGGTGCGATCTCCGCGATCGCGAGCAGCCGCTGGGCGATCTCCGGTGCACCCGAGAGCTGATGAGCCTCCGCGGCGGTCAACGCCCGCTGCGCCCGCCGCACGGGGTCCGGGGTGAGCAGGGCCGCCTTCTCCAGGAATGCGGCGCGGGCTGCGATGCCGCCGCGGGTATGTGCGGTCGGGGCGTGTCGCTCGAGGTCGGTGGCGACGGCGTCGTCGAGGCCGCTGCACCCCAGCGCGCGGTGCCAGGCGCGGCGATCGGCGTCCACGTCGGCGTCGACGGCGTCGGCGAGTGCGCCATGGATCTCCCGGAGCTCGGCGGGTGCGGCGGTCGCGTAGACCGTCGCCCGCAGCCGCGGGCATGCGAACGCGATGCGCGGACCGAACACCAGCAGCCGCTGGGACTCGAGAACCTCAGCAGCGTCGGTTCCGATGCCGAGCGTGGCTGCGGCCCGCCATGCCACGGGCGGGTCGCCGGTCGGGTCTGCGGCGGCCGTGAGCAGCAGGCGCCGTGCGTCGGCCCGCAACTGCCGCGACCGTTGCGCGCAGCCGTGGTCGGGCTCGGGATGCGCTGCGCGCGGTGCCGGAATCGCGTACCCGCCGGCGAGCTCGACCGCGGTGATGCCGTCGAAGGCGTCGACGAGCGTTCCCGGGTTGCCGCGGGCCTCGATCAGGACGCGCTCGATGACGGCGGCGTCGACCTTCCCGGGGGTGGTTGCCGCCAACAGGAATCGGGCGTCGTCGTACGGCAGCGGCTCCAGGCGCAGTTCGGGCACGCCGTCGAGTTCGGTCCCGTGCTGGTGTTCGCGTTCGGCGAGCAAGATCAAGAGGCCGCGCTCGGCGCGTCGCGCCACGAATGCCAGCACCAGTCTGGACGCGGGGTCGAGCAGGTGCGCGTCGTCGACGATGCAGCACACGGGCCGTGTGTCGGCGGCTCGGGTGAGCAGGTTCAACACGGCGAGGCTGACGAGTGGCCGGTCCGGTGGCGGCCCGGGCGTCAGCCCGATCGCGGTGGCGAGGGCGTCACGTTGGGCGGGTTGCAGCGCGTGCAGATCGTCTATGAGCGGCGCGCACAGCAGGTGCAGCCCGGCGTAGGGCAGCTCGTGCTCGGCGGCGACTCCACGCACCCGCAGCAGCCGGTAACCGGTGGCGCGCCGGGCGGCGTGCTCGAGCAGGGTGCTCTTCCCGATGCCGCTCTCGCCGATGATCCGCAGGGTGGCCCGCTCCAGTTGCAGGAGCTGCTCCACGCGGGCGCATTCGGCGGTCCGGCCGTACAGCCGCAGCGGGATGTTGTCCGTCGACCGGTGCTGCAGTGTGCTCGACGCAGTTGTCACGGGGAGCACGCTGCCCCGACATGCCGCGGTTGTGGCCAGTGTGCGACACGGGTTCGACACGGGGATCGCGACGCCGACCCCGGGGTTCAGCGTTCCCGGTGTCCCCGGTGCCCGGGGTCATCCGGGATCGCGCAGCCCGGCAAGGCCGTGGATGTCGATGCCCAGCACGCCACCGTTCTCGATGATCACCATCAGGACGCTCTCGCAGTTCGGGCAGCGCAGCACGGTTGCGGCGCCCCGGTACACCCCGGCCTGTCCGAGCCGGCTCGCCGCACCGCAGCCGGCGCACGTGCCCAACGCCGCTGTCATGTCACGGCCGAACGCGGTCTGCAACATGCCGGCTATCGCGTTGCCGTCGAGTGCTGTCATGGGTTCTCTCCGATCCCGCCGAAGCGTTCGGTCCGGACGCGGGCCGGGTCCTGCCCGATCCCGACGAGCAGCTCCGCGGCGGTCTCGACGAACGCCGTCGGCCCGCAGATGTAGGTGAGGGGATCGGCGCTCGGGGACCAGCCGGTCTCCACGAGCATCCGGTGGTCGATACGGCGGGCGTAGCCGTTCCAGCCGGGCGGCTGCGTGCGGGTGAAGGTGAGGCTGACGTCGATCTCGTCGGACGTCGCCATCCGCATCAGCTCCTCGCGGTAGACCAGGTCCTCGGGAGCTCGCACCGAGTACAGCAGTCGGACCGGCACCGTGCTGTGGATCGAGCGGTGGTGGCGCAGCATCGAGCGGAACGGCACGATCCCCGATCCGCCGGCGATGAGCAGCAGCGGCCCGCCGGGGGAGTCCTGCCAGACGAAGTAGCCGCCCACCGGCCCGCGCAGCTCCAGCTCGTCACCCGGACGCAACTCGTCGACGAGGTAGGGCGAGACCTCCCCGTCGGGCAGGCGTTCGACGGTGATCTCGACCCGGGCGTCGGCCGGGGCGGAGGCGATCGAGTAGCTGCGTTGGGCCTGGTAACCGTCATCGGCTGTCAGCCGGACGTCGATGTGCTGGCCGCCTCGATGGCCGCCCCAGTCCGGCACGTCCAGCGCGATGGTCCGGGTGTGCGCGGTCTCGGTGACGATCTCGACGACGGTGCCGGTCTGCCAGGTCAGTCTCCGGAGTAGCGCTGCTCTTTCCATGGGTCTCCGTAGTTGTGGTAGCCGTAGCGCTCCCAGAAGCCTGGCTCGTCCTCGTCGCGCAGCTCGAGACCGCGGACCCACTTGGCGCTCTTCCAGAAGTAGAGATGGGGAACCAGCAGGCGCGCCGGGCCTCCGTGCTGCGCTTCGAGCGGCGCGCCGGCGAAGCTGTGGACGATCCACGCCTTGCCGCCGGTGAGATCGGCGATCGGCAGGTTCGTGGTGTACCCGCCGTCGCAGAAGACCAGCGCATGGCGAGCACTGGTGTGCACGCCGGCGAGCACGGTGTCCAGCGACACCCCCGTCCTCTCGGTGTCCAACTTGGACCATTTGGTGACGCAGTGGATGTCGGTCGTGATGTCCTCGCTCCCCAGAGCCCGGAACTCGTCCCACGTCCACGACACCGGTTCGTCGACCGCGCCGCGGAGGCTGAACGTCCAGCGGTCCACCGGCGTGTGCGGCGTCGGACCCGCCGACAGCACCGGAAAACCCGTGGTCACGTACTGGCCCGGCGGTATCCGGGACGGGTCGGCGTCGGTGCGTCGCCTGCCCAGGAAGCCACGCGATGCGGACGTCATCGGTGCGCCCCTGACTGCACCCGCAGCTGCCACTGTTGCTTCTCGAGTTCGCGGGTCACCCCGATGAGCACGTCCTGGCTCACGAGGTCGACCTCGCCGACGCGGCGGAGCCGGGCCCGGACCCGTTCGGCGACCGTTGCGACGCGGTGGGTGACCTCGTGGACGAGCAGGTTGTCCTGGACCTCGTCCGGTGCGATGGGCGTCAGCCCGGTTCCGGCTGCGACGGCGGCCGGCTGGCCGTCGACCGTGTGGCCGATCGTGACCGCGCGTTCGGCGACGGTGTCGGCCATGGCGCGCCAGGAGTCGACGAGCTCGTCGAGTTGCAGGTGCAGCGAGTGGGACAACGGGCCGGCGGCCATCCAGTGCAGTTGTTTGCCGGTCAGCGAGAGCGCCACCAGGTCGTGGAGTACTGCAGCGAGCTCGTGACCGATGGCGGCTCGTTCGTGCGGGTTGTCCAACGGGGGCAGGTAGACGGCGGCCGTCAGGGAATCCATGCGAAGGTCCTCCTCCACGTGAGGTGGTCGGCCGGGTTGCCGCTGCGTGTGAGCACCCGCCCACCGTGGGCCGAGTGCGGCCCGGTCGCATCCGGGTGCTCCCCAGTGAGGAGCGGGGACGGGGCCCGCGGCGCGGCGCATTTGCGAGACGATTGCCGGGGAGCACCCTGATGCGATCGATGGGGTCCGACCGCAGGCTGGCCGTGCCAATCGCATGCCGGTCGAGCGGAGGAAATCGATGACCGACGAGATCTGCGCGATGCCTGCGACCGAATTGGTCGCCAGGATCGGTGCGAGGGAACTCTCACCGGTCGAGGTCGTGGATGCGGTACTGGATCGGATGGATCGGCTCGATCCCGTGTTGCACGCCTTCTGCGAGCCGACCCACGAGCTCGCCCGCTCCGCGGCCGCCGGTGTCACCGAACGGATCGCACGCGGTGAGCCGGTCGGGCCGCTGGCCGGCGTGCCGATCGCGGTCAAGGACCTGATTCCCGTCAAGGGCGTCCGCACGGCGATGGGCTCGCCGATCTACCGGGACTTCATCCCGGACGAGGACGACGTGGTGGTCGAGCGGGTCACGGCGGCCGATGCGCTGATACTGGGCAAGACCACCGTGCCCGAGTTCGGCTACAGCGGCGCCGGGCACAATCCCGTCTCGCCCGCCGCCCGCAACCCGTGGAACACCGCGATGACCCCGGGCGGCTCCAGCGCGGGCTCTGCGGCCGCGGTGGCCGCGGGTATCGGTCCGGTCGCGCTGGGCACCGACGGTGGTGGCTCGGTGCGCATCCCGTCGGCGCACTGCGGCATCTACGGGTTCAAGCCGTCGATGGGGCGGGTGCCGATGTACCCCGGTGCCCGCGACGAGCGCCGTCCCGGAGCGTCCAGCTGGGAGAGCCTCGGGCACATCGGCCCGCTCACCCGCACGGTCGCCGACGCGGCGCTGCTCATGTCGGTGCTGGCAGGCCCGGATCCCCGCGACCGGCTCTCAATACCCGCAGGCGACGTCGACTGGTCGACCGCACCCGAGGGCGGGATCAGCGGTATGCGGGTGGCGTTCTCCCCCGACTGGGGCTACATGGCCGTCGATCCCGCGGTCCGCGAGATCACGGCCCGGGCAGCGGCGGTGTTCGAGAAGGACCTGGGCTGCACGGTCGAGGAGACCGACCCGGGCTGGGAGGACCCGTTCCACGCGTTCTGGGCGGTGGTGATGGGCGACACCGACCTGGCGGGGATGCGGAGGCTCATCGGCGAGTACGGCGGGGAGATGTCCCCGAACGTGGTCGACATCCTGGGCAAGCCCTGGACCGCGGAGGATCTGACCAGCGCCCGGATGGTGCGCAAGGCGGTGAACAACAAGATGTGGCGGCTCATGGCCGACCACGACCTGCTGATCACACCCACGCTGGCTGTCCCGCCGTTCGCCCTCCACACCCAGGGACCTGAGATCATCGACGACCGGATGGTGCCCTCGACGGCCTGGTTGGGCTTCTGCTTCCCGATCAACCTGACCGGTCAGCCCGCAGCCAGCGTGCCTGCCGGCTTCACCGACGACGGTCTTCCCGTGGGCCTGCAGATCGTCGGCCGCCACCTGGCCGACGCCGACGTCCTGCGTGCCTCAGCTGCTTTCGAGGCCGCCGCCCCCTGGGCGGCCCACTGGCCCGACCTGCCCTGAATTGACTGGTGCCACCTCGGCCGACGGCCGCCGCGGTCAGGCGATCGACTTCGCGTAGCCCGCCGCGTCGAGCAGGTCGAGCACTGCGTCCTCGGTGCGGCCGTCGACGCGGAGTTCGAGCATCCACCCGGCGCCGTAAGGATCGGCGTTGACCAGCTCCGGCTGTTCGGCGAGATCGGTGTTCACGACGACCACCTCGCCTGTCACGGGGGCGACGACGTCCGACCGTGACTTCGTCGATTCGACCTCTCCGAACACGTCGCCCGCCCTGACCGCGGTTCCGACGTCGGGGAGTTCGACGGCGACCACATCCCCGAGCTGGTTCTGGGCGTAGTCGGTGACGCCGACGCGCACGAGGTCGGCGCCCGTGGCCAGGACCCAGTGGTGCTCGGGGGTGTAGTGCAGCTCGTCGCGGATCATCGGTGCCTCTCCGTGCTCGTCGGCGTCGCGTGCTCCTGTCCTGGCTCGGCTCGTGATCAGGTTCAGCACGCGCTGGGCAAGGCGAACCCGACCGGAGCCGGCCTCATCGGGGTCCGAGGGCCGGTGCCCCGGGACGTAGACGGAGGGCAGCGGTCCGAAGCTCGGGGTGACCTGGGCCTCCGGTGGGCGTGGGTCGTCGTGGCTGTGCACGGTGCCTCCAGCACGGCACGGGCGGACCGGGACCTCGAGCGTGCAGTCCCGGGCCTGTGCCGGTATCCCCCGATGGGTGGCGGCGATGGGTAGGCGGCCGGATGTCGCTTCGTTCCGACCGATGTCGACGGGAAAGCACCGGGGCATGACTGGGCGGTGTGGCTCGGGTGTCACGGACTCGATGAGGACCAGACCGGGTCAGGGTCGACGAGAGGACGACGAGAACGGAGAGACGCATGGAACAGGGCATGCACGCCACCGGCCACGTGTACATCCAGACCAACGAGCTCAAGAATGCCGTCATCCACTACGCCCGCGCGGGTGACGGGACGATCAGCGAGGTGGAGCGCATTCCCACCGGGGGCGCCGGTTCCGGGGTGTACAAGCCGATCAGTGGGCAGGAGAGCGCGCCCAACGCCTTCGAGGCGGCCGGCAGCGTGATCGTCACGGCGGACAAGCGATTCCTGTTCGCCACCAACGGTGGTGACAACTCGGTCTCGAGCTTCGGCATCGGCGACGCCGGCAAGTTGACGTTGCTGGATGTCAAGCGGACCGGGAACGTCGTCCCCGGCAGGAGCGGCACCGCCAAGTCGCTGGCGTACTCGGCGGCGAGCGGCACGCTGTTCGTGCTGCACTCCTTCGGTCCCGACCACGTCCGTGCGATGTCGGTGGACGGTGAAGGCAAACTCACGGCCCGGCCCGAGGGGTACACCGTGAACACCCCGGACAAGCCGCTGCGGGTCTCCACGATGGTCGTGCTGTCCCCGGATGAGAAGTTCCTGGTCGTCGGCACCACGTTCGACCAGCCGGCCGCGGCGAACCCCGACGGCTCGCCGATCCTCTGGGCGGATCAACCGGACGGTACGAAGAAGTCGGTCGCGTCGAACGCTCCGGACCCGGATGGCGTCGTCGTCTTCCCGGTGGAGGCGAACGGTTCACTGGGGGAGGGGCTGTTCCAGGACGGTGGTGGCGCGTCGCCGTTCTACCCCGCTTTCCTGCACCACCGCCCGGATCACCTCGTCATCGGATACGCCGTCGCCGACGGCATCGCACTGGCGACGTTCGACGAACGTGGTGCACTCGGCACCGGGCCCGTCGTGAAGATCGACACCAGTGCCGGGCTGCCGTCCGAGCTGTGCTGGCTGGCGGTGTCGCCGGACGACCGGTGGGTCTTCGCCACGAACTTCGGTTACAGCAACATCAGCAGCTTCCGCATCGACGGGGACGTGGTCTCGCTGGCCCACGACTCCGCGTGCCCGAAGGTGCCCGGTGACGGGACGTTCCGGGCGCTCAACGGGACGGTCAGCAGCGGCCCGAGCGACAACTGGATCAGCCCGGACGGCAACTACCTGTACCAGATCTACGCCAACGCCTCGAAGCTCATCGGGTACGAGGTCCAGTCCGACGGCTCGCTCACCGAGATCACCAGTGCGGAGATCCCCTACAACAGCCCGCAGGGGCTCGCCGGGTTCTGACATGACGGTGCGCAACGACTCCGGCGGGCCACGCATCGAGACGTCGCTGTCGGCCCTGGTGCTCAGCCCACGCGAGATCGAGAAGCTCGTGATCTACCAGGTGGCCGAACTGGCACGCAGGCGGGGGGAACGTGGCCTCAAGCTGAACGTTCCCGAGTCGATCTCCCTGATCACCGAGGCCTTGCTGGAAGCGGCGCGGGACGGGAGGTCGGTCGCCGAGGTGACCGAGCTCGGCAAGCAGGTGCTGAGCCGTGACGACGTGCTGCCCGGTGTGCCCGAGGTGGTGAACGTGGTCCAGGTCGAGGCCACGTTCCGTACGGGCACGCAGCTCGTGGCCGTGGCCAACCCGATCCTCTAGGAGCAGACGATGATTCCGGGTGAGTGGTTGCTCGGCGAGGACCCGATCGAGATCAACGCTGGTCGCCGCACGCTGCGCATCTCCGTGCGGAACACCGGTGACCGGCCGATCCAGGTCGGCTCCCACTTCCACTTCTTCGAGGTGAACCGGGTGCTGAACTTCCACCGCACGGCGACTCTGGGCATGCGCCTGAACGTGCCATCGGGGCAGTCGGTCCGTTTCGAGCCGGGCGACGAGCGCGACGTCGACCTCGTCGAGTTCGGCGGGGCCGGTCGGGTGATCGGGTTCAACGGGCTGCTCGACGGTGGCACGTCGGCCCGGTGGACCTCGAGCCGTGCCGTGGCCCGAGCCGCTGAACGCGGCTTCTCCGGAACGGACGACCGGTCATGAGCACGATCTCGAGGAGGCAGTACGCGTCGCTCTACGGTCCCACGGCGGGCGATCGGTTCCGGCTGGCCGACACCGAACTGATCGCCCGGGTCGAGAGCAGCCGCATCCTCCCCGGGGAGGAGGCGGTCTACGGCGGCGGCAAGTCCATCCGCGACGGCATGGCGCAATCGCCCGGGGTGCGCAGCGCCGACGGCGTGCTGGACCTGGTGATCACCTCGGTCGTCGTCATGGACGCGGTGGTGGGGATCGTCAAGGCCGACATCGGCGTGAAGGACGGACTCATCGTCGGTGTGGGCCAGGCCGGTAACCCGTACGTGCAGGACGGCGTGTCCCCGAACCTCGTCATCGGGGCCGGCACGGAGGTGATCTCCGGGGAAGGTCTCGTCGCCACCGCCGGTGCGATCGACACCCACGTGCACTTCCTGACACCGGCGCAGGTTCCACACGCCCTCTCCAGCGGGGTGACCACCCTGCTGGGCGGGGGCACCGGTCCCGCCGACGGTTCCAAGGGCACGACGTGCACACCCGGCCCGTGGAACATGGCCAGGATGCTGGAGGCGACCGCGACCCTCCCGGTCAACGTCGGCCTGATGGGCAAGGGCAACAGCAGCCGGCCGGAGGGCCTGCGCGAGCAGGTGGAGGCCGGCGCGTGCGGGCTGAAGGTCCACGAGGACTGGGGCGCGACACCGGCGGCGCTCGACTGCGCTCTCGCTGTGGCCGACGAGTACGACGTGCAGGCGGCGCTGCACGCGGACACCCTCAACGAGAGCGGCTACCTGGCGGACACGCTCGACGCCATCGACGGGCGGGCGATCCACAGCTACCACACCGAGGGGGCCGGAGGCGGGCACGCCCCGGACATGATGGCCATCGCGTCGTTGCCGAACGTGCTCCCGTCCTCGACCAACCCCACACGTCCGTACACCACGGACACGACCGACAACCTGTTCTACATGACTGTCGTGACGCACCACCTGAACCCGGACAACCCGGAGGACGTCGCGTTCGCGCAGTCCCGCATCCGTGCCGAGACCGAAGCGGCCGAGGACGTGCTGCACGACATGGGTGTGCTGAGCATGTACTCGTCGGATTCGCAGGCGATGGGCCGCGTCGGGGACACCGTGGCGACCTGTTGGCGCACCGCGGACAAGATGAAGAAGCTGACCGGGAGCCTGCCCGGCGAAACGACCGGCGACGACAACCAGCGGATCCTGCGGTACCTGGCGAAGCTGACGATCAACCCGGCGCTGACGCACGGCATCGGCCACCTCGTCGGCTCGCTGGAACCGGGCAAACTCGCCGACATCGTGTTGTGGCCGACGAACATGTTCGGGGTCAAACCGAAGTGCGTGATCAAGGGTGGCTTCGTCGCCTGGTCGGTGATGGGCGACGCGAATGCGTCGATCCCGACCCCGGAGCCCGTGGTGCTCCAGCCGATGTTCGGCGGGATGGGCAAAGCGGTGGGTCGTACGTCGGTGACGTTCGTGTCGCAAGCTGCCGCGGAGGCCCGGGTCATGGAGCGGCTGGGCGTCGACAGGTGGACCGAAGCGGTGCGCGGGTGCCGCACGGTCGGCAAGGCGCAGATGGTGCGCAACGACCTGACCCCGGAGATCTCCGTGGACCCGGAGACCTACCAGGTCGAGGTCGACGGCCGGCCGGCCGTCGTGCCCGCGGCCACCGAGGTGCCGATGTCCCAGCTGTACTACATCGTCTGATGCCGGATCCGGCTGTGGCCCGTGCGCGGTCCCGGGAGCTGACGGGGTTCCTCTCCGTCCTGCAGCTGAGCGACTCGGCATTCCCCAGCGGCCGCTACACGCTGTCGTCCGGGTTGGAGACCCTGGCGCAGACCGGTCGGCTGACCACACCCGCTGATCCCGCGCTGCTGTCGGCCCTGCTGCGAGACCATCTGCAGCTCGCGGTGGCGCCGTCGGACGGCGTCGGGCTGGTATGCGCGCACCGAGCGACGAGCACTCCGGACTCCACCGACCTGGACCTGGTGACGCGCGCCGACGCGCGGCTCACCGCGGTGAAACTCTCGCGAGAGGCCAGGGACACGTCCACACGCACGGGACGTGCCCTGCTGCGCGTGGCGACGTCGACCTTCGGTCACGGGGCGGTGTCGGACTACGCGAGGCAGGTCGAGAGCGGGCGCTCACCGGGCAACCACGCCGTGGTCCTCGGTGTCGTGAGCGCATGCCTCGGGGTGCCACGGCTGGAGTCGGTGGCCGGCGAGCTGTTCGCGTTCTCCGCCAACTGGGTGGCGGCCGCTGTGCGGCTCGCCGTGACCGACCACCGCACCGCCCAGGCGGTGCTGCACGACGCGCGTGCCGTCATGGCCGAGGCGGCGTCGGACGCCGTCGACAAGGACGTTTCCGACATCACCAGTTGCACGCCATTTCTGGACGTCATGACGATGCTGCACGAGGTATCCGAGCTCCGGCTGTTCGCCAGCTGAGGAATGAGACACGCGACATGGAGCCGCACACCCACACGCACGACCACAGCCCGATGTCCCGGTTCTCCCGCGGCCGCACACCGGGCATCGCCCGGATCGGCATCGGAGGGCCGGTCGGTTCGGGTAAGACGGCGCTGATCGAGGAGCTGGTCCCGCTGCTCATCGCCGCGGGGCACACCCCGCTGGTCGTCACCAACGACATCTTCACGAGCGAGGACGCTCAACACGTGCGACGCACGCTCGCCGGCGTGCTGGCGCCGGAGCGGGTCGTCGGGGTGGAGACGGGCTCCTGCCCGCACACCGCGGTACGCGACGACCCGAGCATGAACCTCGACGCGATCACCGAGCTGACCCACCGCTTTCCCGAAGCCGACGTCGTCCTCGTGGAGTCCGGCGGCGACAACCTGACGCTGACGTTCAGCGCGGCTCTCGCCGACTACTTCATCTTCGTGATCGACGTCGCGCAGGGTGACAAGATCCCGCGCAAACGCGGGCCCGGGGTGACCCACTCCGACCTCTTGGTGATCAACAAGGTGGACCTGGCCGACCTCGTGCGGTCGGACCTGTCGGTGATGGATCGGGACGCCCGCGTCGTGCGCGACGGGCGGCCCTTCGTCTTCACCAACTGCTTCACCGGCGACGGTCTCGCCGAGGTCGGGGACCGGATCGGTGAGGTGATCGGCCGGTTCGCTCCTGCCGTCGGTTCGAGATGATCCGACGGGACGACCCGGCGTGGTGCACTCCCGCCGGGCTGCCCCAGGAGCTGCTCACGTTCAGCGGTGTGGCCCGGGACGGCCTGGCGGTCGGTTCCCCGGGGAAGGCGGGGGTGCTCGACCTGGCCCTCGCTCCGCGGGCCGGGAGCACCAGGGTGGTCCGGCAGTACCAGCGGGCACCCCTGCACATCTATCGGCCGATCTACCTGGACCCCGGCCGGCCCGACATGGCGTTCGTGTTCCTGCAGCAGCAGGGCGACGGGATCGTGCAGGGCGACCGGCACCGGGTGGACGTCGACTGCGCGCCCGGCTCCGCTGTGCACGTCACGACCCAGGCATCGACCAAGGTCTTCGCCGCGCGGGACGACTTCGCGACGCAGTTGGTCAACCTCCGCGTCGGTGCTGGTGCCGTACTGGAGTACCTGCCGGATCCGGTCGTTCCGTTCCGCGGCTCGCGGCTGTTCCAACGGACGTCCCTCTCCGCGGCCGAGGACGCGACGGTCATCCTCGGCGAGGTCCTCCTGCCCGGCCGGATCGCGCACGACGAGGTGCACGCGTACGACCTGTACTGGGCCGAGACCGAGGCGCATGACCTCGACGGAACGCTGCTGTTCACCGATTCGGTGCGCCTGCGGCCCGGCCACGTCGGCGACCCGAGATCGGCGGGCGTGCTCGGTGGTTACGACGTCCTGGCCACCCTGTACGTGGTGTGCTCCCGGATGTCACCGCCCGACCTCGTCGCGCTGCTCCGCGAGGCGCTCGCCGAGGCGCCGGACGTCCTCGCCGGAGCCACCGAACTGCCCGCAGGGTGCGGTGCCGCAGTCCGCATGCTCGGGCACACGTCCGCAGCGGTCCACGCAGCAATGCACACCGCGTGGAACAGGGCACGCATCGCGCTGCTCGGCGCCCCGGCACCTGATCTGCGCAAGGGCTGAACGACGCCCGCGCGGGAACCCACGGACTCGACCGCACCCGAGCCGGCGCGGCACTGGGCGGCCGACTGGGGTGATCCCCGAGGCGAGGTCGAGGCGGCCGGCGTGACGCTGTGTGCAGCGCCAACACCCGGCGCGAAATCACCGAGGTCGGCCGAGCCGATGGAGCGGAGATCACCATGAGTCAGGACTTCGAGGGGCGCAAGCTGATCGTGGTCGGGGGCAGCAGCGGGATGGGCCGGCAGACGGCGGCCGACGTCGTCGCGGGCGGTGGGAGCGCCGTCATCGTCGGCCGCAACCGGCAACGGGTCGACGAGACGGTGGCGCTGCTGTCGACCGCGGGCAAGGCGTGGGGCATCACGGCCGACCTCACCGACCGGGATCAGGTCGCCGGGGTGCAGGAGCAACTGGCTGCAGAACACCCGGACGCCACTCTCCTGGTCAACGCGGCGGGCGTCTTCGTTCCGACGCCATTCCTCGATCACGACGGCGCCGCGTACGACTCCTACATGGAGCTCAACCGCGCCACCTACTTCCTGACCCAGACGGTGGTGCGCGGCATGGTCGACGCCGGCCGCGGCGGTGCGATCGTCAACATCGGCAGCATGTGGGCCCACCAGGCGATCGGCGCCACCCCGTCGAGCGCCTACTCGATGGCCAAGGCCGGCTTGCACGCCTTCACCCACAACCTGGCCATCGAGCTGGGCGGTCAGCAGATCCGGGTCAATGCCGTCGCGCCCGCCGTCGTCGCGACACCCATCTACGAGGCCTTCATCCCGAAGGAGAAGGTCGACGAGACACTGCAGAGCTTCAGCGGGCTGCACCCCCTCGGCCGCGTCGGCAGCGCGCAGGACATCGCGTCGGCGATCACGTACCTGCTCTCGGACGACGCCGGCTGGGTCACCGGGACCGTCCTCAACGTCGACGGCGGCGTGATGGCCGGGCGCAACTGAGAACCGGAGCCACGCCGGTCCACGGCAGGGCGGGACCCCCGTGGACCGGCGTGCCGCGGACGACCTCGAATCCGGGCCACGTGGAAGGTCCAGCCGAATCCCGAAGGAGACGTTTCATGAACCGCGCGCAGGGGTCGACCGGAAGTCCCCAGGCCCTCTCCGACGACCTCGCCTACGCCACTGCCGCGGAGTTGGCGATGCGGATCCGCCGCCGCGAACTCTCACCGGTGGAGGTCGTCGATGCCGCGATCGCGCGCATCGAGGCCCGCAACCCGAGCGTGAACGCGTTCGTCCACCTCGGCCTGGACGACGCGCGAACGCAGGCACGGCTCACGGAGCGGGCGGTCGTGGCCGGCGAGGACCTGGGCCCGCTGCACGGCGTCCCCTCCGCGCTGAAGGACCTGTTCGACTTCAAGCCGGGCTGGCCCGCCAGCCTGGGCGGCATCCGTGCACTCGAGAACAACGTGGTGAATGGCTACTGCGCATTCTGCGAGCGGATGGAGCATCGGGGCGGGGCGGTGCTCCTCGGCAAGACCAACAGTTCGCTGATGGGGTTCCGCGGCACCTGCGACAACTACCTCTTCGGCGCGAGCCGGAACCCGTTCGACCTGACGAAGAACACCGGCGGCTCCTCGGGTGGGAGCGCGGCAGCCGTGGCCGACGGCCTGTTGCCGATCGCCGAGGGATCGGACGCCGGCGGCTCGATCCGCATCCCCTCGGCCTGGTGCGGCGTCTACGGCTACAAGCCGTCATTCGGACGCGTGCCCTTTCTGGCGAGCCCCAATGCCTTCGGCAACGCCGATTCGCCCTTCCTGTTCGAGGGGCCGATCACCCGCACGGTCGAGGACGCGGCGATCGCGCTCGACGTGCTCGCCGGCTACGACGCGCGCGACCCCTTCAGCCTGACGGGTCCGGCGCCCGACTTCACCGCTGCCACCCGCCGTTCGATCCGCGGGCTCCGCATCGCCTACAGCCCCGACCTGGACGTGTTCCCGATCGACCGCGGGATCGCCGACGTGGTCGGCGAGGCGGTCCGCGCGTTCGAAGAGGCCGGGGCCCACGTGGAGGAGGTCACGCTGGGCATCACCCGCTCGCAGCGGGAGTTGAGCGACGTCTGGTCCCGGCTGTACATGCTGCTCAACCTGCAAGCGCTGGACGACATGAAGCGCCGCGGCACCGACCTGCTCGGCGATCACCGCGCGGACTTCCCGCCCGAGTACCTGTACTGGGTCGAGCAAGCCGAGCGCATGTCCGGCCTGGACTTCTTCCGGGACCAGGCCGTGCGGACGGAGGTCCACCACGCCCTCCGGGGCGTCTTGGACGATCACGACCTCCTGGTCACCCCGACGCTCGCGTGCCCGCCGGTGGACAACACCGGCGACGGCAACACGCTCGGGCCCAGCGTGATCAATGGTGAACCGGTGGATCCACTGATCGGCTGGTGCCTGACGTACTTCGTCAACTTCACCGGGCATCCGGCAGCGTCCGTCCCCGCGGGCCTGTCCGACGGACTACCGGTCGGGATGCAGATCATCGGTCGGCGCGACGCGGACGTCGACGTACTGGCGGCCAGCGCAACCTTCGAGCGCCTGCGGCCGTGGCACCGGTCGTACGAGATCTGCGCGGAGAGGCCACTCGGGCCACAAGAGCTTGCGTCGTAGACCCCGATTCCCCGCTCACGAAGGAGACCGCCATGTCCCTGCTCGCACCTGGTTCCACGTTCCCCACGATCCCGCTGGACCTGCCCGGCGGCAGCACACTCCAACTCCCGGACGCTCTGTCGGGCCACTACGGCGTCGTGCTGATCTACCGGGGATCGTGGTGCCCCTACTGCAACGGTCAGTTGCGCGCGTTCCAGCGCGCCGCGGACAGCCTCGCCGAGGTCGACGCGCGCGTCGTCGCGCTGTCGGTCGACGACGAGGGCACCACCCAGGCCACCATCGACAAGCTCCGCCTGCAGTTCCCGGTCGGCCACAGCGCGGACGCCCGGGCCATCGCCGACGTCACCGGTGCGTTCGTCAACGAGGATCCGGTGTACCTGCAGTCCACGGGGTTCGTGCTCGACCCCGCCGGATCGGTGATCGTGTCCGTCTACTCCAGCGGAGCGATCGGGCGGCTCGTCCCCGACGACGTCATCGGGCTCATCCGCTACGCGCGGGAGCACGCGGGCTGACGGCTGTCCGGGTCGCCCTGCCCCGAGTGGCTCCGCACTCCCGAGCCCGAGCCTTGGCCGCACGCCTCGGCACGGGGCCACCGGGGCGTCGCACTCGGGTGGCCCTGATGCGATCGGGCGGCCCTCGCCAGCACCATCGACGGGGTTGGACCGCAGGGCCGACGCCGGTGATCGGCCGGGTTTCCTGCGTCGGCACTTCCTGGACGGACCAGAAGAAATGTGGAGACGGAGAAGATGGCCCGATCGCTCGAAGATCTGCGTGTTGCCGACGGCGAACCCGTGCCGGCGGAGCACGTGGCGACTGCTGTGACGGCAGGGGAGTTCGCCTACGGTGATGGCAGCACCCAGACGTTCGACCCGGACGGTGCGACGACGTACGTGGAGAACGGGCGCACCACCCAGGGGGAGTGGTACCTGGACGGTCAGGGACGGTTCTGCTCGTTCTGGCCGCCGAGCTACCGTGCCTGTTACGAACTCCACTGGCTCGCGGAGAACGGCCGTGTCGTCGGCCTCCGGTTCACGGAGCACGGCCGGGGGTCTGTATTCGACGGGCATTACAGGTGAGCGGCCGAAACCTCCCGTGCGATGCAGCCGAGCTCAGGACGCTGTTCCTGTTCGAGAAGCTGGATGACGACCAGTTGGCCTGGCTGTGCCGCAACGGGCGCGTGGAGTGGTTCGAGTCGGGCTACGTCTACCGGGAGGACGACCTGGCGACGTCCTTCTTCGTCCTGCTCGAGGGTGAGTTCGCGATCTCGCGCCGGGTCGCCGACGAGGACGTCGAGATCAACAGGACCAGTCACGTCGGCGCGTACGCCGGCGCCTGGCGGTCGTTCTTCGGCGACCGGGTGAGCCAGACCCTGGACAACACCTTGCGCACGACGAAGCCTTCCCGGGTGTACGTGCTTCCGGCGGACAAGTTCGCAGAGCTCATGCGCGAGTGGTACCCGATGCCCGTGCACTTGCTCGAGGGCCTGTTCCTCGGCCTGAAGAACACCCAACAGGCGATCAGCCAGCGAGAACGGCTGCTGGCGCTGGGCGCGCTGGCGGCCGGCCTCACGCACGAGCTGAACAATCCGGTGGCCGCGGCGATGCGCGCGACCGCGGCACTTCGTGAGCGGCTCGCCGGAACCCGGCGCCCGCTCGGTTCCCCCTCGGCCGAGGACGTCGATCGCGACGAGCCGGCCTCCCTGGTCGATCTCCGCCGGCAGGCCATCGACCACCTGGAGCGAGCGCAGCAATTGGGTCCGCTGGAAGCATCCGACCGTGAGGACGATCTGGTCGACTGGCTCGACGCACACGGCATCACAGATGCCTGGCGCATCGCCTCGACCTTCGTGCAGGCGGGGTTGACCGCCGACCGGCTCGGCGCGGTCGCGGACACGCTCGCGGATGACTCGACGCTCGCGGACGTTCTGGGACGGCTGCACCGGGCGATCGACATCGAGCTCTTGATGGACGAGATGGACGGTGCCACGGCGCGGATCGCGGCGCTGGTCACGGCGGCCCAGGAGTACTCGCAACTGGATCGCACGCCCTACCGGGATGTCGATGTGCACGAGTTGCTGGACAGCACGTTGCTGATGCTCAACCGCAGGATCGGCGACGGCATCGCGGTGGTCGTGGAGTACGACCGGGACCTGCCGCCGATCCCGGTGTACGCAGCGGAGATGAACCAGGTGTGGACGAACCTCATCAGCAACGCCGTCGATGCGATGAACGGCCACGGCACCCTGACCGTGCGCACGTCGCGGGACGACGACCGGCTGCTGGTGGAGATCTGTGACACCGGAGCAGGTGTGGCGGAGGAGATCAAGAGCCGCATCTTCGAACCGTTCTTCACGACGAAGCCGGTCGGTGCGGGCACCGGCCTCGGCCTGGACGTGTCGTGGCGCATCGTCACCAACAAGCACCGCGGCGACCTGTCCTTCGAATCGTCTCCCGGACACACCCGGTTCATGGTGCGACTGCCCTTCGACGCTGCCCCGGGCACCGGCGGGCTCCGCGAGGGGGCCCGCTCGCCCGGGTGCCGGCCGCGATCGAAGGCCTGACCGCCGTCGCACCTCGCCGTCGCTACCGGGGCGGCTCCCGCGTCTCGGTCAGGTCGCCCCAACGAGAGCCAGACCGTCGGCGATCACCGGGTAGAGCCAGGCGGTGGCAGGCGGAACCTGCGCCATGAGCGCGGCCTTGCACCAACCGTGCGCGGGTGGCCGCGATCGCGTTGGCGGCTACAAGCAACTCGCCGCGGCGGGCTGGATCGCCGTCAGGAGCTGGGAGCACGAGGATCCGGTCGAAGCGGCCTACTAGGTGATAGACAGCTCGTTCGCGACCGAACCGCCGAGAAGCCGCCGCGCCGGACACGTGAGCGCCTGGACGGGCGTGTCCCAGTGGTAGTTGAACCCCCACGCCTCTGACCAGGACCAACACGGTAGGCGGCATACGACCCGCACGAAACGCGCTGGTCAGAAAGCATGATTTTGTGTCCGAGGGGGGAATCGGCCACAGAAACGCAGCACACCTGCACAATGCAGGTGTCCATACGCTTAAGTGTACAGCATCCTGTCGTCGAGAGGTCCGGGCGTTCTTGAGAGTCGGCGACGTGTGGACCGCGCGATCTGCGCGTGTGGGAGCTGGACCGCAGCGTTGTCGCCCACGCCGGGATCACGTTGCGCCGCCGCGAACGGGCCGTCGATCGCTCGTACGGGATCCGTCCAGTATGCGACACTCACACCTCGCCCCGCGTGCGCTCTGTCGGCAACAATGCTGGCTGTTCTGGCGCGCTGCCTTCCCAAAGCCGCTCGTCGGCCACCGCTCAGCCTCTGGTCGGGGTGGATCGGCCGGGACGCGTATGACAGCTACGCGTTGCGCGAAATGGCCCAGGATCGATTGCAATTCCGGCATGGTGCTGACGATGATGTAGTGCAGGGGTGGGTGACGGAGGGCTCTGGGTGACCGACGAAGACGCTGTTCGTGTGAGGCTAGAGGTTGAGCTCGACGTCGAGGTACTTGACCTAGCCCTCCTCCAGTCAGCTGCGCTGAAGAGGATCGACGCCACGGAGTTTGCCGTGGATGAGGGCGACGATGCGGAGGCGCTCAAGGAGCAGGAGCGCAACGAGGTCCGATCGGGCGGCCCTGGCGCGGCACTGCTCGCGCTCGTTGATCCGTTCGACTTGATCCCGAATGGAGTCGGCGCCGAGGCGCGGGGCTCGGTGTGCGGTGTCCTGTCTGATGGGCGGCCCGGCGGCGGGCCCGACTTCGATGCGCTGTTCGAGGTTTGTACATGTGGCGACGAGGACTCGTGTGATCGATGCGCCGGATTCCAACTCACACCGCCCACGGCAAACGTGTTGTGGAGTGCGGCGCAGGTGCTGGCCGACTGGGGGTTTGACGATGTTGAGGCCAACGGTGATGAGTCGGTCACAAGTACCAAGGACTGGGCGCTCTTCGACGAGTACCCGGTGATCACCTATGGCCAGGACGCCGTGTGGCGGCGGCAGGCAGCTCGATGCTTCGACGACCTGGCCGGGGACCTCGAGCGGGGGGAGTGGCCACGGCCGACGTGTCCGGGAGAGGAGATGGCTGTCCACTTGATGCTCAAGTACGCAGAGTCGATGCTCGAGGACGGTCTCTGGACCGAGGACGGCATGCGTTCAGAGAGTCCCGTTCACGATGACGATTTCGACTGGGTGATGGCCGGCGAGGTGTTCGTGCAGGACACCGACATCCTGAGCTTGTTCGACGAGACGCTCGACGGCATTGACGACCCGGAGTCCGAGCTCAACCAACAAATCCGCATGGGAGACTACCGGCCGTCAGCATGGTTCGTCCCGTTCAACAACATGCCACGGCGTGATGGCCGACGCCCGTTCCGCCGATGACGCCGCCCGGTGGCGCTGCGGCGACCAGCAACGTAGGCCCTCGCGAACTCCTCCGCACGTAAATGTCCTGTCTGCTGGTGGGCAGCTGACAGAGCGATGCAGGTCAACATCCGGAATGTCCCGTTGCGGTCCCCGGCTTCGTCATCGGTCCCGCCATGGCGCTCTGATCGAACGCATGGACCGACGGGTGAGCTGGGTCAGCGCGATCTCTTGGATGGGTAGGTGCGCCGGACGGGCAGCAGACCCGCTGGTCGAGAGCGGATCGGGTGGGTCGGCCCGGGCCGAGGCGGGTTGAGGTTTGCGTTCTATGGCCGTACCTCGACGGCGGAGTAGCAGGACCAGTCCACGTCCCGGGCATGGCAGCGTGAGGTCGCCGGGAGCGTCATCGCCGGCCGGGGCGTGATCGTTGCGGAGTACTTCGATGTGGGGTGTTCGAGGCGGGTGCCGTGGGCTCGCCGACCCCAGGCGGGGGCGTAAATAGCCTCGGTGGTAACGAGGTCGAGCAGACCGACCCGGCGGCTGGCGCCTCAGCGGGAGTGAGTCGTAGGCCATTTGGCGGAGCATGGGCTGCCGCAATACCACACTTGAAGCAGTAGTCGCGACCTCGGAACGGGTGGAAGCGGTTACCAGATTGACCTTGTGTCGCAGGTCGCATTGCGTCATGCTGTCCAGTTGCTCAGTCACGACTAGGGGATAGGTGGCGATGGCCAGCACTGGGGATGCACAGGTCTTGGCAAGGACTCTGAACCTCGTTGAATATCTAGCTGAAGTAACGGACGCTGCCGAGCGTGATCCCGTCCGCGACATTCTGTCCGACGAGACAGGCGCCCCGGAAATCGTGCGCTGGCTAGATGAGTTGCCCAACGGTGTCCGGCTTGTCTCTACTCCTGCCGATGATGTGATCCTCCGCATCAGGCCGCCGCAGCAGCGAGCGGAACCCCGTATACCTGAGCGGTTGCGGGGCTGGACCGATTCGGACGAACCGAGAGGGGATACGGAACACGAACCGCGCCTTCTCTCTGCCATAGAGAACTACCCGGAACCGCCGAGGGCTGTCGTTGTAGAGTTCGAGTCATGGGTCCAAAAATGGCGTGCGTGGGCGGCGGAACACGACAGGCAGCGGGAAGTCCTTACGCTCTACAGTGAGCTTGAACGTGCGGCGAAGATCATGGAGCAGCAGGATGATGCATTCGAGTTCGTTCTGGGAGTGGGACTCATATCTTGGCGCAGTCCGACGGGCGAGTGCGTCCGTCGCCACCTGGTGACCGAGGCAGTTTCACCACGGATCGACCGGGCGACAGCTGAGGTGACTGTCACGATAGGGGCTGGTCGCCGCAGGGTCGAGGACAAGGAGGTCTTTGGGGGCGAGGAGGCTTACCAGCCGGAGCGGGCCCGCGTGCAGCGCCAGACTGTTGTCGATACCGACGTTCCCCTGCTTGACCCGGCATTGCTGGAATTGGTGCGCGAATGGCTGGCGGTCGGTCTTTCGGTGGCCTGCGAGCATGGAAATGTCCGCCCAAGTGAATCCGACCTGCGTTCTACTCCGACGTTGACGCTGTCGCCCTCGCTCATCCTTCGGCCTCGGAGCCGGGTGCTACTTGCTGAGGCCTACAAACAGATTGCAGCGGCACTCCGAGATCCGGATGTTCCTGTCCCCGTCGCGCTGGCACAGCTCGTTGTTGACACAGAGCGACACGAACGGGACGCATGGCTGCACGAGCAGGGGGCCGCGTCTGGCAACGTCCTCGGTTCGGACCCTCTGTTCCCTTTGGCCACCAACGAGGAGCAGAACAGGGTCATCGAGCTGCTACGAACCGAGACCGGGGTCGTGGTCCAGGGACCGCCTGGCACTGGCAAGACACACACCATTGCGAATCTTGTGTCGGCGCTGCTCGCCCGCGGCCAGCGAGTGCTGGTGACGAGTCAGAAAGATCAGGCGCTGAAGGTGCTCCGGGAGAAGATCCCGCCCGACCTCCGCCGCCTGTGCGTGCTGCTCGCCGGCGGATCAAAAGACGCGGCCAAGGAGTTGGAGCAAGGCCTCGATGCGCTGTCCGAGGCGCAGGCCTCGGCCGCGACCGCGACCTTGCCCGCCCAGATTGAGTATCTCGAGGCGGAGCGGTCTGCCTTGCGCTCCAAGGCTGCCGCTCTGAATAACACGATCAGGCAACTCCGTGAAGTGGAAAACATCCGGCATCCGGCAGTGGTGCCCACCTACAGCGAGACGGACTACGTCGGCTCGCTCACCGAGATCGTTCGCCAGGTGAAGGCCAACGCTGGCCAGTATGACTGGCTGCCTCGGGTGGATGCCGCGCAACCGGACGAGCCGCCCTTGGGAGCCGGCGACCTCGTTACGCTACTCCGGCTTCTACGCACTGCGTCCCCTGGCCGTATTGCACGAGCCATGCAGCGTATCCCGGCACGAGGAGATTTGCCCAGCGTGGGTGCCCTCACGGAGATCATCACCGCTGAACGACAGGCTCGGGAGACGGCCGAGGCTGACACCGGCGCGTTCGTCCAGTACCTGGCGGGCATTGGGGATCAGCGGTTGGCAGCGTTGGCCGATCTCCGGGGCCAAGTGCAGGCACTGGTCCAGCGTCTTGGTGCCGGCGGTGATAACACTCCGGAATGGGTGCGCATCGCGCTCGATGACCGGTTCGCGGGTCGGAACAGCGGTCTGTGGGGACATCTCGGTGCCGTGCGTGACGAGCCAGCGCGGCTGCAGCAGCGCCTGCAGGATCAGGGCGTCCGCTACGTCGTCGATCTCCCGCCGATCGCCGAGATCGGCCTGGGACGGGCCAAGAACCTCCTCGACAGCGGCCAGCAACTGCTGGCCCACCTGGAGCGAGGCGGCAAGCTACGCAAGGTAATGAAGAACGCAGTTCAGAAGCAGGCACGTGAGCTGTTAGAAACGGTGCAGGTCGACGGCCGACCGCCCGTTGAGCGCGCGCAACTGTCCGCCGCACTCGAACGCATGGAGGCCGAGATCGCCGCGGCTCTTCTCGTCACCAAATGGCACGACGCACGAGTTCCGGTGTCCGCAGGGAACCTGACACAGACCCTCTCGGAGCTAGACGATAACGGAAAGAAGCTCCAAGATATCGACCTCCTTGCCGACGCCAGAGACCGTGCGGTCACGATGCTGGCCGCCGGTGGACGCAACGTCGACCTGTCCACGCTGGATGCATTCCAAGCGACACTCGCAAACGTGGCGGGCGCCCAGCGCTTCCTCGCGCTCGAGCGAGCACGTACCCAGGTCGCCCACCTCGCTGCGACAGTCCGCGAGATGGCGGCTGCACCAGAGTCCTGTCCCGAGGTTGCACGGCTCGGTACTGCAATCGACGAGCGGGACGTTGATGCATACCAGGCCGGCCTGGCGGCCATAGAGATCGCGCGCACCGAGCAGGAAGAACAACGGCGCCTCGACGCGCTCTTCCGCACCCTACGGTCAGTACACCCGCAGCTGGCAGACCTCGTCGCGGCCTCAGCTGCGGACCCAGCGTGGGACGCCCGCGTTCGTGACCTTCCGGCGGCGTGGGCATGGTCGAAGGCCGAGCAGTTCGTCGAAAGCTGGCGCAACGCGGACGAGGAGCGCCGACTGGTGGCCGAATTTGAACAGGTCGAGGATCAAGTGCGACGGCTGACCGAGCAGCTCGCAGCGGCCAGAGCACTTCACGCATGCATGTCGCGGATGACCGACACGCATGCCAGAGCTTTGCGTAGCTACCGGGAACACATGAGCCACGTCGGTGCTGGCAGCGGCCGCAAGACCAACGAGTTTCGCAAGGCTGCCAGAGCCGCCATGGAGAAGGCCAAGGATGCGGTGCCAGCCTGGGTCGTTCCGCTACCGAACCTACTTGACAATATTCTGGCACAACGCGATTCGTTCGACGTCGTTATTGTCGATGAGGCGAGTCAGGTCGGGCTTGAGAACCTCTTCCTGCTATGGATGGCCCCACGGGTGATCGTCGTCGGCGACGACAAGCAGTGTACTCCCAGTGCATCGCGGATGGGCAGACTAGACGATCTCTTCGAACGCCTCGGGGAGCACCTCGGCGACATCGATCCGGAGATCCGGAACCACTTCACCTCCAAGACCAACCTTTACGGGCTGCTCTCGGCCCGCTCTGGCCGGGATGCTGTGGTTCGTCTTCGCGAGCACTTCCGATGCGTGCCCGAGATCATCAACTGGTCCTCCCGTCAGTTCTACGGCGAGGAAGGGTTGCCCGGTCTCGTCGCACTGCGAGAACGTAAAGCGGGCAGCCTTGATCCGCTCAGGGTTGTGTTCGTAGACGGCGCATACACAGAGGGGCGCAACCAGGCAAAGCGGAATCCGATCGAGGCGAAGCGCATTGTTGCGCAGCTCGTGGAGTGCCTCGGCGACCCACGCTATAAGCGTAAGACGTTTGGTGTGATCGTGTTGCAAGGTCAGGCTCAGGTGAAGTTGTTGGACCTGGAGATTATGGAAAATACTACGCCTGAACAGCGCGAAGACCACAAGATCCGGGTAGGAAGTCCCCCCAATTTCCAAGGCGACGAACGTGACGTGATCTTCCTATCGATGGTCGTCGCCGAGCCGCCGAATCTGCAGACGGCGCAGATGTGGCAGCAGGCCTACAACGTGGCGGCGAGCCGCGCGAAGGACCAGATGTGGCTGTTCTCGTCGATCAGGCCGACCGACCTCAAACCTGGTGACCTGCGTGCTTCACTGATGAACTATATGCTCACACCACCGTCAGTGTTCGGATCGTCGCCTGCGCTGGAGGCGGTCAGTGCGACACGGCACTGCGAGCCGTTCGACTCCCTGTTCGAGCAGCGTGTATTCCGAGACATCAGGAAGCGCGGCTATCACGCGGTGCCGCAGTACCGCGTCGGCTCACGTTCGCTCGACATCGTCATCGTCGGTGCGGGCGGCAGGATCGCCGTCGAGTGTGACGGACATTACTGGCACACGTCCCCGAACCGCCAGGTCTCCGACGCGCGTCGTGACCGTGAGTTGTGGCGAATGGGGTGGGAGGTCGTGCGGATCCGAGAGAGCGAATATGAGTTCGACCCAGAGCGGGAGCTGGCCCCGCTGTGGAGCCGGCTTGGCGAACGAGGCATCAGCCCTCGCGACGACGAGCCGAGTGACGGCGGGCGCACGAGCTGGGCCCCGGTTGAGCTACAGGACGAGCTGACAGAGGACGAGCAGGAGGCGCTCGCGTGAGCGACGAGCCGGAGGTCGCCGTGCGGCTGGACGACACAGTGCTTGATCGCCTTGCGGAGCTAATCTGCGGCGACGACACGCTCGCCTACCGCAGCGGCTACCAGCTGACGAGGTTCTTCGAGGCAGCCGGTTGGCGGCGAGTCGGTGAGATCGATGGGGGCCGCCTCATGTGGGTGCGCCGAACATTGCGGTCAAGACGCAACGATTCCGATGCGCTACGCGCTGTGCTCTTGCGGTTGGCTGATCCGCGCGAGTACCTCGACGAGGCGGATGCCCGCGTGACGGTAGTGCGAGAGCTCAACGAACTCCTCGCGCTCGAGGGCTACGAAGTGGTCTACCACGGCAGCCGCCCTCACCTGGTTACGCGCACCGGGACGCTGGCCAGGCCCGAGATGCGTGAACCCGTACGGCTCACTGCAGACCTTGCCGAGATCGTTAAGGACGAGAAGTTCGGTCAACAGCTCACTCGCCGCCTCGAAGAGGCCCACCTCTGTTGGGGATCTGGTGCGTATACAGCCGCCGTGATCATGCTAGGCAGTGTGCTAGAGGGGGTGCTCTACGACGTCGCACGGAGCCGGCACGTCGGCGGGCCGGAGCCAAAGGACCACTTGTACGGACTCATCGGACTGGCGGAGCGTAAAGGGTGGATCGCCAAGGACGTGACCGACTACGCCCACGTGCTACGCGATCATCGGAATCTCGTACACCCGAAAAAGCAGCTCGTCGACAACTACGCCCTGAAGGATGACACGGTCCGTATAGCCTGGAACGTTGTCGTCGCAGCCCTCAATGACCTTGGAGTCGAACCGGGAACAACCTCGCTGGATCAGCAGTTGTAGCTCGGGTCCCCGGAACATGAGCCAATACGGTTTCCGGGGACCGAGCTGGCGAAACAGCATGCCTCGTCCAGATCTGAACCGGGCACGGAAGTATGTCGATTATATCCCCCGCGCAGCAGATCGCAGGAATCTCTCCGGGACGTTTTGCGAGATACGCCCGATACTGTCCTGGAGGGTCTGTCGATTGTTGCTGGTAACACGGTTGAAAGATCAACCCGTTCGGCAGCCCGCGATGGTCAGGCGATGGCGGTGATGTCGCCGTCGTCGAAGTAGATGGCTTGGTGGAGTCGGCCGCCCAGCGCGGTGGCGTAGCGGGCCAGGACCTCCTGTCCGGAGATCTTTCCGCGTTCGATCTGCGACACGCGGCCCTTACTGACGCCCATGCGGTCGGCGACCTGCTGCTGAGTTAGGCCTCGGGTGCGGCGGATCTCGGCGAGGCGGTGCCCGATGACCTCGGCCAGCAGTTCCCGCTTGCCGGCCTCGACCGCGGCTTCCCCGCCCGCGCGGGCGACGTGTTCGGCGCGGATGTCGTTCCAGGCCACGTGGCTGGTCATCGCTGTTCCTCCTCCTGTGTCCGCTCCTTGAGGTAGCGCTCGTAGCGTTGTTCGGCCAGTGGGATCGCTTCGCGGTACCACTGCGTCCAGCGGCCGGCCTTGTCGCCGGCGACCAGCAGGATGCTGTCGCGCCACGGGTCGAAGGCGAACAGGATCCGTACCGTTCCTGGTCGTAGTTCTTTGAGGTTGGCGATCGTCGAGCCGTGGATCGTGTCGACCAGCGGTCGACCGAGGCCGGGTCCGACGTCGGCCAGGGTGTCGATGGCCTGCACGACCCTGGTGTGCGTTGTGGCGTCGAGGGAGTCGATCCAGTCGCGTACCTCGTTGACGACGTAGACCTGCCACTGCCCGGGCACCACGGCGGCGAGTGTACCGATCGCTAAACCTGGCGGCCAGTGGCTGATCCGGCCCGGCGGGGCGTGGCGGCGTCCTGGTCGGCTCTGCGCTGTCAGTTATGAGTGGGCGAGGGGGTGTGGGTGTCCGGTCATGGCGGCCAGCGCGGTCGCAACGGCTTGAAGGTCGGCCTTGATGTAGGTGGTCGTGGCGGGGCCGACGCTGTTGGTGTGGCCGGCGTAGGCGCGGGCGATGCCGTAGCCGTAGTGGCGTTCGACCCAGGTCAGGGTGGTGTGGCGCAGCCAGTGGGTCGAGATCCCCTGCGCCGCGACCCACGGCAGTTGTTGGCCGAGGCGTTTCCAGAGGTGGTCGTAGCGGCGGCTGGACAGGGCGCGGCCGTCGCGATAGCGCAGCAACGGGTCGGTGGACAGGACAGCATCGCGACCAGCGGCGTGCTCGGCCAAGCTCTTCGCGAGCGCAGGGCTGACTGGTTGCCACCGGACGGTGCTGCCTTTCTCCCGGAGCTGGATCAGGCAGTGCTCGGTATCGAGATCGCAGAGCCGTAGGGCGAGGGCGCCGCCGCGGCGGCAGGCGGTCTCGGTATGCAGTCGCAGTAGCAGCGCGTCGAGGATGACGTCGTTGCCGCTGGTGCGGGCGGCGATGTTGATCTCGTCGAGCTCGTGGGCGGTCAATGCTCGCCGGGTGCTGGGGAGTCTGCGGGGTTTGTTGACGCGGTGGGCGGGGCTGGCGCCGGGGGCGATGAGGTTGTCGGCGATGGCGCGGGTGTAGATGGCGCGGGCGGCGGCGATGACGTGTTCGCCGGCGTGGCGTCCGTGGCGGCTGTTGCGTCGTGACCGTGCTGTGGCGGCTGCGGCATGTTGGAGGGCTTCGATGTCGCTGGCGGTGATCTGGTCGAGCTGGCGGTCACCCCACGCTGCGAGCATCTTGCGCCAGTAGTTGCCGTAGGTGCGGTTGGCGCCGGGGCCGGCCGCGGCGATGACGTGGGGCAGGTACTCGGCGAGCGTCGGCACGCTCGCGGCCTGATCGGGTGGGGTGGTGTTGGCGTGGTTCAGGTCGTCGAGGGTGACGCCGAGCTGGTCCAGCAGCAGGCGTGCGGTGGCGATCCGTTCCGGGTCAGCGCTCATGGGGCCCGCCCAGTTGGTCTGCGTAGTGGGTGGCCAGGAGCCGGGCCACGACCTTCTCCGGATGGATGACAACGGTCTGTTCGGGAACCGAGGCGGCGAGCACGACGGGTAGGCCGGGGTTGATGCCGCACATGTTGCGCGCGGCTGCCGGTAGATGGAGCGCGCCGCGGTGGTCCAGAACGTGTGGGCCGGTCGAGCTTGGCCGTACGACGATCAGTCCGTGGATCACGTCCAGGGCGAGCTGCTGTCCGGGCAGCCAGCTCAGTGCCTGGAGTAGTCGGCGTTCATGGAACCGGCCGGAGCGGTCGATGCGGGCCATCCCCAGGAGCAGGTCGTCAGTGCTGGATGTGGGAAGGGTCGTGGGGAGCGTCGGCAGCGGGGCGGGGGAGTGTGGTGCTGGCTCGACGTGGACGTCCGGTAGCAGAGCTGCGATCAGCTGTTCCTGGACGGCCGGTGGTGGCTTGCAGGTGTGCCTCATCGCAGCATCGTCCGCGACGGATCAGACCCTGTGCCTGGTCGTGGCCTGTGTTTGCGCTGGTCAGGCGTGCGGCGTGGTGTTCGGCTCGCCCGCCTCGCCGTCAGCGGGATGGTGAAACTCCACCAGAACTGGTGTCCGAGGGGGGATGCGCACTAACCACACGCCTCGTGCTCGGCTGATCTCCAGGTTCGATTGGGCCGGAGGGGGCACCGTGCCAGGTCATCCATCCTCACGACGGCGTCCGGCATCAGATCAGGCACCAAGTGCAGTGCCACCCGGTTCCGGCTCGCGTGATCGTTGGCGCAACTCATTGTTCGGCGGCGGGCCAGGATGTCGTCGAGCACCGCGATATCGGCTTGATCGGCCGGATCGAGACCGAGCAGTATCGGCAAGTCGTCGAACTCGAAAGCGCGGCAGTTCTTCACGCCCGGCCCGTTTCGACCGTTGCCCGTCGGCCCCGGGAGCGTCGGATGCGGCGGTCGTGACGGCGCCGCAAGCGACCCTCCAGCTTGCCGACCGCGTCGTCGAGCACCGCGGGGAGATCCACTCCGACGGCTTCGGCGCGGACGGCCGGACCCCTGCCATGGCTGGTGATCACAACCTGCTGGGCCGACTTCGCCTGGCGCGGATTCGGCTCGTGATTCAGCCTCGACGTCGTAGCGGACGACATCGTGATCCAAGTGATCGAGTCTGCTCAGTTTCGCGGCGACCAACGATCGGTAGCGGTCGGGCCCGGCGATGTGGTGGCCTGTGATGACGATCTCGACTGCCGCGTCCATCTCGGCCTTCCTGAGGTTGTTGAGCTCGAGTTCATCCGACCGCTGTGTTCGAACGTTCTCGACGGTGTCACCCTACTCCTGTTCCCGGACGTCACCGCGGGAGTTCCGGTGATCGCGAGCAGGTCGAAGGAGCGAGGACTCCGAGGGCCAGCGACGACACACCCGAAACCGAGTGGGGTGAGCACGTCACCGACGTGGAGTATTCGGTCGGCCGCGATGGTTCATGGGGTTCTGGCCGGGCACCGGAAGTGCTTACGCCTCATGCCGAGCCTTGCCATCGGGGGGTCGCGGCGAGGACTATTGACCTCCTCGAGTGCCTCCAGATCGGGGTGGCACTTCGATGACTCCACTACGCGCACCCACCATGGCGCGCGGCGACCGGCGGGGCGCTCGACGACGATCAGGGAAGGCCTGCGAACCCGACGAGCGCCGGGAAAGCCGCACGGAGCGCCGCGGTCGCCGTATCGCTTCCCGCAGCGCTGCGACTGACTCCAGGCCCGAGCGTTCTGCCCCCGCCCGGCCCACCGTGCAGCGCCGCCGAGCCGCGTCACCCGGATCCGCGCAGCGGGCCCAAGCCGGCGGAGCGTGCCCCGAGACGGGGCCGGCACACGTTTCCGAGAGACCGAGAGCGCGCCCACGATCGCTCACCCAGGAGGAATAGTGCGATGACCAGTTCCCAGGAGCAACTCAGCGAGCTGACGCGCCGGACCCAAGAGGGCTTCAGGAATCTGTGGCAGCAGTGGGCCGAGAAGAGCAGCGAGCTGATGAAGGGGATGACGAGCCGGACGCATGCGGCAGCGCCCCCCGCGGGTTCCTCGAAGGAGGTCCTTGACGCGGTGTTCGACTTCGCCGAGCACCTGATCGCCCAGCAGCGCATCTTCGCCAAGCAGATGCTGGCCGCGGCCGCCAAGGCCCAACAGCCCGCCCCGCCGGCGACCGAAGCCCCGGTGTCCGCGCCGTCGCCCCCGGGCACCGCGAGCGCCGGCCCGGTAGGCCCTGGCCAGAGCAGCAGTCCGGAGGCCGACCGCCCCGGCGCCGGCCCGATGGGCCCTGGCCACCGGCCTCGGTTGACGTGTGCGGAGCCGTCAGCGGGTACGCCACGGGCGAGCACGACGAGGGAGACGCGATGGCGACCACCGAACGACCTCCGCCTGCGCCTCCAGCGGGTCCGGCCGCTGCCGCTCGGCCTCCGCGCTCCCGATCGGAAGGGCAATCTCGGCCCGAACCGCTCGACGACGTCGGAGCGTTCGTCCCGCGGACACTGCGGATCAGCGCTGCGCTGGGCTGGCGACTGCTCGTCGTCGTCGCCGCGCTGGCCGTGATCGGCATGATCGTGGCCTATCTGGCGGCGATCGTCGTCCCCGTCGCGATCGCCCTGCTGCTCGCCGCACTGCTGTCCCCAGCCGTCGGCTGGCTCACCCGGCACCACGTACCCCGGGGCCTCGCGACCGCACTGGTGATGATCGGCGGCCTCGCCGGACTCGGCGGCGTACGCACCTTCGTGATCATCACCTTCATCCGGGGCCTCCCCGAGCTGGGCAATCAGCTCTCCACCAACATCGACACTGTCGTGACCTGGCTGACCACGGGTCCCCTGCAACTCAGTGACCAGCAGCTGCGCGCCGTCCAGGACGAGATGCTGGCAACACTGAGCGCCAACCAGTCGTCCATCACCCTCGGGGCGCTCACCACCGCAGCGACGATCGGGGAGATGGTCACCGAGCTCCTGCTCGTGGTGTTCACCCTCATCTTCTTCCTGCACGGCGGGCAGGGCATCTGGCAATTCCTCCTGAACGCGGCGCCGGCCGAAGTCCGCACACGGCTGGACGTGGCCGGACGCCGTGGCCTGGCCGCGCTCGTGAGCTACATCCGGGCGACCGCGGTCGTGGCAGTCGTCGACGCCGTCGCCATCGGGAACGGGCTGGCCGTGCTCGGCATACCGCTGGCCGTCCCGCTGGCCGCGCTGGTCTTCCTCGGCGCGTTCGTACCGATCATCGGTGCCGTGGTCACCGGTGGCGTCGCCGTACTCATCGCCCTCGTAGCCCAGGGGCCCGTATCAGCCTTGATCGTGTTGGCCATCATCGTCGGGATCATGCAGCTCGAGGGCCACGTCCTGCAGCCCCTGCTGCTCGGCCGGGCCGTGAAGCTCCACCCACTCGCCGTGATCCTCGCCATCGCAGCAGGACTGCTCACCGCCGACATCGCCGGAGCGCTGCTCGCCGTGCCGCTGCTCGCCGTGCTGAACTCCGGGATCCGCTCACTGCGCAGCGACGCCGACCGGCACACCCGCCCACAGGACGTGCACACCAGCGAACCCGAGGCCACCGGCCCCGACGAACCCGGTGTCGACCGGCAGCCGGAGCTCGCCTCCTGACCACCCGCTGCCGATAGCGGGCCTCAGGACCGGCTACCCGACGCGGCGCAGAGGACAGTTCGCGCATGGCTCAGAGTGGCGGCGTGCCCCAGGTCGACCGAGCTCTCGCAACCGTGGTTGGAGCGATCAACGACCTGACCGAGATCCAGGACGACGGCCCTGGTGTCGTACTCACCCTGGGTGGCTTGGTCGTCAGCGGGACGGTCATCCCGGACTGGCAGTGGTTCGACGAGGTGGAGCACGCGGCTCGCGCCGCTTTCGTCGTGCACACCGGCGGTTCCATCGACGACGAGCACGGTGGTTGGGCGAGCCTGTTCGAGGGCGTCGCCGAGTCACTCGTGCAGGCCCGCAACGAGCGCCGATTCGCGCGGGAGGCAACAGCCCGCCTCTCCGCCCGTTACCAGCACCTCGTCGCCCAAGAGGACCGCACGACCTACATCCACCTCCGCGATGCGCGCGTGATCGCTGCTGGTGTCAGTCCGCTGCCGGTTGCGGGGATGTACTGGCGCGGCCGGATGTCGGAGGTCTCGGGATGGTCCTTCGGCCATCTCGGCGCCGAACCGCCGCCTGCGGCAGGCCAGTGCACCGTTTGAGCCTCGACGGACGATCTCTCCACGATGGAGCCAGGGCCGGCGCCGACGAGTAGCGTCAGCGGCCATGGCCGACCAGAGTCTCAGCGAGCAAGCCCGCGAGGCTGTCCTCAAGGCGATCATCAAGTCTGCTCCGACGGTGGGCAACAGCCCGGCAGGAATTCGCGACCTCGCCGAGGCGTACGCCCTCCTGGAGCGAGAGCTGCACCCCGTTGCCGGGGTCGTGAAGAACAAGACCTAGTAGTACTTTGTTAGGTGTGTCGCTACCGCTGATCCGGCTCATCGTGTGATCTTGTTCTGAGTCGTGACGCCGGAGGAGATGGACCAGGTCAGGCCGCGCCTGGAGGCGTTCGCCGCGGAGATGTTCGGCGGGTTCGCGCGGTCGGACCAGCGTGCCAAGGGTGAGCTGTATCTGCGCGGGGTGTTGCTGGATGGCAAGCGCAAGTCGATGCAGCCCATGGCAGAGCGGCTCGGTGTGGATCATCAGCAGTTGTAGCAGTTCGTCACTTCCTCGACCTGGGATCACGTCGAGGTTCGGAAACGGCTGGCCCGGTGGGCCGATGGGTTCATCGATCCCGAGGCCTACGTCGTCGACGACAGCGGCTTTCCGAAGGACGGGTCCGATTCGCCCGGTGTGGCGCGCATGTACTCGGGGACCCTGGGCAAGGTCGGGAACTGTCAGATCGGGGTCAGTGTGCACGCGGTCACCGACTGGGCCTCGGCGGCGATCGACTGGCAGTTGTTCATGCCGGCCTCCTGGGACGAGTCCACCGCCACCGACGCCGACATCGCTGCCGAGATCATTCGGCGCCGGAATCGGTGCAAGATCCCCAACGACGTGCGCCATCGGGAGAAGTGGCGGCTGGCCCTGGACATGATCGACCGCATCCTGGGCGAGGAACGCGACGGCGGGTGGGGCCTGCCCGCGCGGACTGTCGTCGCCGACGCCGGCTACGGCGACACCACCGAGTTCCGCCTGGGCTTGGCCGAGCGTGGGCTGGGCTACGTCGTCGCGGTCAAGCCCACCACCAGCGCCTACCCGGTCGACGCCGTCTCGACCGCACCGCCCTATACCGGCCGCGGCCGGCCCCCGACGCCGCGCTACCGCGAGGACCCGACCAACCTCGCCGGACTCGCCCGCGCCGCCGGCCGCGACGCGCTGCGCCGCATCACCTGGCGACACGGATCGCGCAAGAATGCGCACAACCCGACGGCCGCGATGCGATCGAGGTTCATGGCGCTACGCGTCCGCCCGGCCAACCGCGACATCCCCCGCGGCCCCGACGGCAGCCTCCCCGAGTGCTGGCTGATCGCAGAATGGCCTCCCGGTGAACCCGAACCCACCGACTACTGGCTGTCCAACCTGCCCGCCGACACCCCGCTGCGGACATTGGTCCGCCTGGCCAAGATCCGCTGGCGCATCGAGCACGACTACCGCGAACTCAAAGACGGCCTCGGGCTCGACCACTTCGAAGGCCGCAGCTACATCGGCTGGCATCGCCACGTCACCCTCACCGCACTCGCCCAGGCGTTCTGCACGCAACTGCGCTACGACCCAAAAGCCCCTGCGCCGGCCTGACCCTCTACGCCGTCATCCGCGAGCTCCAGACCCTGCTCAACGTCTGGACCGGCGCCTGCCGCACCTGCATACAACCCTTCGTCCCGGCACGACACCCGGTCCCGCTCGACACGTTGACAACGGCCTGAGGGTATGGGTCGGGTGCTCGCCGGCCAGGACGTCCAACAACACCGCGGCCGCGACCGATGCCGAGGCGCCGAATGCAAGGGACACCCGAACGGTTCCCGAGCTTGGTCCGATGGGTGTCATGTGCAGGACTCCCGGGCGTTCCCGGCTCCGGTCCGCCACTCGAGTCGAGGGGAAGCGGGGCACCCGCGAACCCGCATCGCTCCACCCTTCAGCCACGAACCTGCATCCGGCCCCGAGTATGCGTCCCTCGACCTGTGACGACGCTGAAGAGTTCCAGCAGAACGTCGCCAACCGTTCACCCTGTGCGAGAGCTGATCGGCGCACGCGAGACCGTCCTGCCCGTCCGCATGATGTTCATCGTGCGGCGAACGAGGCGCCGGTCCACGCGTTCCGCGCGGCATGCGCGGCCGCCGTGACACTCCTCGATGTGCGGACGGCCGGGGGAGCGGGGCGCGGCTCCCCCGACCGTTCGAGCGGACGGTGGTTCAGCCCGCCTGCAACATCTGCCGCATCTGGGCGATCTCGGCGTTCTGGGCGCTGATGATCTGCTGCGCGAGCTCCTTCGCCTGCGGGTTCACGCCCTCGGCGACCTCACGCTCCGAATCGCGGACCGCGCCCTCGTGGTGCGCGATCATCATCTCCAGGAACATCCTGTCGAACGCCGGGCCGCCGGCGCTCTGGAGTTCGTTCATCTGCTCCGGCGTCATCATGCCCGAGACATCTCCCATGCCGGAATGATCCATACCGCTCATTCCTGGCATCGCGGACATGTCGTCCTCGGCGGGCACATCGGCGCCCCACGCCTGCAGGAATCCGCTCAGCTGCTCGATCTCGGGGTCCTGCGCCGCCTGGATCTGCTCGGCGAGGAGCTTCACGTCGGGGGTCTCGGCGCGCTCGACGGCCATTCCGGCCATCGCCACGGCCTGGCGGTGGTGCGGGATCATCATCTGGGCGAAGCGGATGTCCGCCTCGTTGTGCTCGGCGCTGACCCCGGCCTGCGCCGACGCGCTCGGAGCCGCCGGAGCGGGCGCGCTGGCCGCGGTCGCACCGCCGCCGCAGGCCGAAAGGGCCAGTGACAGGGCGAGCGCGCCGCCGATGAGGTGGGCGCGGGACGTGCGAGTGGTGGACACGGAGTTTTCTCCTCTGCGTGAAAGGTCGGCAAGAGACGTGGCAACCCGGCCGGGACCGGGTGGCCGTCTCACAGCCGGAACACGCAGAGGGACAAGAAGATCGGCTTCGGTGGAGCGCGGGAACGTCGGTGCCCGACGCCGGGCGATCGCCTCGGATCCGGCGGGGAGACCCCGAGGTGGCCGCTCAGCGCGTGCAGCACGACGGCACCGAGCACGCTGACCAGCACGAACACGCAGGCGGCCATCAGCGCGTGGCCGTCGTCCCGGTCAGGAGCGCCCGCGAGTGGCGCCGTTGCCGTGGGCACATCGGCGTCGGGCCTCGCATGGTCTGGGCCGGACGGGCCGGTGTGCTCGACGGTCGCCGACACGCTCATCGGGTTGTGATGGGCGCCGCCAGGGTCAGTCACTGCGACGCCGTGCATGGCCACGAACCCGACCGCGGCGAGCGCGAGCAGCAGAAGGCGGGCCGCGCCCACGGCGAGGCCTCGCGTCACGACCGCCCACGGATCCACCGTCGCTCATGATGCCGGAACGGCCGGCACGGATGTCTCGGGGTCCACGCGATGGGGGCGCCGAGGCTGCGCCGTGGTCGCCTCCCGGATCACGATGTCGCTCGGCGGGCGCCCCCGGGTTGCCGCCACCCGGCGCGTGGCCGGGTGGCGGCGCGCATCATGCCGGCACCACGGTGTACCCCGGCCTCGGACGGTGTAGGTGCTGCTGGTCGTCCTGTGCGTTCCTCTCGTGTGGTGGATCACCCGTCGCCGGGCCCGGAGAAGATACCCCCTACGCCTATGTGGTACAACGAGTACCCCCGGGTGGTATCTGGGAGGAGGGGGTGGGACGCATGGTCGAACGGCAGCGAGTGGTCGTCATCGGGGCGGGCGCGGCGGGCAGTGCCGCCGCAACGGCGCTGAAGCAGGTTGCTCCCCAGCTGGACGTCGTCGTGGTGGGCGCCGAGGGTCGGCTGCCGTACAACCGGACGACGGTGAACAAGGGCCTGCTGACCGGGGCGGTGGGCGATCACGAGGTCGGGATGCCCGGCATCGACGACCTCGGCGTCAGCTGGCGGCTCGGTCAGCGGGTCCAGGCGGTCGACCCGTCCGCGCGGCTCGTCGAGCTCGCGGACGGAACCCGGGCGACCGCGGACGCGATCGTCCTGGCGACCGGGGCAAACCCACGGCCACTTCCGGCGGCGATCGATCCAGCGGCCGCGGACCGAGTCTTGACGATGCGCACCGCGTCCGACAGCTCGCGCCTGCGCGAGGCGCTCGCCACCCGCCGACCCTCCCGTGTGGTGATCGCCGGCGCCGGCCTCCTCGGTGCCGAGACCGCGGGTTCCCTCCACACGGTGGGGGTGACGGTCACCCTCGTCGATCCCGCGGTGCGGCCGCTGTCGCGGCACCTGGGCGCGACCGCGGCGGGCTGGGTGCACGACGAGCACCTGCCGCGGGCGTCGACCTGCGGACGGGTATCGCCGTCGCCGCGGTGGGTACCGCGGGCGACGCGGTCGCCGTGAGGTTGGAGGACGGCGACACGGTGCAGGCGGACCTCGTGGTTGCGAGCCTCGGCGTGACGCCGGCGGTCGCGTGGCTGCGCGACAGCGGAATCCCCGTCGCGGACGGCGTGCCGGTCGATGCGGGAATGCGGGTGCTCGACCGTCCCGGGTTCTACGCGGCGGGCGACCTCGCCGCCGTGCCCGGACCCGACGGCGCACCGATCCGGACGGAGCACTGGGGGAGCGCGCTGGCACAGGGGCGCGCGGCAGCGACCAGCGTGCTCGCCGACCTCGGCCTCGCCGTGCCGCCCGACGTGCCTCCGGCCGTCGAGCCGCCGGGCTACAGCACCTACGTCCACGGGACGAAGCTGACGATCGTCGGCTGGGCGCACGCCGCCGTCGACGAGGTCGTCGTCCACGGCGACGTGGGAGATCAGCGGTTCACGATCGCGTTGCTCGACAGCGAGGACCGCATCGTCGCCGCCGTCGGAGTCGGCGGCGCGCGGGTCGCGAACCGGCTGCGCGGGCTGATCGCGCAACGTGCCTGGATCGGCGAGGTCGACCGCGTGCTGGAGAGCGCGGCGTGACCCGGGCGAAGATCAGTCTCATCGGCGAGCGCCGGATCGGCCGGTGGGCCGTGGTGCTCAACCTCGTGATCGACATCGCCCGCTGCTGCGCGCGCGGCCGGCCGCGCTGACCCGGCTCGAGTCGCGCTGGTCGAAGCGCGCCGATCGTCCTGCTCGGCCGGGCTCGCGGGCCTGGGACGCGGCGAACCAGGCCTCGGGCATCGGAGGAGCGCCCACCCTCCGGGCGACAGCGGCGGGAAGGGCTTCACCCGATGGCGGCGCTGCGCCGAATACTGTACCTAGGTAGGGTTGCTGCCGCCCGCGGTCCGCTCCGCTCGCGGCACCGAGGAGGTCGACATGCCCGTTCGAGTGCCACCCGTCCCGGGTGAGTGAGCGGTGGCCGAGTTCGGTCCGATTCTCGCGCTGCTGGCGGTGGCGCTCGGCCTCGTGCTGGCCGGGTACGGGATCGCATCGGCGGTCGCGGTGGCCCGACGGATGGATGACAGCCCGGCCTTCTCGGGCGGGCTCCCGCCGGTCGAGCACGCGGTGTCGCGGTTCCACGTTCGTTGGTACCCGGTGACGATGGTCTTCCTCGCCTTCGACATGGAGATGCTGTTCATGTACCCGTGGACGCTCGTCGTCTCGCGGATCGGCGCTCCCGCGGTGATCGAGATGTTCCTGTTCCTGGGGATCCTGCTGGCCGGAGTGCTCTACGCGTGGCGCGAGGGAGCACTGCGGTGGACCTGACCGCAGTGCTGTTGCGAGCGGCCGCCCGCCGCCCGCACGTGCTCGTCGTGTCCGCGGTCGGGGCCACCGCAGAGCGGTTGGCGGTGGAGGCTGCGATGGCGCGGCGTGGGTGGCCGCCGGCCACCGCGCCCGCCGACGCGGACGTCCTCGTCGTGGCCGGCTCACCGGGGCCTGCGCTCGACGCCGTCATCGAGCAGGTCTGGGCGCGGGTGTCCGCCCCACGCGCTCGGGCGCACGTCCGTGCACCTGGGCATACGGACCGCGAGCTCGACGAGGCGAGTGCACTGCTGGCCGATCCCGCGCTCCAGCGCGCGCAGGCTCCGAGCGGTGCCACGCCGAGCCCGGCCACCGGCGGGCGGCCGGGCGCGCACGACGGAGAACCCGAAGGCCACGCCCACGGCGACGCCGGCCACGGTCGGGCCGGCGATGAACCGAGCCCGGACCACCTGGTCGCCCACGGACACCGCGAGGGTGGTCACTCCGCGCCGGAGGATCACGGCGGGCGCGAGGCGGACGCAGCGCACGGCTCGCCCGAGGGCCACCGGGGCGACGGCGACCGGAAGAACATCGGGCACGGTGGTCACGAGGGGGGTGGGCACGAGGCCCACGGAGGCGAGGCTCCTCACGAAGGTCACGAAGGTCACGAAGGCCACGAAGGGCACGGGAGTCCGGGCGGCCACGGCGCGCACGCGGGGCACGGCGCACACGCCGGCCACGGCGGTGGGATGGAGCTGCCCGGCGGGTTGCCGATGGCCGACCTGGGGGACGACCGTGACGGGTTGCGGCTGGATCGGCTGCACGTGCCGTTGGGGCCGGTCCTGCCCGACTGGCCACCTGGCCTGGTCGTCCGCACGGTGATGCAGGGCGATGTGATCCAGGAGGCGGCCGCGGAGGTGCTCGACGCGGGGTCCGGTCGCCCCTTCTGGCGCCACGCCCACCCGGCCGCACGTGAGCTGGACGGACTCGCCAGGTTCCTGGGGGTCGCGGGCTGGGCCGACGCCGCGGCTCGGGCCCGACGTCTGCGCGACGAGCTGCTGGCGGGGGCATCGGCCGAGCACGTCCGCGGGTCCGCGGCGGCGCTGCTGCGGCGGGTCCGCCGCTCGCGCACCCTGCGCTGGCAACTCCGCGGGCTCCCGGCCGGCCCGACCGACGTCGCGGCGCTGCTCGACGGGCGGTTGGCCGCGGTCGAGGCCGCTGTCTCGGCTGCCGCGGGATCCGCCGGCCGCCGGGCGTCCCGGGCGGCGCTCGACGAGCTGGCGGGCCTGCTGGTGGGGTCCGAGCTCGCGGCTGCTCGGTTGATCGTCGCCGCGGTGGATCCGGAGACCGAGGGGGCGTCCGCCCACGAGGAGGTGCGGCATGGGTGAGATGCCGCAGGAGGTGGCGACCTCCATGGCACTGCCGTGGTGGTCGGTGTTGCTGCTGCCGGTGCTGTTGGGCGTCGCGACGTGGGTGGTGCTCGCCTGCGACGCGGCGCTGGAGGCGCGGCCGGTGGGCGGCCCGGCCGGAATGGGGCCGGCGGTCGCGGCGCCGTTGCGCGAGACGGCCCGGCTGCTGGTGGGCCAGCGCAGGCGCACGCTCGCCGGCGACCGGGTACTGGGCGGGATCGGCGGCGCGGCGCTGCCGGTGGCGGCTGTGCTCGCTGCCGCTGTGCTGCCGCTGGGTGAGCGACCGGTGGCGGACCTGTCGATCGGGGTCGTGTGGTTCAACGCCATGGAGGTGGTGGCGTGGGCCGCGGTGTGGATGGTCGGGTGGGGCTCCAACAGCGCGTTGGGCCTGGTGGGTGGGTACCGGTTCGTCGCGCAGGGGCTGGCCTACGAGCTTCCGCACATGTTCGCGATCATCACGGCGGCCCTGGGCGCGGAGAGCCTGCGGCTGACCACGATCGTCGACGCGCAGCGGGACCTGTGGTTCGTCGTGATCATGCCGGTGGCGTTCGCGGTGTACCTGCTGTCGGCGGCGGCGATGGCGTTCTGGGGGCCGTTCGACACGCCGCTCTCGCGCGAGGTCGCAGGCGGCGCCGCGGTGGAGCTCGCCGGGGTGGACCGGCTGGTGTTCGTCGGGGGCCGGTGGTTGCTGCTCGTGGTGGCGGCCGCGATGGCCGTGCCGCTGTTCCTCGGCGGGGGAGTGGGCCCGTTGCTGCCGGCATGGGCCTGGGCCGTCGTCAAGACCGCGGCTGTCCTCGCGCTGCTGGTGTGGCTGCGCCGGCGGTTCCCGGCGGTGCGGATGGACCGCTTCACCGAGTTCGCGTGGGTGGTGCTGATCCCGTTGACGATCGCGCAGGCGCTGGTCGTGGCGCTCGTCGTGCTCCAGCGAGGGGGGATGTAGGTGCTCCCGATCATCCTGTTCTGGGTGCTGGCGATCGGCGCGCTGGTGCTCGGGTACCTGGTGTTCCGGCTGGACTCGATGGCGCAGGTGACGTTCGCCCTGCTCGGGTCGTTCCTCGCGGTGGCCGGGCTCGTGCTGCTGCTCGGCCTGGCCTACCTGGGCGCGGTCATCGTGCTGATGATGATCATCGAGATGGTGATCATGGCGGTCTTCATGATCATGTACATGATGAACCCGGCCGGGTTGATGCCGATGACGATGGTGCACAACAAGGTCGGCTCCGCGGCGATCGCGATCGGCACGTTCGTCGTGCTGGCGGCCGGGATCCTGCTCGTCGACTGGCCCGGCCGCGAGGGCGCGCCGGCGCCCGACCCGACGTTCGCGCTCGGCGAGGCGCTCATGGGCGGCCAGATGCTCACGATGATGACGCTCGGCGTCGGCCTGTTCGCCACGATCGTCGCCACCGTGGTGCTCTCGACCGACCGCGGCCGCTACGACCGGCTCGGCGACGACCTGCGAGCGCCGCGCGCCGACGGCCCGGCCGGCGGAGGAGTGGGCCGATGAGCCTCGAGCTGTTCCTGCTGCTCGCCGCGGGCCTGTTCGCGATCGGGCTGTACGGGGCGCTGTCGCAGCAGTCGATCGTGATGCTGATGATGGGCCTCGAGCTGATGCTGGGCGGGGTCATCGTCGCCGCGGCAGCGTTCTGGTACTACGTCGCGCCCGGCGGCACCGACGGTCAGGTGCTGATCGTGGTGGTGATCACCGCGATGGCCGTCGAGATGGCCATGGGGTTCGCCGTTGTCACCGCCATCTACCGGGCCCGGCAGGTCGACATGACCGACGACGCCGCAGACCTGAAGGGCTGACCGGATGCTGCTGTGGCTCTTGATGGCGGTGCCGCTGCTGGCCGGCGGGCTGCTCGCGTCCGCCGGTCGGCGGGCCGACCGGGCCGCACCGGTGGTGGCCGTGCTCGTCGCGGCGGCCACGCTGGCCCTCGCCATCGCCACGGCCGTGGCGCGCCCGGCCGTCGACGCCCCACTGCTCGCGGGGATCCGGGCCGGGCTGGCCGTCGACGGGCTGTCCGCGCTGATGGTCGTCACAGTTGCCGGCGCGACGCTCGCGGTCCTGGTCTTCGCGGCCGGCGAGGCGGAGCTGCGCACCGCCCGGTTCGCCGGATTCATCCTGCTGTTCGCGGGCGCGATGCTGGTGACCGTCACCGCTACCACCCTCGCCGTGCTGCTGATGGCGTGGGAGGTGATGGGCGCGATGAGCTGGGCGCTCATCGCCTACGACTGGCGGGATCCGGGATCGGTGCGGGCCGGGCACACCGCGTTCCTCACCACGCGGCTCGCCGACGTCGGCCTCTACGTCGCGGCCGGGGCCGCGCTGGCCGGCGGTGTCGGCTCGTTGGCGCTCGCGGAGCTGCCCGCGGCCACCGTGCCGTGGCTGCACGTCGTCGCGGCCGGGGTGGTGCTCGCGGCGCTCGGCAAGTCCGCCCAGCTGCCGCTCTCGTTCTGGTTGTCGCGCGCCATGCGCGGCCCGAGCCCCGTGTCGGCGCTGCTGCACTCGGCGACGATGGTGGCCGCGGGCGCGTACCTGTTGCTGCGGCTGGTCCCGCTCCTCGAGCCGACCGGATGGGCCGGCCCGCTGGTGGCGTGGGTCGGCGCGGCGACGGCCCTGCTGCTCGGGCTGGTCGCGATGGCCCAGTCCGATCTGAAGCAGCTGCTCGCGGCCTCGACGTGCGCGCAGATCGGGTTCATGGTGCTCGCCGCGGGCGTCGGCGGTGTTGCCGGCGGCGCGCTGCAGCTGGTGGCGCACGCGGCGACCAAGAGCCTGCTCTTCCTCGCTGCGGGCGCGTGGCTGGTGGCGCTCGGCACCAGGCAGCTCGGCGAGCTGCGGGGCGCCGCGCGACGGTTCCCGCTGGTCGGGGTGACGTTCACGGTCGGCGCGGCGTCGCTGGCCGGGTTGCCGCCACTCTCGCTGTGGGTGGCGAAGGACGCGGTGCTGGCGGCCACGCTGGAGCACGGCGGGGTGGTGCTGTACGCGGCCGGGATGGCGGGGGCCGTGGTGTCGGCGATCTACAGCGCGAAGGCCGTCTGGTACGTGTGGCAGCCCGCCCCCGCCGCCGCGGCGGCCGTCGAGCGCGAACCCGCTGGGCGGGTCCACGGCGCGATGCTGATCCCGCTGGTCGTTCTGGCCGCGTTCGCCGCCGCCCTCGGGGTCCTCCCGCTCGTCACGAGCGGGGCGCTCGCCGTGGCGCCTGCGCCCGCGCCGTGGGAGCTGCTGCTGTCCGCCGTGCTCGCCGTCGTCGCGGCGCTCGTGGCCTGGAGGATCGGCGCCGGGATCGGTGAAGCGGCCCCGTTGACGGGCTGGCTGGGCCTGGAGCGCGCCGCCCACGTGGTGCTCGTACGCCCGACCCGTGCCCTCGCCGAGGCGCTCGCGAGGTTCGACGACCGGGTGCTCGACCGGTCGGTCGAGGCGGTGGCCCGCGGCGTCGGTGCGGCGGCGCGGGCGCTGGACCGGCGGGACGAGCTGTCGGTGGACGGTGCGGTGCGGAGGCTCGCGGCCGGGGCCCGCGCACTGGGCCGGCTCGCGCGTCGGCCGCAGACCGGCCAGCTGCACCAGTACTACGCCCAGGCTGCGGTGGCGTTCGCGGTGCTGGCCCTGCTCGTGATCGTGGTGAGGTGAGAAGTGCTGTCGTTGATCGTGTTCCTGCCCGCGGCGGTGGCCGGTGCGCTGCTGCTGGTGCCGGGGCGGGCGTCGCGCACGACGTTCATCGGCGCGTGGATCGCGGTCAGCGCGGCCGACCTCGCGCTGGTGGTGGCGGTGTGGCTGGGGCTGGACCCCGCGGCCGGCATCCAGTTCGAGGAGCGGACGGCCTGGATCCCGAGCGCCGGGATCTCCTACCACGTCGGCGTGGACGGCCTGTCGTTGCCGCTGGTGGCGCTGACCGTGGTGCTGTTCGGCGCGTGCGCGTTGTTCGCGCTGCGGGAGACCCGCCGCGTCAAGAGCTACGTGACGCTCTTCCTCGGGTTGCAGACGGTGTCGCTGGGGCTGTTCGTCGCGCTGGACCTGATCCTGTTCTTCCTGTTCTTCGACCTGTCGATCGTGTTCATGTACTTCATCATCGCCGGCTGGGGGCACGGTGAGCGGGGCCGCGCGGCGGCGCTGAAGTTCTTCCTCTACACCTTCCTGGGATCGTTGGCCCTGCTGCTCGGGTTCATCCTGCTGTACCTGGCTGCGGAGCCGCACACGTTCGACATCGTCGACCTCACGGCGGCGAACCCCCTGGCGGGCGGCGGGGCCTACGCCGGGCTGGCGCTGCTCGCGATCGGGATCGGGCTCGCGGTGAAGACGCCGACGGTGCCGTTCCACACCTGGCTACCGCCCGCGCACACCGAGGCGCCGGCCACCGGCTCGGCGATCCTGGCCGGGATCCTGCTGAAGATGGGCACCTACGGCTTCGTCCGGATCGCGATGCCGATCCTGCCCGGCAGCTGGCGGCAGTACGCCCTGGTGGTGGTCCTGGTCGGCGTGGTATCGGTCCTGTACGGGGCGCTGGTCGCGCTCGCCCAGACCGATCTGAAGCGGATGATCGCCTACACCTCCGTCAACCACATGGGGTACGTGATCCTCGGGGTGGGCGCGGCCGGGATCATCGCCGGCACGGACGAGCAGGCCCGCCGGCTCGCCACGACCGGAGCGGTGACGCAGATGGTGGCGCACGGCCTGATCACCGGTGCGCTGTTCCTGCTCGCCGGCGTGCTGTACGACCGCGGCCGCACCTACGACATGGGCGCCTACTCGGGCCTCGCGGCTCGGACACCGCTGTTCGCGGGCGTGTTCGCCGTGGCCGCGTTCGCTTCCTTGGGGCTGCCCGGGTTTGCCGGCTTCATCGCCGAGTTCCAGATCTTCACCGGCTCGCTGTCGAGCGCACCGGTGCCCACCGCGATCGCCGTCACCGGGATCCTGGTCACGGCCGGACTCTTCCTGCTGGCGTTGCAGCGGGTGTTCCTCGGGCCGGAGCGCGTCCCGGACGCGCCGGGCACCCCGCGGCCGTTCTCCGACCTGCACGCCAGCGAGATCGCAGCGATCGTCCCGCTGCTCGCGCTGGCCACCGTGATCGGGGTGCTGCCCCGGTTCCTGCTCGATGTGATCGAACCGGCGTCCCGTGCGCTCGTGGAGCTCGTCGCGCGATGACACCGATCGCGATGACACCGATGACGATGAACGAGAACCCCGCGGCGCTCGTCCCGGAGCTGCTGCTGCTCGGCAGCTCCGTGTTCGGGTTGCTGCTCGGGGCGTGGCTGCCCCGGGAGCGGCAGCGGCTCGTCCGGCTGCTCGCCGCCGGGGCGGCGCTCGCCGGGCTGGTGGCCACCGCGGTGGCCGCGACCCGGCCCGACGAGATCGTGTTCGGAACGAGCTACGCCGTCGACACCCCCACCCACGCCACCCGGGCCATCGTGCTGATCGCGCTGCTCGGGGCGCTGGCGCTGTCCGTCGACGGGACCGCGGGACACCGGCGCGAGACCGAGTTCGTGGTCCTGCTGCAGCTCGGGGCGCTCGGCACGATGGTCCTGGGCGGCGCGAACGACCTGCTCCTGCTGGCGGCGGCGTTCCTGCTGGCCAGCATCCCGTTCTACGCGTTGGCCGGTTGGGACAAGCGCGCGCTGAGCACCGAAGCGGCGATGAAGTACTACCTGTCCGGGGCGTTCCTCGGCGTGGTGATGCTCGCCGGTGTCGCGGTCCTGTACGGCGTCGGCCGCTCCACCGCGTACGAGCCGCTGCGCGACGGCCTCGCCGCCGCGCCGGTCGCGGCCGTCGGCGTGGGACTGATCGCCGTCCTGGCCGGGGTGCTGTTCAAGATCGGCGCCGTTCCGGCGCACTTCTGGGTGCCCGACGTCGCCGACGGTACCCCGCCCGCGGTGGCCGCGATCGTCACGACGATCCCGAAGATCGGCGGCCTCGTCGCCGCGTACCGGCTGCTGCTCGTCGCGGTCCCGGCCGAGACGCTCGACTGGCCGCTGCTCGTCGCGGTCCTCGCGGCGGCGTCGATGACGCTCGGCAACCTCGCCGCGTTCTTCCAGACCACGGTGCAGCGGCTGCTCGCGTACTCCACGATCAGCCAGGTCGGCTACCTGCTGATGGTGGTCGCCGTCGCCGGGCGCGCGGAGCTGGCGCAGCCGGCCCTGCTCTTCTACCTCGCCGGCTACGCGATCACGAACCTGGGCGCGTTCGCCGTGGTGGCCGAGCTACCCCGCGCCCGCACCCTGGACGACTACCTGGGCATGGCTCGCCGGTACCCGGCCCTCGCGGTCGCGCTCGCCGTCAGCCTTCTGGGGCTGATCGGTACCCCGCCCACGGCGGTGTTCCTCGGCAAGCTCACGGTGTTCACCGCCGCCATCGACGGCGGGTTCGCCTGGCTCGCCGTCCTCGCCATCGTCAACACCGTGGCCAGCGTCTTCTACTACCTGCGTTGGATCGCGCCCACCTTCCGGCTCCCCGCCGGTGACGACGACGTCGCCGACGCCGCGCTCACCCCGGTCGCGGTGCTCACCCGGGCCGGAACGTGGTCGGCGGCCACCGCCTACGCCTGCGCGGCCGGCGCGGTTGCCCTGGGCGTCGTCGGCGGCCTGTTGCTGCCGCTCCTCACCGCGGCGCCGGCCGGTTGAGCCTCCGCTACCGGTCGGCCTCGCCGGGACTCGGACCCCGCCCCACCAGATCGGGCACGGGCTCGAGTGCGGAGCAGAACCGGGCGAACCGGCCCGATCGGCCCTCAGCCGCGGCGTGCGTGCGCGAGTGAGTGGGCGATCCCGCGGATGGCCCACAACGAATAGACCGCGGCGGATTTCGAGACCAACCCGGATACGGGCGCGAGGACCACGTGGCGGAGCCCGGCGTCCCCGAACTCCCGGAGCTTGTCGGCGACCTGCTCGGGGGATCCCCACAGCAGCGGGCCGTTCTCGACGAGCTCGGGCGGCACCGCGGCGATCGCCTCGTCGATCGTACGGCGGTCGTACCGGTCAGCGACGAGGTCGATGTAGCCGCGGAAGCTCGGTCCGAACGGGTGCTGCGCCCCGACCCGCGCCCATTGCTCCGCGGGTGTCCCCAGTCCGAGGGCGCGGATCGCCTTGTGTTCGAGCTGAGCTCTGGCGTCGCGTTCGGTGGGCGCGACGACGAGGAACCGGTGAAGGGCCGGCAGGATGTCACGTGGGTTGCGTCCCGCGACCCGGGCGGAGGTTCGGACGGCCTCGAGCTTGGTGGCGTACTCCTGCGGGGTGGCGAGCATCGTCGGGTACCAGCCGTCGCCGTAGGTCGCGGTCAGCTCGAGCATGCGCGGGCCGTGCCCGGCGACCCAGATGATGGGCGTCCTACCGGGTGGTGCCTTGAGCTCCATCAGGGCGCCGTCGAGGGTGTAGTGGTGCCCTTTGAAGTCGAGGCGTCCCACCTGGGAGAAGCACATGCGGATGATCTGCAGTGCTTCCTCGAGGCGGTCGACGGGGTGGGAGAAGTCGAGTCCGTACGGGTCGATGTTCATCCGCTCGCCGGCCCCGATCCCGAGTATCGGCGCGTGCCTCGTCATGTGCGCCAGCGTGAGCATCCCCTGGGCGATGAGGACGGGGTGGCGCCGGATCGGGTCCGTGACGCCCACCCCGAGCCGCAGGTTGCCGGCGTGGCCGGCCAGATGACCCAGTACGGCCTGGTAGTCGAAGTGTTCGTGCGGGGTGGGGCGCTGCGTGGCGAGCCAGCTGAACTCCTCGTCCCACGCCGCCGTTGGGAAGATGTTCTGGAAATGATCGATCGCCATGAGTGATCGGAGCCCGATCAGCCTGGCATATCTCGCCACCGTCCTGGTCAGCCGCAACGGCGGCTGGGTGCCGATCTGAAGCCCGACGGATATTCTCGAACTGGACATCATTCGTCGTCCGCCTCCACTTTCCTGGCTGATCGGACAGCTGCTCGGCTCTCCCCGAATCTTCTGGACGAATCCATTGGAGCGGTGGCTCGACCGACTGCATCAGAGCCGAAGGGCACCCGGGCAGCTCGCCGTTGGCCCCTGCCTGCGCGGGGGTGACGACTCCGACGCTGACGAGTTCAGGCTCGGGTCCCGATCGCCGTCGTCGGAGCCGGAAGCGGACGAACGGCCCCTGCTGCGAGGGCCGGACAGGGGCAGGCTGGGAGGCGGGTCGACGCAGTCGACCCGATCGTTCTAAAGGCGGGTAGGAAGCGTGAGTACCCAGGCCGGGGGCGGGGCCGAGGAGACGCGGGTGCTGGTCGTGGAGGACGACCGTGGCATCGCGGAGTCATTGGTGCGCGGTCTGCGGCAGGCCGGATACGCGGTCGAGGGCGTGCGAACCGGGCATGCCGCGCTGGCGGCGCCCTCGCCCGATGTCGTGCTGCTCGATCTGGGGCTGCCGGACATCGACGGGGGTCGAGGTGCGCCGGAGGCTGCGGGCCCGGTCCGATGCGGCGATCATCGCCGTGACCGCCCGGGGTGAGGAGGCGGACCGGCACCGCGGCCGAGACGGCCCGGATACTCGCCTACCTGGCCGGCCAGAGCGCCCGCCAGTGCGGCCCCTGTCAGTTCGGGCTGCCGGCCGTGGCCGAGGACTTCGCCCTGCTTGCCGCCGGACGGGCCGCCCCGGACCTGCGGTCCCGGCTGCATCGCCGGAGCGCTCTGCTGCCGGACCGGGGTGCGTGCCGCCACCCGGACGGTGCCGCCCGCCTCGCCGCGTCGGCCCTGCGCACCTTCGCCGACGACGTCGACCGGCACCTCACCCACGGCGCCTGCCCGGCAGCGCACCGGCGCCAGATCCCCCTACCGCCCGCGACACCCCCGGAGCACTGGCGATGACCCGCACCCGGACCCTGCACGTCGACCGCATCGCCTGCACCGGGCACGGGGTGTGCGCCGAACTGCTCCCCGAGTTGATCGCCCTCGACGAATGGGGGTACCCCATCGTGAAGAACCCGACCATCCCCAACCGGCTGCGAACCCACACCCGCCACGCCGTCGCCGCCTGCCCCCGCCTGGCCCTGCGCACCGACAACGGGCCGGCATGACGCGCCCGGCCGAAGGATCCCGCCGATGACACGACGGCGCTGAAGTAGACGATCATCCGAGCCCGGTGCCGACGGCCGCGCCGACGCCGTAGGTCAGCGCAGCAGCGGCGCCGCCCAACAGCAGCTGCCGTGATCCGGTCCACCACCAGGGACGTGCCGTCACCCGGGACACGATGGTGCCGGCGACGAACATCCCGGCGGCGGAGACGAGCACCGTTGGCAGCACGGTGGTCGCGCCGAGCAGGTAGGGCAGCACCGGCACCAGCGCGCCGGTGACGAACGCCAGGAACGAGGTGACCGCTGCCAGCAGCGGCGACGGCAGGTCGGACGGGTCGACCCCCAGCTCCTCGCGGGCGTGCGCCACCAACGCCTGCTCCGCGTTCTGGGACAGCTGTCTCGCCACCTCTCGGGCGAGGCCGACCTCGACACCTCTGGCCACGTACAGCTGAACCAGCTCCGCCTGCTCGACCTCCGGGCTCTCCGCCAGCTCCCTCTGCTCCACCGCGAGTTCCGCCCGGGCGAGCTCCGCCTGAGAGGCGACCGAGGTGTACTCACCCACGGCCATGGAGAACGCTCCCGCGGCGAGGCCGGCCAGCCCGGCCAGCACCAGCGTTCCGCTCGCCGCGCTCCCACCGGCAACACCGCCCGCCATCCCCGCGATCAGGGCGAAGTTCGACACCAGACCGTCCATCACCCCGAACACCGCCGGCCGCAGCCATCCACCGGTGACGTCCGCGTGCTCACCCTCACCACGAGTGGGGTCCTGACGCCTGCTCACCCTCGGATGGTGCGCTGCACGCTCCACCGGGCTGCACGGCCGAGTGGCCCCAGCGCATCGACAAAGGACCCGCAACCCGAGCCACGGCAGGGCGCAGGGCGACAAGCAGGCACCCGCGGTCACGGGCGCTCGCGAGGGTGCCGGGGGTCGAAGGGCTCTGGCGGTCCCGGGTGCCGGCACCGAGCCTCGGTGCGTCCACCGGCAAGGAGGTCACGAGATGCCCCCGCACTGCGATTCGCTCGACGGTCCGGTGGTGACCGCCGCGCGCCAGGCTCTCGACCAGAGCGATGTCGACCTGGTCCTGCCGTACGTGCACGCCGACGGCGAGCAGGAGGTGCAGCGTGCCTTCGAGCTCGCCCTCGAGGTGCGGAACCTCGGACCGGAGGCGCGCGAGGTCGCGGACCGGTGGCTCTTCGAGACCGTCGTCCGCGTGCACCGAGCCGGGGAGGAAGCCCCGTTCACCGGGCTCAAGCCCGCGGGCCTCGACGTCGGGCCGGTCATCCCGGCGGCGGAACGGGCGCTCGACGCGGGCTCACCCGAGCCGCTCGGCGACGTGCTGTGCGGGATCGTGCGCGAGCAGGTCGAGCGCCGACACCGGCACGCGATGGAGCGCAGGACGCACGGCGGCGACGGAGTACCCGCAGCCCGCGCGGCCGTCGAGGCCGTGCTCGGCCTGGAGGTGTGGGCGCATGCCGTCTACCGGCAGCTCATGGCGGACCCGCACGAGCCCGCCGGTGCCCACGAGCACGAGTGATGCTCGATGTTCGGGGCCGCGACCTCCGGCACCGCGCCCGACCAGCAGGGGGTCGCCTCCGGGTCGGCCTCCACCGCCCAGCAGATCGGCGGTGCGGTCGGGCTGGCGGTCCTGGTCGCCATCGCCAACGCGGTAACCGAGGGTCTCACGGGCTCCGCCCTGCGCTCGACCACCACCGACTGCCTGCGCGCAGCGATCTTGGTCGCGGCCGCCGGGATTGCCGTGACCGCGCTGGTCGCGCGCCGGTTCATCCCCGAGCGCGGGGCGGCGCGCCATGCCGCCCGGTAGCCGACTCAGGACGTCGGATCCGGCGTCGTCGTGGCCAGGTGCAGGAGCCGGACGGCGATGCCGTCGGCCCAACGCTCGATCTCGCTCCAGTCCCGCAGGTCGCCGTACCGTCCGCCCAGCAGGCGCAGGATCACCCGGGCCTGCGGAGGTGTCGCCGCGCGGTTGGCCACGCCGGCGAACGCGTGGTAGTCCAGGGCGCCGAGGACGTCGCGGACGGCCGCGATCCGCGGTGGCACCGCCCTGGCAGCGCCCGGCCCAGCGGTCCGCGCAGCGACGGTCCGATGCCGACGCTGAACAGCCACACCGGGATGCGCGGCCACCGGTCACGGTGGTCGGCCGCGAACCGCGTCGCTGCGGGAAGGAGCGCCCGGTCGTGCACCGCGCTGCCGACCACCACCGCGTCGTACCTCGCCGGGTCGGGACGGTCGGTGACCGCGGCCACGTCCACCTCGCAACCGCGTACGCGCAGCGCGGTCCCGACGAACTCGGCGACGCTCTTGGTGGCGCCCGCCGCCGTGGCGTAGGCGACGAGCACTGTCGGCTGCTTGTGCATCCATCCACCCTGGGCGGAGCGGATGGGCGGCCGGTAGGGGCGCCGGTCACCTTCTGCCACGGCCGAGGGGCACGAGTGCACGGGGCGGGCCCGGACAGCGCCGGCCCGAGCCGCGCCGGCCGCTCGGGAATACCGGGCGGTACACTCGCCTTATACCCCCGGGGGTAGGTCGAGAGGAGCGCTGCTCCCGTGAAGGAGGACTGCGATGGACGTGAACGCCGCGAAGCTGACCGATGTGGTGGCTCGGCTCAAGCGGGTGCAGGGGCAGCTCGGCGGGATCGTCCGAATGATCGAGGAAGGCCGCGACTGCTCGGACGTGGTCACCCAGCTCGCGGCCGCATCGCGCGCGCTCGACAAGGCCGGATTCAAGATCATCTCGACGGGGTTGCGTCAGTGCATCGCCGAGGGTGAGGACGGCTCGCAGCAGGTGAACGAAGCCGAGCTCGAGCGACTGTTCCTGTCGCTGGCCTGAGCCACGTCGAGGACGCCGGGTCAGGCGATGTGGTCGACGGATACCCGCTTCCGGATGGGGTGAGCCCAGTGCCGGTTCCCGGGGTCGACACCGGTTCCCGACATACACGCCGCAACACATCAGATCCCAAGGACGGGAGGAGTCGTCGGATGGACGTCGCCCGCAGTATCGCCCTCGACCAGCCCTACGCCGAGGTCGTGCCCAGGGTCCGGAAAGCTCTCGCCGAGCAGGGTTTCGGCGTGCTGACCGAGATCGACATGACCGCGACGATGAAGCAGAAGCGCGGCGCCGACATCGAGGACTTCGTCATCCTCGGCGCCTGCAACCCCGAACTGGCCGAACGGGCCCTCGAGATCGACCGCCGCGTCGGGGTCCTGCTGCCGTGCAACGTCGCCGTGCGCGCGCTCACCGACGGCGCAGGCACGATGGTGCAACTGATGAACCCGCAGCTCCTGGCGGCGGTGACGGACAATCCCGAGCTCGGTCCGATCGCCGACGAGGCCGACCGGCGGATGAGCGCCGCACTGGACGCCCTGCAGCGGTGACCTCCCCCTCACCGGGAGCGTGACCGAAGAGCACCACCACGAGAACACCATCGACCCATGAGCAGGGGATACCCTACGGGGTAGGGAAGGCGGAGCGATGAGCGCCAATCCGACACCGGACGCCGGACGGACGGGGTTCCGGGTCGAGACGATCGAGACCACCAGCCTGGGCGATCGCAGCTATCTGGTCCACGACGACGAGACCGCGGTGGCGGTCGACCCGCAGCGTGACATCGACCGGGTCACCGGGCTCCTCGACGCGCGCGGGCTGCGGCTCGCGCTGGTGGTGGAGACCCACGTGCACAACGACTACGTCTCCGGCGGCCTCGAGCTGGCCCGCACCACCGGTGCCACGTACGTGCTCGCGAGCGGCGACGAGCTGGACTTCGAGTACCGGCCGGTCACCGACGGCGACCTGCTGGAGGCGGGTCGGATCCGGCTGCGGGTGCTGCACACCCCCGGGCACACCCACCACCACATCAGCTACGTCCTGCAGGACGCGGCCGGTCGGGTGCACGGGGTGTTCACCGGCGGCTCGATGCTCTACGGGGCCACGGGCCGCACCGACCTGGTGCGCCCGGGGGACACCGAGCAGCTCACGCACGCCCAGTACCACTCGGTGCGCCGGTTGGCCGCGGAGTTGCCCGCGGACACCCCGGTCTACCCCACCCACGGGTTCGGCAGCTTCTGCTCGGCCACCCCGACCAGCGGTGACGCGTCGACCGTGGGCGCGCAGGCCGAGGTCAACCCGGCACTGACGTTGGAGGAGCAGGACTACGTCGACACCCTGATCGCCGGCCTCGCCGCGTACCCGGCCTACTACGCCCACATGGGTTCGCTCAACCGCCGGGGCGCCGGCCCCGTCGACCTGTCCCTGCCCGAGCCGGTGGACCCCGCGGAGCTGCGCCGGCGGATCGAGGCCGGGGAGTGGGTGGTCGACCTGCGCGGGCGCACCGCGTTCGCCGCCGGGCACCTCGCCGGTTCGCTCGGGTTCGAACTGTCCACGAACTTCCTGACCTATCTGGGGTGGCTCCACCCGTGGGGCGCCCCGCTGACGCTGATCGGGGAGTCGGCCGAGCAGGTCACGCAGGCCCGCCGCGAGCTCGTGCGGATCGGGATCGACCGGCTCGCCGGGATGGCATACGGCGAGATCGAGACGCTCGCCGACGGGCGGCCATTGCGGTCCTACCCGGTCAGCGACTTCGCCGGGCTCGCCGCCGCCACGGCGCAGCGGCCCGAGGTATTCACGGTGCTCGACGCCCGCCGGGACGACGAGCGCGCCGGGGGCGGGGTCCGCGGGTCGATCCACATCCCGATCCACGAGCTGGCCGAGCGGGTCGACGAGGTGCCCGACGGGGAGGTGTGGGTCTACTGCGGCTCCGGCTACCGCGCCGCCATCGCCGCCTCGATCCTCGACCAGCCCGGCCGCGACCTCGTGCTGGTCGACGACGACTACGAACGTGCCGCCGATGCCGGCCTGCACACCGAGCACCCCGAGCACCCCGAGCCCGCCCACCGCTGACCTGCACCGGCCCGGGCGATGGGCTTGGTACGCGACCTCCCGACGAGAGAAGGAATCATGAGTACGCCCACCGCCTCCAGCAGTTCTACCGCCGACCACCCTGCTTCGGGCAACCCCGCTCCCGTGGGAGCCGCACGGGAGCACACGGTCGACCCGCAGACCCTCCGGGCGTGGATGGACGCCCCCGAGCAGCTCACCGTGATCGACGTCCGCAGCCCCGCGGAGTTCGAGACCGTGCACATCCACGGCTCCTACAATGTGCCGCTGCCCCTGCTCGGCGAGCACGCCGCCCAGGTCGCCGACCGGATCGACCACCGCACCGTGCTGGTGTGCCAGTCCGGGGTCCGGGCGGCCGACGCCCGGCGGCGCCTGGCCGCGGTCGGCATGGGCGACCTGCACGTCCTCGGCGGCGGCGTCCCGGCCTTCGAGCGCGTCGGCGGCGAGGTCGTGCGCGGCCGAGCCCGCTGGGCGCTGGAACGCCAGGTCCGCCTGGTCGCGGGCGGCCTCGTCACCGCAGGGGTCCTGGGCAGCCTGTGGAAGCGGCCCCTGGTCGCCCTGGCCGGGGCGATCGGCGCGGGGCTGACGGTCTCGGCGCTGACCGACACCTGCGCGATGGGTCGGCTGCTGTCCGCGTTGCCCTACAACCGCGCCGGGGGCGCCCTCGATCCAGCCCTCACGCTCGACGCCCTCCCTCGCGCCGGGAGCTGACGAGCCTGTGATTGCCGCACTCGGCCTCGGTCTGGTGATCGGGATCCTGCTCGGCCTGCTCGGCGGCGGCGGATCGATCCTCGCCGTCCCGGCATTGGTCTACGGGGTCGGAGTCCCGGTGGCTGCCGCGATCCCCACCTCGCTGGTCGTCGTCGGGATCTCTTCGGCCGCCGCTCTGCTCCCGCGGCTGGCCGGCGGGCAGATCCGCTGGGGCATCGCCGGGATCTTCGGCGTGACCGGGGCGGGTGCGGCGTTCGCCGGGGCGGTGGTCAACCGCCTCCTCGACCCCCGGCTGGTCCTCGCCGGCTTCGCCCTGCTGATGATCGCCGCTGGTTTCCGCATGCTCGCCGGGGCGACCGGGCCGGCGGGGACTGCGCCCTGCCCGGGGGCGGGGTGAACTGGCGTGGCTGCGTGCTCAAGTCCATCGCCGCCGGGCTCGCCGTCGGGTTCCTCACCGGCCTGTTCGGCGTCGGCGGCGGCTTCCTGATCATCCCGGCGTTCGTGCTGCTCCTCGGCCTCCCGATGGGCTCAGCGGTCGCCACCTCACTCGCGGTCATCGTGGTCAACTCCGCCGCCGGGTTCGCCGCGCACCTCGGCGACGCCCACCTCGATCCCGCCGTCACGCTCGCCTTCTCCGGCACGGCCGTCGTCGGCTCCCTGCTCGCCGGGCGCCTCGCCCACCGCGTTCCGACCATGCGGCTGCAGCGCTGGTTCGTCTACCTGATCTTCGCCGTCGCCGCGTTCGTCCTCGTCCAGGTCGCTGTCGGAGGACCCGGCTGATGATGCGGCGATCGTCGGCGGAAGCGGGCCCTTGGGCCCTTCTCGCCCACCGGCCCAGCCGAGATCCTTCGCCCGAGGATGTGAATCTCCATGATGAATTCGGTAGGCATTGGCCTGTTCTGGATCTGGCCGCTGCTGGTGATCGTGGGTGTGGCGTTGCTCGGCTACACGATCGCCCGGACCTGGGGCGGCGGTGCGCGAACCGAGCATCGTGATGCGGCTCGCCGGGTCCTCGACGAACGGTTCGCGCGCGGCGAGATCGACGAGCAGGAGTACCACCGCCGGCGATCCGTACTGGAAGACCGGTTGCGATGAGCCCGCGCCCGATCAGTCGGCGCCGCGCACTGGTCTTCGGCGGAGCCGGTGTCGCGGCCCTGGCCGTTGGCACCGCCGGCTGGATCACAACCGCCGGCTCCACGTCCGCCGGCGGCCCCGGCGCCGCGGGAGAGCCCCTCGCCCGACCGCCGGAGCTGACCGCGCGAGACGGCCGGCTGCAGGTCGAGCTGGTCGCGGCCGCCGGGGCCCGGCTGGCCGGCCAGGACACCCGCGCGCTGGGCTTCAACGGCTCCTCACCGGGCCCGACCCTGCGGGTGCGGCCCGGCGACGAACTGGCCGTGCGGCTCACCAACCGGCTCGACCAGCCCACGAACCTGCACACCCACGGGCTGCGGGTGTCCCCGGAGGGCAACGGCGACAACCCGTTCGTACGGATCGACCCCGGGGCCTCGTTCGACTACCGGATCCTCGTGCCCGCCGACCACCCGCCGGGGACGCACTGGTACCACCCGCACCACCACGGCGCGGTGGCCGACCAGCTCTTCGGCGGTCTGGCGGGCGCCCTGCTCGTCGACGGCGGCCGGGCCCTGCCGGTCGACGACGACCGTCTCCTGCTGGTCACCGACACCACCCTGGCCACCGACGGCACCGTCGCGCCCGTCGGCCCGCCCGAGCGAATGTTCGGTCGCGAGGGGCGGCTCGTGCTCGTGAACGGCCAGTACCGGCCGGTCGTGCCGGCCGCACCCGGGCGCGCCCAGCGCTGGCGGTTGGTCAACGGGTGCACCTCACGGGTGCTCGCCGTCCGGCTCGAGGGCCACACCCTGCAGCAGATCGCCCAGGACGGCACGTTCCTGCCGTCCCCGGCACCGCGGCAGCAGCTGGTGCTCGCGCCGGGCAACCGCGCCGACGTCGTCGTACAGCCCGATCGGGCCGGGCGGTTCACGCTGATCGCCGATCCCTACGACCGCGGTAGCGGCATGGGCGGCGCGCCGGCGTCGACGGGGCCGGTCCCACTGGCAACCCTCGTCGTCGACGGTCCCGCAGCGGTGGCACCCGCGTTGCCGGCGACGTTGCCCGCCGAACCCCCGCCCGCCTCCGCGACCGCCACCCGCTCCACGAGCTTCCGGATGGGCATGGGCGGGATGCGCGGCGGCCGCGGTGACGCGATGCCGATGAGCTTCACCGTCGACGGCCGCGCCTACGACCCCGACCGCGACGACCAGATCGTCGCCGCCGGGACGGTCGAGGAATGGACCGTGACCAACACCGGCCCGCTCGCCCACCCCTTCCACCTGCACGTCTGGCCGTTCACCGTCGTCGCCGCGAGCGACGGCCGCCCGCCGCTCGGGGTGCCGCAGGACGTCGTCCTCGTGCCGCCCGGGGGATGGGTGCGGCTGCGCATCCCGTTCACCACCCACACCGGCCGCAGCGTCTACCACTGTCACATCCTCGACCACGAGGACGCCGGCATGATGGCCACGATCACCGTGCGCTGAGGCCCGCTGGTGACGAAGAAGGGTGCACGGCTCCGCGCCGCCGCCCCGGCGGTCAGAGCGCGGAGAGGGGAAGCGGCCGGTGGGCGAGGCTCCGCCGCGGCGAAGGCAGGGCGGCAGCGATCCGGGCTAGCTCGCGCGCCGACGCGGCCTCCGGCGAGGCGAGCACGACGGGCCTGCCGGCATCCGCCCGCTCGGCGGAGCTCCACGTCGAGCGGTACCCGGCCGAGCAGCGGGGCGCCGGCCTCCTCTGCGAGCAACGAGCCGCCGCCCTCGCCGAAGACCGGTGCCTGCCCGCCGCAGGTGGGGCAGCTCGACGCGGACATGTTCTCCACGACCCCGGCGATCGGCTCCCGGCATCGGTGGCCATGCGCACCATCCGCCGCGCCACCACGCGGGCGGCCGTCTGCGGGGGCGTCACCGCGAGCAGCGCGGCGTCGGGTAGCAGCTCCAGCAGGGAGAGCGCCGCGTCCCCGGTGCCGGGCGGAAGGTCGACCAGGAGCGTGTCGAGCCGGCCCCAGTGCGTGTCGCGCAGGAACTGCTCGATGGCCTTGCGCAGCATGGGGCCGCGCCAGACGACCGGGCTGTCCTCGTCGACGAAGAAGCCGACCGACATGAGCATGACCCCGTGGGCGGGAACGGGCAGCATGGCGTCACCGAGGACGACCGGGTTGCGCCGGACGCCGAACAGCTGCGGTATCGAGTAGCCCCAGACGTCGGCGTCGAGCACGCCGACCCGCTTGCCCCGAGCCGCCGGTGCCGCGGCCAGGTTGGCGGTCACGGTGCTCTTGCCGACCCCGCCCTTGCCACTGGCCACGGCGTAGACCGCCGGTCGCCCTTCGCCGACCACCGAGTCGATCCGTGCCGTATCGCGCCGGAGCCGATCGGCCAGCTCGCTGCGCTCCCGGACGCTCATCGCCCGCGTGTCTACCGAGACCTGTCGAATGCCGGGTACCTGCCGGGCGGCCTCGGTCACGGCGCCGGTCAGCTCGGCGGCGAGGGGGCAGCTCGCCGTCGTCAGCCGGAGCTCGATGTGCGCCCGCCCCCCACGGCCGACGTGCACCTCGCCGATCATGCCGAGCCCACCCAGCGGCAGACCGAGCTCCGGGTCGGTCACCGCGGCGACGGCGGCGCGGACGCGCCCGGCATCGACGTCGGCGTGCCGACCGAGCAGCGAGCTCACGGCCGGTCCACCCGGAAGGCGCGGCGGCACGGTTTGACCGGTCGCATGAGGAACTCGGGCCGGCGCTGACCGCCGGGCCCGAGCGCGCGACGGGCCAGGGCCAGCCATTCCCGGTACACCTCCCGCGAGCGCCGGGCGTCGACGTAGACGTCGCCGTCCCGGTCGCCCGGGTGGGCCTTCTCCATCCGCACCTTCTGCAGCCAGCAGTGCATCCCCGACCAGGGGTCGGGCTGGACGCCGAAGGCGAGGTTCTGGTGCACGCCGGGGTCGGTCCACCAGATGCGGGAGGAGTCGGGGTCGTCGGACTCGAACGGCTCGACGCCACCCCGGTACCGCAGCAGCCAGGACTCCGGCCCGTCCGGGTGGCTGATGTCGACCAGGCCCTGCACCCACCGGCTGCCCTCGTTGCCGTGCAGCCGCCAGCGGCCCATGTGGTGGGACAGGGCGCAGACGCCGGGGCGGATGCCCTCGGTCACCCAGACCCGCGCGACGAGGTGCCCGATCGAGGTCGACAGCCGCACCAGGTCCCCCGTCGCGACGCCGTGCCGTCGGGCGTCGCGCGAGTTGAGCCACAGCGGGTGGGAGTTGGAGATCTCGTTGAGGTACTTGGCGTTCCCCGAGCGGGTGTGGATCAGCATCGGCAGTCGGAAGGTGGGCACGAGGACCAGCTCGCCTGCCTCCAGGTCGAGCTCCGAGCGGGCCACGTGGGAGGGGATGTATCCCGGGGTCGCGTGCTCCTCCCAGCCCCAGTCCCGCATCGTCGTGGAGTAGACCTCCAGCCTGCGCGACGGGGTGAGCCAGCCTGCGGAGACCGTGCCGTCCGCGTGCCGGACGCCGACCGAGCCGGCCTCGCCGATCAACGGCGGCACGGAGTCGGGACCGGTCGGCTTGCGCAGCACGCCCTCGGCGTCCGGCTCGGCCCCGGCCAGCTCCTCGGGGGTGAGCGGGCGCTCGTCCTGGCGGTACAGGTCCGAGCCCGCGCCAGGTGCCGGCACCGGCGCCGGGTCCGCCGGAGTGGCTCAGACCTGGAGGCGCTCGATCGTCTCGTCGATCGGCCGGCGCGGGGTCGGGGGGAGGGGAGCACCGGCGGGTGCCCAGCCCGCCCGGACCACCAGTTGCGGAACCGCCGACCCGCCGAGCACCTCGTCCTGGACGACCTGCCTGGTCGATCCGACCTCCAGCGGCTGGCTCAGCGGGCACGTCGCGAGACCGAGCGTGGTGGCGTGCAGCAGCACGGCGCTGAGCGCCTCGCCTGCGCGCAGCTGGGCGAGGGTGTCATCCGACGCGGTGGCAAGCATCAGCAGCGCGGCCCCGTCCGGGTCGCCGGCGGTCTGCTCGATGAGGCCCTCGCTGAACCGGCGGGCCGTCCCGGCGCCGGTCGCGACCGGGTCCCGCAGCAGGTTGGCCGCGGGCACGCCGTCCACGTCGGCATAGCCGCCGCTCCACACGGCCGTCTCCGTCCGGTAGGCGGCATCGCCCTCCTGGATCTCCGCCGCCTCCCTGATGGCGGCCACCAGCCGCGCCCGTGGCGCCGCTTCCGTGACCGCTCGGAGCAGCACTCCCTGCCCGGCGGCGCGTTCGATCAGCTCGTCGATGAACGCGGCGGGCACCTCCCAGTCGACGAACCTGCGGCGGTCGGTCCGCCGGCGCGAGATCGCCGCCGCGAGGGCGAGCTCCGCGTCTCCGGCCGGACGCGGATGCAGTTCGAGTGCTGCGAGGTGGTTGGGCTCCGTCGGGTTGGGCATGCGCCGCAGGGAGCTCGCAAGGCCCGCGGCCGCCAGCGCCACCCGGAGGTGGTGGAGCGCGGCCCCGCAGCTCACGATCAGGTCCCGGCCCTGCGCGTCGGTCGCGGGCAGCCAGCGGCGCAGATCGGCGTACAGGTGCACGCTGCGCGGCCCGACGACCCAGCGCCACGGCTGGCTGTTGTGGATCGAGGGGGCCCGGGCGGCCAGCGCCAGTGCGGTCCGCACGGTGCGCTGGTCGATGTGGTTGGTCGTCATCATCGCTCCTCGTCGGGAACGGCAGGGCACGGGTCCGGGACTGGAGAGGGCGCTGTATCCCGACGACTCCCACCCTCTCGCCGGGTGGCATCGCGCGGGAGCAGGCGCAGGTCCCGCTTCGTGGGGCCACTGGGCCGGGACGCCGGGGATCCTTCAGGCCCGCGCTGACTCGTGGCGGACGGCCAGGCTCCCCGACGAGTCCGCGCTCCTCGCGCTCGGGAGGGCCGGCGCGGGGACCTGTTTCGTCCTCCCGCCGGACCCGCACAGCCCCGAGGCGAGATCGGGGCCGGCAGGCTCGCGTGCTCGGCAGGCTCGCAGCCGGCCAGACGGGCGGTCACCGTCTGGCGCGTGACGTGCTCGTACCGCCCGCGACGGCGTGCGCCGCCCGGCCGGCAGGGCCCGGTCGAAAGGACCCGTCCCCTGCCGATCGGCGGGGCCCTCACTGCGCACCCGGCCCGTCTCGCTGGTGGCGTTCTGCGCGGGAAACAGGACCGATGGCCTCCCGTCCCTCGTCCGGGCACCGTGCATGCTGTCGGCGATGCGAGCAGAAGGGTCGTTCCGATGCAGTCGAGCGCCGAACTGGCCGAGCTGGAGCGGGCGGACTGCCTGCGGCTTCTAACCGCCGAGCGTGTGGGTCGGGTGGTGTTCAGCGAGGCCGCGCTGCCTGCGGCGTTACCGGTGAACTACGTCCTCGACGGCGAGGAGGTGGTGTTCCGGACCGCGCGGGGTGGCCGGCTCGCCACGATGGTCCCGGGGAAGGTCGTGGCGTTCGAGGTCGACGACTTCGACCTGGCGACCCGCACCGGGTGGAGCGTCCTCGGCGTGGGCGAGGCGTACCAGGTCTGCGACCCCGAGCGGCTCACCGAGCTCGCGGAGTCGGGGCCCGAGCTGTGGGTACCGCAGCGGAGGGATGTCGTGGTGCGCCTGCCGCTGCAGGTGCTGTCGGGTCGCCGGATCTTCCGTCCCAGCGGCGCAGCGCCGAGCCTCCTCGCCGGGATGTCCTCCCCCCGGCCGGACTGAGACCAACGCGTTGCCGGGAGCGCGTCAGACCTTGGCGACGAGCGTCAGACCGGTGAGCAAGGCCGCCGGGTCGACCCGCTCGCTGTCCCCCCCGCAGGAGCAGGCGTAGCTCGTGAGCCGGAGATCGGCGACCGCCCGGTCGAGGTGTGCCACAACGGCACGCAAGCGCGGAGCCGCTTCGGCGTCCTGGCCGATGACCTGCAGCGCCAGGTGGGCCTGGAGAGCGGCCGCGAACAGGTCGTTCGTCATGTTCTGCAGCACGCCGGTGAGCGGGGTTTCCGCTCCGGCGGGACCGTCGTCGGATCGACTCCCCGATGGTGCTCTGGACGGCTCGAGCTCGTTGGCCTGATCCCACTGGAGCATCGTCCTTCTCCTCATCGCTCCCGTTCACCACACAGGCCGACGAGTCGCCGGGGACCGGGACGACACGTCGCCGCGAACCTGTCGCGGCATCAACCTCTGGGTCTGACGTTCGCGCGCCGTCGATGGCAATGCAATCGACCGTTCGGGCACGTCGCAGCCTGCTTGCGCCCCGAATGGCTCAGCGCTCCCGCCCGGCGCACCGGGTTCACCAGGCGGTGAACGCCCATCCGCGCTCGCGGCTGGGCAGCCAGGTGGTTCGGGGCGGTCCGTCGGGCGGCACCACCAGGATCGGACACCGTGCGGCACGAAGCAGTGCGGTCATGGGCGATTCGGCGATCCCGCCGAGGAGGGTGCCGCGGGTCGAACGGCCGAGCACCAGGAGCCGGGCGCGGTGGGAGAACGTGACCAGCAACTCCGACGCGCTGTCCTGCACGGTGGCGACCTGGACGGCCACATTCGGATGAATGACGCGCCACGCGGAGAGCGACATGTCGAGCTCGCGGTGCACCCGCTGCTCGGTTCGGTCCCACTCGGCGATCCGCTCCGGCCGGAGTCTGCCGAGGTCGAGCACCGGATCGGTCCAGGCGCGTACGGCGAGAAGGGAGACGCGCAGCTGCGACGCCATCTCGAACGCGAGCTCGACGACATGCTCAGGTGTCCACGGCGCCACGGCGAGCATGACGGGTCCGTGTTCGGCCTCTGGTGACGGGGTGACCCGGGGCACGACCGCGACCGCGGCGTAAGACCTGGTGACGACGGCGGCGAGGTCGTCGAGCGTCGCGGGAACCACCACGATCGCCGCATCGGCGGACAGCGTCTGCAGCGTGTCGATGAGCGGCGTGCGGGAGTGCTCCAGCACCGCCAGCCCGGGTGCGGCGTTGCGGACCGCGGCGAGTGCGTCGGCGAACGCCGCGCGCCCGGACGAGTCGTCGACAGGGGCCCGTCCCGGCAGGGCGATGTGGAGGGCGGTGCGCCGGCGGCGTGCTTCGGCGGCCGCCCAGCGCAGGGCCCGGTGGCCGACCGGGGATGGCTCGGCGTAGACGACGACGGCGTCCGCGGTCACGACGTGTCTCCGCCTGACGGGTGTTGTGCCGCCGGCGAGGCGAGTGAGGCGATGACGTCGGTCGTCGTCACGATCCCGGCCAGCCGGCCGTGCTCGGTGACGAGCACGGCGTCGAGCCGTGTCTCCTGCATCGCCCGGGCGACGTCGGATCGTCGAGCCGCCGTCGTCACCGCGGCCGCGGGGCGGACGAGGTGAGCGATCGGGCCCGTCGAGCGCTGGGCGGGTTCGCCGACCGCGAGGTGCTCGACGATGTCGATCTCGAAGAGCAGGCCGCAACAGCGGGGCCCGTCGAAGACGGGCAGGTGCTGGACACCGCGTTCCGCCATGAGCCGCAGCGCGCTCATCAGGTCGGCGTCGGCGGTGATCCCGAGGATCCGGGTGGTCATCAGCCCTGTGACGCGAGGGTCGTCGTCATCGGCTTCGGGCGGCGCGGCCAGGCGCCGGGCGTCGGGCGACATCGGTTGCTCTTCTCGTCGAGGACGACCTCGATCGTGGCGTCCCCGGCGTACGCCGTGCAGAGGCGGACGGCCCGGTCGGCGCGGCGGCACGTTACCGGGCGCAGCGGGTCGAAAGGCCCACGAGCTCGCCGTGCACGGATCCCGGCAACACCAGAGACGGAGATCCTGGGACGTTCGCCCCTGTGACCGGCCGCATCCGGGCCGCACCCTGGTGCCGGGCTTCGGCCGTGTGCCCGGTCGCAGCGGAGGCAGCCGGAACCTCGAATCCGGGAGGAAGCAGTGAGCGACACCGACTGTGCAGGCAGCGGCGTGGAGGTGGGGCTCGAGCAGCACGGGCGCGAGCTGTCAGGAGCCACCCTGGACCTGCTCGTGACGGGCTATCTCTCTGCGGTGGCCCACGTGCTGGAGCGCCGCCGGATCGCCGAGGCCCGCCTGCGGATCGGGCCGGCCCAGGACCCGACCCTGGCCGGCTCGCTGGACCTGGAACTGATCCAGTTCTCAGAACGCTTCTCGAGCATCGCGCTGCGCTGGGACGAACGGTCCGGCTGCTCGGCACTGCTGCGCGACCCCGTCCGCGAAGGCATCGGCGTCGGCTCGGGCACGAGTCGGCGATATCTCCACCCCGAAACCGTGCCGGAGCCCGACGCGGTCGCCGCGTTCGTCGCCGACATCGCCGCGGGCCGGGACGCCGGCATGGTCTACCCGGCGGACGCTGTACACGACAGCCGCCGCGGGAACCGGCGGATCCGGGTTCTCGCCGCCCTTGCCCGCCATGCGCTACCCGAGGCGCACCGGTGGCTTTCCAGCGGGTGAGTGCGTGGTCTCCGGCCGCGGGCGCTCCGCGTTCGCGACGAGGTTCCGGCGAGGCACCTGTGGCGGATCCGCGCCGGACGCCGGCCCTCCGACCCGGATGATGCATGTCCACATCCGCAGTTCGCTGGCGTACCCGGGTTCGGTTCGTTGCGTGGTCGCTGCGGTGGCGATGGCGTCGACGAGCTCCCGGCGCCGGTGGGGCTCGGTCACCGCGAGCAGGGTGACGCCGGCGTGCTCGGCCCGATCGGTCGGAGTGCGCAGGAGGCCGTCCCGCTCCCGAGCGCGGTGCGACGAACACAGGTGTCAGCGTTCGTGTCCGCCCTTGCGCATCTCGGCGGCGTAGACGGCGGCTTCGGTGCGGCGGGCGAACCCGAGCTTGTGCAGCAGCGAGGAAACGTAGTTCTTGACGGTCTTCTCGGCGAGGTACATCTCGGCGCCGATCTGGCGGTTCGTGAGGCCATCCGCGATGAGGCCGAGGATGCGGCGTTCCTGGGGGCTCAAGGACTCGTAACGGGGATCGACGGGTTCGTTGCCTCGGCGGAGGCGTTCGAGGATGACCGCGGTCGCTTTGGGGTCGAGGAGGGAGCCGCCGGCCGCGACAGTACGGACCGCGCCGAGCAGGTCGACCCCGCTGACCTGCTTGAGCAGGTAGCCGGAGGCGCCGGCCATGATCGCACCGAAGAGGGCTTCGTCGTCGGAGTAGGAGGTGAGCATGAGGCACGCGGGGGGTGGCGTCACGGCGGAGCGAATGTCGCGGCAGACGCTGACGCCGTCGCCGTCGGGAAGGCGGACGTCGAGGATGGCCACGTCCGGGCGCAGCGCCGGGATGCGGGCCACCGCCTGCGCGGCGGTGCCGGCCTCGCCGACGACGGTGACCTCGTCCGCGGACTCGAGCAGCTGTGCGATGCCGCGCCGGACGATCTCGTGGTCGTCGAGCAGGAACACGGAGATGGTCACACCGATGCCTCTCGTCTCGAGGAATGCCCCGAAACGGTAACCCGGCGGCTCGGTCCCAGGCGGCCGCGTTCGGCCGATAGGGGGCCGGAGGTCCATGGCGTCCGGGCTCAGCCCGCCACGTCATCGTGCGGGGCCTCGCCGGCCCGTTCGCCGCCCTCGGCGCGCGCCGCCGTGACGAGCGCATCGAGCTCGTCCTGCAGAGCCGTCGCGATGGCGGGGAGGTCGGGGGCGTGGTCGGGGTCGGCGGTGACGGTGACCACGAGGACACCGGCGTAGGACAGGGCGACGAAGCCGACGGTGATGTTCCCGGCCTCGCCCACCGAGATCGGGATGATCGACTCGATCGGTGCGTCCGCGACGCGACGTTGCCGGTCCGGTCCGCGGACGTTGCTCGTCAGGGTGTGCAGCCGCCGCTGGTGGGCAATGTACCACCGGTAGATCCCGAGGGCGGCGAGCGCCCGGAACAGGGGCGCGATCAGCGCGACCGGGGCGGGGCCCGTTGCCGAGTCCCGCCGGGCCCGGACCGTCCCCGCGATCGCGGCCAGCCTCGCCTCGGGCTCAGAGCTGCTCGGGACGTCGACGAGCAGCGGCGCCGTGGAGTTGCCGAGTGCCTCCGCAGGCGCCGACCGCCTCGCCGCGACCATGAGGCCCACGCGGAACGTCTCGACCCGCTCGCCTCGTTGCACGAGCACCGTGCGCAGAGCGCCCGCCACCGCGGCGAGCATGGCGTCGTTGACGGTGCCGCCGTAGCGGTGGGCCGCGGCGCGCAGCCCGGCGAGGTCGGCACGGGCGACTGCGAAGCGCCGCCGCGAGCCCGTGGGCTGCAGTAGTGAGCACGGCGCAGCGGGCCGTGGATGCATCCCGCCTCCCGCGGCGAGCGAGACGCGCAGCGCGCGCAGCACCATCGGGAAGCGGCGCAGGCTGCGCAGTCGGGCTCGGGCGGCCTCGGCGGCGAGGCGGGCGAGCGCCGGTCGAGGGGTGGGGAACGCCCGGGACTGGGTGCTGACCGCAGCCCCGTCGACGAGGCGGTCCAGGACCGCGAGCCCGCCGATCCCATCGGCGACGACGTGGTGCAGCACGATGACCAGCGCGATCCTTCCATCCGCGAGGCCCGTGACGATCGTCGAGATCCACAGGGGCCGGGAACGCGGTAACGGCTCCGTGGCGATCGCGGCCGCGAGGTCCAGCAGCTCCTGCTCGGTTGCGGGGTGCGGGCAGCGCACCCGCCGCATCTGGCGGGACGGGTCGAAGTCGGCGTCGTCGATCCACACCGGGTTCCCGCATCCGGGCGGGACCCTGACCAGGCGCTGGCACAACCTGGGGATGAGACGCGCCCGCTCGGCGATCACACGTTCCACCGCCACGACGTCGGTTCCGGCGCCCAGCACCAGAACCGCACCCAGGTGCTCGGGGGTCCGCCCCCTGCGATCCATCGCCAGCGTGACCAGGTCGCTGGGCGCGATCCGCTCGATCGGGCCGCCGTTCCCGCCTTCCACATGGGCAGCACACCCCGGGGCCGGCGTGGTCTCCAGGGCCGTCGGACAACCCGGCACGGGCCCGAAGTCCCCTCGCCCGGATACCGGCCCACTCCGGGCGGCCTGTCGGGCAATCGGGTGAGCGACGTGGTCAGCTGCCGTCCCGGCGGCCTGCCCACGCGATCGCGTCGTCGAGCCGGTCGTAGCCGAATGCTCGCACCTCCGGGTGGATCAGCCTCGTGATGACGCGCGGCGCCACGGAGGCGGCGCGGCTGTCGCTGGCCAGGGCCAGCCGGTCGATCCGGCGGTGGTGGCCGCGCACGAATCCGACATGGCGCAGCAGGCTGCCCAGCGTCGCCCACCCCGGCACGCGGCGGGTGTGCACGACCAGTCCCGTCAGGGTGGGGTGCTCGGCGAGCCAACCGTCCACGATCTCGGCGAGGAGGACGAAGTCGGCCGTGCGCAGCGGTTCCGAGACCTCGACGAGGACGACACCCGGTCCAATGAGCTTCGGCCGGATGGCGGCCCCGGACGGCAGGTCGGTGAGCCATTCGACCGCGGCGGTGCGCTCGTCCAGTCCGAAGACCTTGACCCGGCACGGCATGACGAAAGCGGCCACCCGGCTCGCGTCGGCGACGCGGTCGTTGCCGGTGAGGACCGCGCATCCGTCGAACGCCCGCATTGCCCGCAGGCCGAGCCGGACGTCCTCCCAGGCTGCCGCCGGGGTGACTCCGGTGAAGTCCGGCCCGACCTCGACCAGGCACCGAAGCCGCTTGCGGTTGCGGGTCACGTCGTCGACGACCGGGGCGACGACCTTCGCGTAGTCCTCGGCGGTCAGAGTGCCGACAGCCCGCACGCCGAAGATCCCGGCGGGGATGTCGTCGATCCGCTCGATCAGTTGAACCTCCTGTCCGACCGCAACTCCACCCGATGGTCTCCTCGTCATCCCGGGACGTGTGGGATGACCATGTCCCGGGTCCCGTCCCGCAGCACCCATTGGTCCTGCGGTCGGTGGGGGAGCCGACGGTGACGAGGACCGCCTCGACCTGCTCGGGTGAGAGGACCCATCGCGCCGGGGACGTCGGTCATCGGTCACATCCAGTGAACTGTCGTCATCGCCGTGCTCAGCGTTGCCCCGTCCCGTCGCGGCCGGCAGAGGCGGACGTCCTGGCCGGCGCCGGCCGGAGGTCACGATGAACCACCTCGGCCGGGCAGAGGGATCGGCACCGCCGGTGAGCACCGCCCGGTGATCTGGCTCGAGACCCGATCTCGGTGAAGGCCGAGGTGCGGCAGAGGCCCGGCCGTGGTGCTGCTGGCGCCGGTCGAACGGCCTGCGCGCGATCGACCCAGGTCCCGGGTTGCCCGGTCGCCTCAGGGGCCCCGACCGGGTCGTTGTCCTCTGGGGTGCACGCGGGTGGCGGCGGACGCTTGTTCTCGGCAGAACGGCTGCCCGCCGGACCGAGGAGGCGACCGATGAGGGCACGTGACGTGATGAGCAGCCCGGCGATCTTCCTGAGGCCGCGGGTGCCGGCTGACGTGGCGGCGGCACTGCTGGTGGCGCACGGGTTCACCGCTGCGCCCGTGGTGGACGACGACGGGTCCGTGATCGGGATCGCGACCGAGGCCGACCTGGTGCGTGGCCGGTTCGTGCCCGAGGGCTGGACGGTGGACGAGGGGCCGGAGCCCACGGTGGCCGACGTCATGACGCACGCACCCATCTGCATGCGGCCCGACGACGATCTGGTCGACCTCGTGTCGACCATGCTCGACGCCCCGATCAGGTCGATACCGATCGTCGAGGACGGTCGCCTGGTCGGGGTCGTCAGCCGGCGGGACGTGCTGCGGGTGGTCGCCAGGGGCGGAGCGGCGTCCTTGACCGGCCAGCGCCACATCACCCGCCAGGACCGTGTCCTCGACTGAGGGACGCTTCGGGAGAGATCGGATGACCGGTTCCTGGCGCGGGGCCACGCCTACCGACCCCGATGCGGTCCGACGGGCCGGTACCAGAGGTGCGCTCGGCCCGCGGGCCGGCGTACGGCGACCCCCACGAGCGTTCGTGCGGGGAGTACGGGCCGCCGGTCTGCCGTCGGGTTCGCCCGACCGGCGGCCGGTGACCGAGGCCGACCTCGAGCAGCTGCCGCGCCCGGTGCAGCGCTACCTGCGGTTCATGGGGGTGCTCGGCCGGCCGCGGGACTGGTCGCTGCGCGCCCATCTGACCGGCCGGTTCCGGCTCACGGCGGATCGCTCGTGGACGCCCTGCGAGGCCTGGCAGTACTCCTCGGGCGGCGAACCCGCACGTCTGTTCCGGATGCGCCTGAACGTCATGGGCATGCCGATGACCGGGTGGGACACCTACCTGCGGGGCGGGGGCGGATGCGGGGCACCCTCCTCGGTCCTTTCCCCGTCGTGCACGGCGGCGGGCCGAGGTTCGACACGAGCGAGCTGGTGACCTGGCTGAACGATGCGGTTCTGATGGCTCCCTCGATGTTGCTCGGGCCGGCGACGACGTGGAGCGCCGGGCCGGACGGGGGATCGTTCGACGTGGCGCTCACCGATCACGGCGCACGGTGTCGGCGCGAGTGCGGCTCGACGTGGACGGCGCTCCGCGCGAGTTCTGGACCGACGACCGCTACGCCGACCTGCCGGACGGCCTGGTGCGGGCGCGGTGGCGCACCCCGGTCGAGGGCTGGACCGAAGTGGACGGGCGGCCCCTGATGACCGGCGCGTGCGCGATCTGGGAGCTCTGCGGCGGCCCGTTCCGCTACGCCGAGCTGTCCCCCGACACCCTCAAGTTCAACATTCCCCCGCCGTGACGGCGCCCTATCGCGCTGCCGCTGCTGGCATGGGGAACGGGAGCCGTGCCGCTGCTCGCCGTGGTGGCGGCGGTTCGCGACCCAGCCGAGTCGGCGCTTCGCGGCCGACCGTGCGGTCGCGGGGGAGGACGACGATGGACGAGCGAACCGGAACGGGCGGCCCCACGGCCCCCGGCACCGGCCCCGACCTCGGTCCGGCCGGGTGGCACGCGGCACCGGCCCAGGACGTCCTCGAACGGTTGGCGAGTCACCCGGGCGGGCTGAGCACCGATGAGGCCGGGCGGCGACTGGACCGGTACGGGCCCAACGAGCTCACCCGGCAGGAGGGTCCGTCGGCATGGACCGTGCTGGTCCGCCAGCTGGCCAGTCCGCTGATCTACACCCTGCTGATCTCGGCGGGCGTGGCGTTCGCACTCGGCGACATCCCCGACGGCTCCGTCGTGCTCGGCGTTGTCGTGCTCAACGCCCTCATCGGGTTCGTGCAGGAGCACCGCGCCGGCCGGGCGATCCAGGCGCTGGCGCGGCTGGTCGCCGAACCGGCGACCGTGAGGCGGGACGGGCAGTGGACGCAGGCGCCCGCCGAACACCTCGTCCCGGGAGACGTGGTCTCGGTCGAGGCCGGCGCGCGCGTGGTGGCCGACCTGCGCCTGCTGAACGCCCGCGGCCTGCGGGCGGACGAGTCCGCGCTCACCGGCGAGTCGGTACCCGTGGACAAGGCGGCGGACGCCGTCGAGGCCGACGCCGAGCTGGCCGAGCGGCGGTCGATGCTGCACGGCGGGAGCATCGTGACGACGGGCACCGCCGAAGCGGTCGTGGTCGAGACCGGTGACCGTACCGAGCTGGGACGCATCTCCGGACTGCTCGCAGGCGTGGAGGACACCCAGACCCCCCTCACCCGCAGCATCACCCGGCTCGGCGCGGTGATCACGAAGGTGATCGGCGTCGTCGCGGTGGCCCTGCTCGCGGTGGCCCTGCTGCGGGGCTACCCGGTCGCCGATGCGGTTCTCGCCGCGATCACCCTGGCCGTTGCCGCGATCCCGGAGGGCCTGCCGGCGATCGTGACGATCGCCCTCGCCGTCGGGGTGCAGCGCATGGCTCGGCGCCGCGCGGTGGTCCGGGAGCTGCCCGCCGTCGAGACCCTCGGGTCGACCTCCGTCATCTGCACCGACAAGACAGGCACCCTGACCCGCAACGAGATGACGGTGCGGCGGGCCTGGGTGCCGACGGGCCACGAGGTGGAGTTCGACGGGGTCGGCTACACCGCGGGTGGCCGGATGCGGGGAGCGGACCGCCTGGCGCCGGACGGTGCCACCGCCGTCCGCCAGCTGTTGGAGGCAGGCGCACTCGCCAACGAGGCCCACCTGGACGGCGACGGTTACCTGCGGTCGGTTCTGGGCGACCCGACCGACGGCGCGCTGCTGGTCGCCGCCGAACGCGGCGGCATCGACCTGCAGGCCCTGTTCCGCGACCGCAGGCCGCTCGCCGTACTCCCGTTCGACTCGCAGCGCCAGTACATGGCGAGCACCCCGGCTCCCGTTGGCGAAGAACAAGTGGTCACCTACCTGAAGGGCGCGCCGGAGGTTCTGCTCACCCACGTCGACCCGGCCGCCGCGGCTGCTGCGCACACCGCCTTCGACGCCTACGCCGCCGACGGGCTCCGGGTGCTCGCGATCGCCCGCACCGACGGCGTCCACAGCGACGATGCGCTGAACGACGATCCGCCGAACGACGATCCGCTGAAGGACGCCGCGCTCGAACTGCTCGGCCTCGTCGCGCTGATCGACCCCGCGCGGCCCGGGGTCGTCGAGGCGGTCGCGGAATGCCACCGCGCCGGCATCAGCGTCAAGATGATCACTGGCGACCACGCCGCGACCGCGGCCGCGATCGGCCGGGATCTCGGCATCGCCGGCGAGGCACCCCCGATGACCGGGGCGGAGATCGGGCAGAGCTCCGAGGAGGATCTGCGGGAGCGGGTCCGCACGACGGACGTGTTCGCCCGAGTCGCGCCCGAGCACAAGCTCCGGCTGGTGCGGGCGCTGCAGGACGGCGGCGCGGTGACGGCGATGACCGGTGACGGCGTGAACGACGCCCCCGCGCTGCGGCAGGCCGACATCGGCGTCGCCATGGGTCGCGCCGGCACGGCGGCGGCCAAGGAAGCCGCGGACATCGTCCTCGGAGACGACGACTTCAGCACGATCCGGGCGGCCGTCGAGGAGGGCAGGCGGGTCTACGACAACCTGGTCAAGGCGCTGGCCTTCGCGTTGCCGACCAACGTCGGCGAGGGCCTGGTCATCCTGGTCGCGGTGCTGGCCTTCCCCGTCATCGGCGGCGTACCGGTGCTACCGATCGAACCCGTGCAGATCCTCTGGATCAACCTGGTGGCGACCGTGTCGCTGGCCCTCCCGATCGCCTTCGAGGCGCAGGAACCGGGCGCGATGGACCGGCCCCCACGACGCCCGGACGAACCCCTGCTGTCGCGCTTCGTCGTGGCCCGCACCGCCTACGTGGGCGTGCTCATGGCGGCGGTCGCGATCGCGCTGTTCCTGCTGGTGGCGCCGGCCGCCGGCGGCACCGGCGAGGTGGCGCAGGCGCAGACGCTCGCCGTCACCTCGCTCGCCTTCTTCCAGATCTTCTACCTGCTGATGTGCCGGACGCTCACCGCTCCCGTGCGCACCATCGGCTGGACCTCGAACCGGTACGTCTTCCTGGGCATCGCGGTCCTGCTGGTGCTGCAGGCAGGCGTCGTGCACCTGCCGTTCCTGCAGGCGCTGTTCCGCACCGCGGACCTGAGCATCCAGCAGTGGGCGCTGGCGGCGGCCGCGGGGGCCGTCGTCGTACCCGTCGTCGCGACCGAGAAGTGGTGGTCACGAAGGAAGTCGAGCCTTGTCATCAACGAGAGGAACGCGAGATGACCGACATGGTCCTCTGCGGCGACTTCAACTGCCCCTACAGCTATCTGGCCAGAGGTCGGATCGATGCCCTCTCCGCCGTTGGCGTCCACGTCGACTGGCGCGCCGTGGAGCACGACCCGCACCTCCTGCCGACCGGGCGGCGGCTCGACCAGGACGACCACCTCCGGCTCAAGCAGGAACTGTCCGAGGTGACCGATCTGCTGCTGCCGGGTGAGGTGATGCCCTGGGAGCTACCCGGCCTGATACCGAACACCGAGGCCGCCGTCGTGGGCGACGCGGAGGCCTACGGCGCCGGGGTGGCCGACGACGTGCGCCGGCTGCTGTTCGCCGCCTACTGGGTCGACGGTGCCGACATCGGTCACCCGGAGGTGCTGCGGGCGCGGCTGGCAGGCCCGATCCTGCGTGGCCGTTCCACCTCGGATCCGCTGCGCGAGTCCGGCTACGCGGTGAGCGCGAGCCGTGGGCCGATCACCACCAGCGCCTGGCTGCGGATCCGGGCCTGGCGGGACGGCTGGACCCGGCTGGGTACGAAGGCCGTGCCGACGCTGGTCGAGGACGGCCGCCCCGTCGTGGGCGCCGGGGCACTGCACCGGCTCGCCGACCTGATCAGTGAGCGGAGCGCGCCGATCGATCCCGACCTTCCCGACCCCGCGCGTTACCCGAAGCCGAGACCGCGGGCGTGGTGGTAGGGGTCACGGCGGGTCGGTGGGCGTCCCGGTGCTCGCTCGGAAGCCGGCGACCGCGGTCGGGAGCGTCGGGAAGATCCGGTCGTCGCCGATCCGCTCGCGCAGGCCGCTGTCGTCCAGGTACACCAGGAGGTCCTGCTTGACGCGCGCCAGCGCCGGCACGACGCCGCGGCGGTCGAGCTCGTCGCACAGCGTGTGCAGCGTGTCGGCCGCGGTGATGTCCAGCTCGACGATGGCTTCGGTGTTGAGCAGCAGCCACCGGGCCGGTGGGTCGGCCGCGTCGAGGGCGGCGAGGGCCCGGCGCCGGAAGTTCTCGGCGTTGGCGAAGCACAGGGGCGCGTCGTACCGGTAGACGACGAGCCCGGGCTCCGTGGTGGCGTCCGGGTAGTCGTCCACGTCGTGCATCCCGGCGAGACCGGGAACGAACCCCAGGATGCCGTCGTGCGGGCGCGAGACCTTGCGCAGCAGGTCGAGGATCGAGATCCCCACCGCGACGAGCACCCCGTTCAGCACACCGACGGCCAGCACGGCCACCGTGGTGGCGAGTGCGATCGCGAGCTCGGAGTGGCGGAAGCGGGCGAACCGTCGGAACTCGGCGACGTCGATCAGGCGCACAGCGGCGTAGACGACGAGTGCGCCGAGCGCGGCCATCGGGAACGCTGACAGCACCGGCCCGGCGGCGACGAGCACGGCGACCACCGCGATCAGCGTCACCAGGGAGCTCAGCTGGCTGCGGCCGCCCATGGCGTCGTTGATCACGGTGCGCGTGCCGCTGCTGCTGACCGGGAACCCGTGTATGACGCCGGAGGCCGCGTTCGCGACCCCGAGCGCGAGCATCTCCTGGTCGGCGTCGAGGTCCTCGCCCCTCCGCGCGGCGAACGCGCGTCCGGTGATGACGTTGTCGGAGTAGGCGACGATCGTCACCCCGACCGCGGGGAGGATCAGCTGGGCCAGATCTCCGGCGGTCACGGCGGGCAGCTCGGGTGCGGGGAGCCCCGGCGCGACCGCCCCGACGGTCCGCACGCCGAGCCGGTCCAGCGCGAACAGCGCCGTCGACGCGGCGGCCAGCAGTACCGCCAGCAGCGGCCCGGGGGCGCGCGGGACCAGCACGGAGACGATCAGCAGGAACGCGAGCACGGCCGCTGACAGCAGCAGGGTCGGCAGGTGCGCTCCGCCCAGGCCGCGCACGAAGGACGCCACCGGCCCGAAGAAGGTGCCGCCGGTGGTGTGGACCCCGGTCACGTTCTCGAGCTGGCTGGCGATCATGATCAACGAGATACCGGTCAGGTAACCGACCAGGACCGGGCGCGAGAGGAGGTCGGCGAGGAACCCCAGCCGGGCAACCCAGCCGAGCAGACAGACACCGCCCACGAGGAGCGCGGTCGCCGCGGCGAGTACCGCATAGCGGTGCGGGTCGCCTGCGGCGAGCGGGGCGATGGCGATCGCGGTCATCAAGGCGGTCGTGGACTCGGGCCCGACCGAGAGCTGGCGGGACGACCCGAAGACGGCGTAGGCGGCCAGCGCGGCCGTCGAGGCCCACAGGCCCGCCACCGGCGTGAGGCCTGCGACCTGCGCGTACGCCAGGACCTGCGGCACCAGGTACGCGGCGACGGTGAGCCCGGCCACGGTGTCCCCGCGCACGGCGCCGAGATCATGTCGGCGCAGCGCGGTGAGCCCCGGCCGCAGGCCGGCGCCGAGCCGGGCCGAGCCGCGGGTGAACCGGGCGATGCCCCACTTCATCGACCTGCGGAGGGAGGGACCCCGTCGCGGATGTGGACGTCGACGACGCCGGGGGCGCATCCGGCCACGACGGCCGCGATGTGCCGGTCGGTGTCGTCGACTCCTTCGCTCGTGAGCGTGACGACGCCGTCGGTCACCGAAACCTGCCAGCGGCGTCGTCCGGCCGCCGACAGGTGTCCGAGCACGTCGCGGGCGATCGTGTCGTCGTCGCGGGCGATGGTGCGCAGCACGTCGACCCGGCTCACGATGCCGACCAGGCGGTCGCCGTCCACCACGGGAACGGCGCGCAGGTGCCGGTCCACCATCAACCTGCCGAGCTCCGCGGTGTGCGTGTCGGGAACGGCGGTGAGGACATCGGTGGTCATCACGCCGGCAACCGTGGGAGGTGCCGGCGCGGTGGGCTCGGGTGGCGGATCGTGGATCAGGCCGCGCGGGTCGAGCAGCAGCCGGTTGCGCAGCAGGTCGGCCTCGGTGACCACGCCGAGCAGCCGGTCGTCGGCGTCGACGACCGGGAGCACGGCGAACCCGTGGTCGACCAGCAGCCGTGCGGCCTCCTTGACGGCGGCATCCGGGCCGACCGTCACGACCGGGCTGGTCATCAGGTCACGCGCCCTCATGATCCGCCTCCGCGGGCACTGTCGGCCCCATGGCCAGCAGCCGACCGGTCAGTCGTTGCAGTGGCACGGCGATCGTGTGGGCGGTGCGGCCCGGCGCCCAGGGAGCCGGCATCCGCTCCGCCAGCTCGGCGAGGCGGCCGGGGGCGAGCACCTCGTACGCCTGACCGACGCCGAGCACCGACCACCCCGTGCGCGTGGTGGTGTCGAACTCGTCGACCTCGAAGGCCACTACGACGCCGCGGATGGCCGCGGCCAGCTTGCCCTCGCCTGCCGTGCGGAAGACGACCTCCTCGTCGTCGAGGAAGTAGGTCACCGGCTGAGCCGCCGGAAGGGCAGCATCGGTGAAGACGATGCGGCCGATCGTCTTCCTGGGGAGCAGGCTGAGGCACTCGGCCTTGTCGAGCTCCGTCACGTCGACGATCGCCGCCAGATCTGCGGCTGTCACTGCGGCCTCCGACATGTGTGTCGAGTCGTCGACGATCCGCTTAGATACGGCGCGTCGGCAGAGTCGAAGGTCCTCAGCGTGCGGGTGGCGCCGGCTGCCCGGGTGTCCCATGGCATTCGGTCCTCTCCCTCGGGCTCGGGGCAGCGTCGCGAGGAACGGCGAATGCTGCCCCGGCCGGAGGGCCCGCATGACGCGGCCGTCGGGCCCCTGCCGGGGCAGGCGGCCGCGGCGGAGCCGTACGACCTCACCGCCGGCCGGACCCGGGTCCTCGTCCCGATCCGGAGGCTGCTGGTCCGGTGATGATCCGTAGGACCCGGCGCCCCTCACGCGGTGGTGGGGACGCGGCGTCCGGTGCACATCGTGGCGAGGAGCAGGAGCAGGGCCGTCTGGCCGAGTACGCCCGGCGCGAGTGTCGGAGCCGGCCCAACCGTCTTGGTGACCGCGTACCAGCCTCTCTCGACCAGTGGCAGGGAGTCCCAGGTGTCGGCGAAGCGTTGGTCGAGCTCCCCCGCGTGGAAGTTGGCCAGCACATGGTCGACGACGCCGTACAGCGAGGCGCCGAGAACTACGACCGCGAGCACCTGGATGATCACCGTGCGCCGGCCGGGCGGCAGCAGGAAGAGCGTCGTGGCGAGGACGAGCACGGCCAGCGCCAGCCACGGGACCAACTGCTCGAGGCCGTTCCAGTGCCTTTCACTCGCCAGCTCGAACGCGGTGGCGAGGATGCCGATCACGGTCAACGCGATGAGACAACGCCGAACGAGGATCATGACGGGCGCGCGCTCGGGCTCGAGCGGGTGGCTCACGGCTCGAGCGCGGAAACGATCTTGTCGGTCGTTTCCTGCCCCGGGTTGTACTTGGCGAGCTTCTCCCGGAGCTTGCCGAGGTCCGGGTCGTCGGCGGGGTACGGGCGATACTCGACGACCTCCTCGGCCCAGCGTTCGGGGTTGCTGACACCTGCGCTCTCCAACGCGCCGGCGATCTCGTCCTCCGAGGCCGTGTTCGCCGACACCTTCGACACGGCGGGCGCGGCCGCGGCGGTGGACTCGTCGGTCGTCGAGGAGGGCGAGCTGGTGCTGGAGCCGGTCGCCGGCGCGGAAGGGGCGGTGGCGCTCGGAGCGCTCGTCGAGCCACCGCAGCCGGCCAGGCCGAGGGCGAGGACGCCGGCTGCACATGCGGCGGCCAGTCGAGTCGGACCGAGGATCATCGGGATCTCCTGTTCGGGAGGTGTCGTGTTCACGACGCAGGAACAGAATCCCGACACGGCCTGTGGCGACGCTGAGGACCAGTGCCGCTTCCCACGCGAACACGGCGAAATCCGACGAACCGCGTGTCGATGATCGTCCTGTCCCGCTCGACCACCGGGTCGGGTGAGGGGCGCTCCTGTGTTCGGATGTCGTTCGACGCCCCGGCGAGGTGGTCGACGATCCCCGCGGGTCGAACGCCAGGTGCGGGACTGCCACCCGGGTGCTGCGACCAAGGTCCTCGCCTCTACGTGCGTATGTCCCCTGGCGTGATCCCGGCGTGGTTGGTGCGCTGTGTTCGTGTCGCCAGCCTCGTCCCGGCCCCGCTTCACGCGCGGCGAGCTGGCGCGGATCCGCGAAGTGCTCGAGGTCCGGCCGTTCCGGCGGTTGTGGCTCGTGCTCGGGATCTCGTCGGTGGGCGACTGGATGGGTCTGCTGGCCACCTCGACGTTCGCGGCGGGCCAGGTGGGCGGGTCGGCCAGCGGGTTCGCGTTCGGCGGTGTGATCGCGGTACGGCTGCTGCCGGCGCTGGTGCTCGGCCCGGTGGCCGGGGTGCTGGCTGACCGGTTCGACCGCCGCCGCACGCTGGTGGTCTGCGACCTGCTGCGGTTCGCGTTGTACGCCTCGATCCCGCTCGTCGGGCTGGTCGTCGACACGCCGGCTGTAGTCGTCGGCTGGGCGGCCGCGGCGGTGTTCACCGTCGAGGCGGTGGGCATGGTGTGGTCGCCGACGAAGGAGGCGGCTCTGCCGAACCTGCTGCCCCGCAACAGGCTGGAGGTGGCGAACCAGCTCGGGCTGGCCACCTCCTTCGGGCTGACCCCGGTGCTGGGCGCCCTGATCATCGCGGGGCTGGACCTCGCGGCCGCGGCGATGTTCGGCGCGAGGACGCAGGGGTGGGCGGACCCCGCAGACATCGCGCTGTACCTCAACGCGCTGACCTTCCTCGCCAATGCGGCGGTGGTGCACTTCGGGATCCGCGAGATCAGCGGGCGATCCCGCCCCACCGAACGAGCCGCCCGCCCGAGCATGCTGGTCGAGCTGCTCGACGGGCTGGGCTACGTCCGGCGCACCACGCTCGTGCGCGGGCTCCTCTCAGGGATCCTGGCGGCCTTTGCCGGTGCCGGTGTCATCATCGGCACCGCGCACTTCTACGCGCAGGCGCTCGGCGGCGGTGGCGACGCGACGTTCTACCTGCTGTTCGCCCTGCTGTTCCTCGGCCTCTCGGCGGGCGTCGTGGGCGGTCCCAGCCTGGTGCACGACCTCTCGCGGCGGCGCTGGTTCGCCCTCTCCGTCGGGTTCGGCGGGCTCGCGGTGATCGCTCTCTCCCTCGTGCAGCACCTCGCCGTCGCCCTCCCGTGCGTTTTCGCGGTGGGGGCGGCGGCCGGCATGTCACTGCTGGTCGGCGAGACGCTGCTGGGCGCCGGGGTGGGCGACGAGATGCGCGGCCGGGTGTTCGCCGTCGTGCTCACCGGCATCCGGATCGTGCTGCTGCTCGGCATCTCCTTGTCCAGTGCGCTGGCCGGCATCGGCGGCTCGTACCTGCTGGGGCTCGGAGGGTTCGCGTTCCCCGTCTCGACGTCCCGTGTGCTCCTGTTCGTCGCCGGCGTGGCCACGGTGGCGGCCGCGTGGGTCGCGCTGCGCCGTCTCGACGACCGGCCCGGTACCCCGATCATGCCCGACCTGCGCGCCGCGCTGCGGCGGCGCGCCCCGGCGGCCGCCCCCGTCGTCGCGCCCGGCCGCCCGGAGGCGGGCCTGTCCGGCGCGGAGGCGGAGCGACGGCTGGCCGCGTACGGTCCCAACCGCGTCGTCCTGCCCCGCGGTCACCGGGGGCTGCGGCTGTTGCTGGCGCAGTTCACCGGCCCGACGGTTATGATCCTGATCGTCGCGACCGTGCTGTCCATGCTGGTCGGTGACCTGGCGGACGGCCTGATCATCCTCGTCATCATCGCCGCGAGCGGCGCGCTCGGGTTCTGGCAGGAGCACTCGGCGGGCCGGACGATCGACGCGCTGCTCGTCCGGGTCCGGGTCGAGGTCGAGGTGCTCCGCGACGGACGGGAGATCTCCGTGCCGGCGGAGAGCATCGTGCCCGCGGACGTGGTGGTGCTGCGGGCGGGCGACATCGTGCCCGCCGACGCCACCGTCCTGAACGCGCACGACCTGCTCGTCGACGAGTCGGTGCTGACCGGGGAGCCGTTCCCCGTGGAGAAGGCCGCCGCCGCGGAGTTGTTCGCCGGGACCAACGTCGCCAGCGGCACCGCGACCGCGTGCGTGTCGCGGACCGGGCCCGACACCCGGTTCGGGGCGCTGGCCACCGACCTGGCCGGCCAGGACGTGGTCACCGGGTTCGAGCGCGGGCTGACTCGCTTCGGGCTGCTGCTCGTCCGGGCGATGATCGTGCTCGTCAGCGCCATCTTCGTGGTGAACCTGGTCCTGGATCGGCCGCTGATCGTGTCGGTGCTCTTCTCCTTGGCGCTGGCCGTCGGCCTCACCCCGCAGCTGTTGCCGGCGATCGTGGCGGTGAGCCTGTCCATCGGTGCCCGGCGCATGGCCGCCGAACGGGTGATCGTCAAGCGCCTGGACGCCATCGAGGACTTCGGCACGATGACCGTCCTGTGCACCGACAAGACGGGCACCCTCACCGCCGGTGCGGTCCGGCTGGACGACGCCTACGACCCCGACGGACGCCGCAGCCCGCACGTGCTCCACCTCGCCCGGCTGAACGCGGGCCTGCAGCGCGGTTACCCCAACCCGCTCGACGCGGCGGTGCTGTCCGGCGCACCACGACCGGACCCGGGGCTGCTGCTCGGCGAAGTCCCGTACGACTTCCACCGCAAGCGGCTGTCCGTGCTGGTCCGGGACGACGACGGTGCGCTGCTGGTGACCAAGGGCGCGTTGGAGGGTGTCCTCGCCGTGTGCACCACCGCAGACGGCGGCCGTCCGCTCCACGTGGTCGAGGACGAGGTGCGCCGCCGGTTCGCGGAGCTGAGCGCCGATGGTTACCGGGTGCTCGGCGTTGCGGTGAAGCCGCTGCCCGGCCGCACGACGGCGACCGTCGACGACGAGGCGGGCATGACGCTGGCCGGACTGCTCGCGTTCCACGACCCGGCCAAGGAGGGGGCGGCAGAGGCCATCGCCGACCTCGCCGGGCTCGGCATCTCGGTACGGCTGATCACCGGTGACAACCGGTTGGCCGCCGAGCACGTCGCCCGCCAGGTCGGCCTGCCGGGCCCCGTCGTCACCGGCGCCGAGATCGACGCCCTCGATGACGCCGGGCTCGCCGCGCTGGCCGCGGGCACGGCCGTGTTCGCCGAGGTCCAGCCGCTGCACAAGCGGCGGCTCGTCGCCGCGTTCCGGGGGGGCGGTACCACCGTCGGCTTCCTCGGCGACGGCATCAACGACGCTCCCGCGCTCCACGCCGCGGACGTCGGGATCTCCGTCGACAACGCCGCGGACGTCGCCAAGCAGGCCGCCGCGATCGTGCTCCTGGACAAGAACCTCGCCGTCATCGCCGACGGCGTGCGGCTCGGCCGCCGTACCTTCGCCAACACCCTGAAGTACGTGCGGGTCACCATCAGCGCCAACTTCGGCAACGTGCTCTCGATGGCGGCCGCCGCGGCCTTCCTGCCATTCCTGCCGATGCTGCCCCGGCAGATCCTGCTCCTGAACTTCCTCTCCGACATCCCCGCCACCACCATCGCCGGAGACTCCGTCGACGCGGAGCAGCTGCGCAGGCCCAGCGCGTGGGACATCGCCGGGATCCGGAACTTCATGGTGGTGTTCGGCCTGCTCAGCACGACCTTCGACGTCGCGACCTTCGTCACCCTGCGGATGGGCTTCGGCGCCGACGAGCAGCTGTTCCACACCGGCTGGTTCATCGAGTCCACCGCCACCGAGCTGGCGGTCATGCTCGTCCTGCGCACCGCCAAGCCCTTCTACCGCAGCCGCCCCGGTCGGGCCCTGCTGGTCACGAGCGCCGCGATCGTCGTGGTCACCGTCGCCCTGCCCTACACCTCGCTCGCGGCCCCCCTCGGACTGGAGCCGCCGCCCGCGCTCCTGCTCGGCGCTCTCGCAGCGCTCACGATGTTGTACGTCGCCGCCAACGAGCTGGCCAAACGCCGCTTCCCGCTCACGGCGTGACCCTCCCCGACGCCACAGTCGGTCGTCATCCCCGCCGCGCGAAGATCCCGGGCAGGGCGAGGCCACCCGCGCCCAGCACGAACCCGAGGTCGTACAGGTGCCCGCTGTTGTGGGTCTCGTACACGCCGACGCCGTCGTCGAACAGCGACACCACGAACGTGACGGGAAGGATCAGGCCGTGCCAGAAGCCGGTGAGGAACCCCGGCGCGGCGGGAGCGTCGGAGACCGGGGGCGGGCCCGCCGCGCACGCTGCGAGCAGCAGGATCCCGACCCCGATCACGAGGAGACCGAGTCCGCGACGACCGCTCACGGACGGCAGCCACGGGTGCGGCGACGGCGGTGCAGGCCCGCCGAGCGCTGCGGTTGGTCCATCGTCCTGGCGCCCTTCCCCGCTGGATCCGCCGGCGTTCAGGACTTGATCACCGGGCGGCGGACGCTGCGCAACGTGTCCAGGCCCTGCCGGTACTCCTGCTCGGTGATCTCCCCGCGGGCGAACCGCTCGGCCAGCAGCTCTTCGGGAGCGGGCCGCCGCTCCTGCGCCGGACGGTCGCCGGTCGTCCGGAGGACGCGGGCGAAGGCGATCACCCCGAAGATGATCAGAGCCAGGAACAGGATCGTTCCGATGGTCATGAACGTGACGCCCCAGCCGTTCATCCCGGGGCCGTACCACCACATCATTTCGATCCCTCCTCGGGTCGACGCCCGGATCGTCGTCGTCCGGGTGGGTCCGGGCTGTGGGCGATGGTCCCGACCTCCGTCGCCGGAAGTCCTCGCGTGGACCGGTCGGCCGGGCGCTGATTCCCACAGGTCCTGCGGGGAAGCCGGCCAGCCGGCTCTTCCTCCCCGGCGCCCCGTGACGAAGGTCCTGAAGATCAGGGCCGACCGCCGGTGCACTGCCGACCGTGCTCGGCGCGATGCTCGGGCGGCCGGTTCCGGAAGGACGCCGGGTCGTGCGTCGGTCGTCAGCAGGGAGGGGGTGGGTCGCGGTGTCCCGAAATCCCGACTCGCCGCCGGATGGTCGCCGGTCGCCGCGACGAGCGACCGATCGGGTGGAGGACGCCGTCGCCTGGTTCCTGATGGTGGTGGGGCTCGTCGTCCTCGTCGTCGCGTGGTGGACCGGTATTGCCGTCTACGACGGGAGCGTCGAGTCGGCGAGCACGATGATCCAGACGCGGGCCGTGCTGCTGGAGGACGCGGTGCCCGACACGTCGGGTGAAGCGGGCGTCCGGCCGGCGGTACGCGTCGATGCCGAGTGGGTGGACCCGGACGGCGTCGAGCACACCGGCAGGATCCCGGTCAGGCACCCGGCTCCGGCCGGCACCGCGGTCGAGGTGTGGGTCGGCCCCAACGGTGATGCCTCCACGACAGCACCGGGGCGGGAGAACGCCGTGATCGCCGGGTTCGTCACCGCTACGGGGCTGCTGCTCGGGGGCGGTGTCGTCCTCGGCATGGCGTGGTACGGCGTGCGCTTCCTGACCGCTGCCTGCAACGCCCGCCGTTGGGGGCGGGAGTGGGAACGGGTGGGCCCGGAATGGAGCGACCGCCTGCGCTGACGCCGCGCGGGGCTGACGCGTTGCCCGGCCGCCACCGACGGGCCTGGGCCGTAGCCGACTCGAAGTCATCGTCTACAGGGGAGAAAAGATGTCCGTTCGCAACGATTCGACTCACGACATGCAGCCGTCCCCGCGCGACGGCGGGGACACCGCGCCCCGGCCCGGCACCGTCATGACCACCACCGCGCGCCGGCTGCTCGCGGTGCTGCGGATCGTGACCGGGTACCTGTTCCTGTGGCCGTTCCTGGACAAGACGTTCGGCCTCGATTACGCGACCGCACCGGAGCGAGCCTGGATCAACGATGGCTCACCGACGAAGGGCTTCCTGAGCGGTGTCGACGTCGGACCGTTCGCGGGGGCCTTCCGGTCGCTGGCCCGGGCGCCCTGGGCGGACTGGCTGTTCATGCTCGGGCTGCTCGGCATCGGCCTTGCCGTCATGCTCGGAGTGGGCCTGCGGATCGCCGCCGTCGCCGGCACCGTCCAGCTGCTTCTGATGTGGGCGGCGGAATGGCCGCTCGCTCGGTTCACCGAGGCCGGTGAGCCGTCGATGTCGACCAACCCGATCATCGACTACCACATCGTCTACGCCCTCGTGCTGATCGTCCTCGCAGCCTGCTACGCCGGCAACACGTGGGGCTTCGGCAAGCGGTGGGCCGAGCTGCCGGCCGTCGAGCAGAACCCGTGGCTGCTCTAGAACCGGAAGGGATGCCCGCGACGCCGGACTGCCGTTCGGCGCGCGCGGGCTACCTCGCGATCAGCCCTTCAATGGCTTCGCGTCCTCGATCCCGGGGGGGCTCGCCGACGTCGTCGTCATCCCCGTACAGCGCGGCGAGCGCGCGTTCGACGTCGTTCCCGGGCGGGTCGGGAACCTCGCTCCGTCCGGCCCGTTCGCCCGGAAGCTCTCGATCCGTCGCCCGGCGATCCTGGGTGGCGGTATCCCTCATCACGTCCTCCTCGCCCCTTGGCCGACACGATCGGGCCGGGGGAGGCGGCCGGAAAGGGCGGGAAGGCCCTGGTCGCGCGGGCCGCTCGGCTCCTCCTGCCGCGATCTGCTCGGTCGGCCCATGGCCGCAGTGACGCGCTCAGAAGATGATCAGGAACAGCCCGTAGCCGACGATGAGCCCGGCGGCGAGCAGGCACAGCACCGCGAGCGCCGTGCCGGTGCCGCGGGCGCGGAACGCGACGCCGTCGCCCCTCACCCGCCGTTCGGCGCCCGCCGACAGCCCGACGAGCGCGAACGCGACGAGCAGCACGACGGTGACGGCGGCGGCGGCGGCGACGACCGCGACCACGGCCAGGATCGCCCAGTCGATCTGCACGGTACGAGTCCCCTCCGGTCAGGCAGCGATGTCGGCGGCAGGTGGCCGTGGCACGTCGTTGACGTTGGACGCGGAGACCGCGCTCTGACGCGACGCGGCGTAGATCCCCGAGGCCACGGCCGATCCGCCCAGCGCGACGACGATCAGGCCCACGGTGCCGGTCGCGGCCAGCCACGAGGCCGCCGCGCCCACGACCGCCGCCGCCGGCAGGGTGAAGCTCCAGGCCAGCACGATCCGCCCGGCCACCCCCCAGTGCACCGACGCCAGCCGGCGGCCCGCCCCCGCCCCGAAGATCGAGCCCGTGCACACTTGCGTGGTCGACAGCGGCAGCCCGAGGTGCGTCGAGGTCAGGATGACCGCGGTGCTGGTCGTCTCGGCGGTGAATCCCTGAACGGGGTGGATGTCGCTGACGCGGGTGCCGAGCGTCCGGATGATCCTCCAGCCACCCATGTAGGTGCCGATCGCGATCGCCAGGCCCGCCGAGAGGACGACCCAGAACGGCGGTGCCGAGCCCGGAGCGAGCATGCCCGCGGTGATCAGGGTCAACGTGATCACCCCCATGGTCTTCTGGGCGTCGTTGGTGCCGTGGGCCAGAGCGACCATCGAGGCCGATACGGTCTGCCCCACCTTGAAGCCCCGGCTGACGACGCCGCGATCGGCCCGGGCGGCGACCCGGAAAGCCAGGTAGGTCACGGTCATCGCGATCAGGGCGGCGACCACCGGGGACAGCGCGGCGGGCAGGATGACCTTGTTCAGCAACGCGCCGAAACGGATCGCGTCGTTCCCACCGGCCACCCAGGTCGCACCGATCAGCCCTCCGAACAGTGCGTGCGACGAGCTCGAGGGGAGCCCGAAGAACCACGTGACCAGGTTCCACAGGATCGCCCCGACCAGCCCCGCGAAGATCACAACCGGGTTGATGAGCGTTTCGTCGACCAACCCGCCCGAGATCGTTTTGGCCACCTCGACCGACAGGAAGGCCCCGGCCAGGTTCAGGGCCCCGGCGATCGTGACGGCGAGTTTGGGGCGCAGTGCCCCCGTCGCGATCGAGGTGGCCATCGCGTTGGCCGTGTCATGGAACCCGTTGGTGTAGTCGAAGACGAGAGCGGTCGCGACGACGACCACGACGATCACCACGGCGTCCATGTGCTGGGCCCTTCGCTCGGCTGGCGAGGAACTCGACCGGTGGTGGTGTCATCGGCCTGTTGGCCGTTGCCGATATCGCCCCCCGTTGGTCACACGGTGCCCATTGCGTGCTGCAAGAAGTAGGGCTGTGCCGCCCGGATCCCCCGGCCGAAGGTCCTTCGGGTCCAGGTCGGTCGATCGGTGTCCGCGGCCCAGGAGCCCGGCGGCGACGTCGATGCCCTCGAGCACGAGCAGCCGGTCCGGGGGACCGCGATGAGCCGGACCCGGCGGCCTCCGGGGATCAGGGGTATGCCGCGTCCTCGAACGGCTGCGGCAGCCGGCCGGGGACGATGCGCCGGCCGCTGATGCCCTGCGGGATGAGCCGCACCCAGTGCCCGTGCTCGCCGGGGGCCCACGTGGTCAGGCCGGTGCCTTCGGTGCGGGCGACCAGCTCGGCGCGATGGGCCGGCGTGATCTCCTCGGCGAGTCCGCGCACGAGCACGCTCCACCCGGAGCGGGTGCGCTGGTCGATCTCGTCGACCTCGAAGGCGACGTTGGCGTGCTGTGCGGCGGTGAGCTTCGTCCCGGGTGCCATCCGCAGCACGATCACGTCGTGCTCGAGCGCGTAGTTCACAGGGAAGATCAGCGGGTAGTGCTCGGCGTTGACGCCGAGCCGCCCGATCTGCTGGGTGGCGAGCAGGCGGTAGCACTCGTCGGAGGTGAGCACCTGCAGCTCGGCCTCGCGCTCGTGGTCTGTCATCGGGGTCTCCCTGGTGGACACCACCACGACGGTTCCGTACCGGTGGCGGCGTGTCATCGCGGCTTCGAGCTCGGCCCGGGTGGCCACGGCCGGACCGCTCGACACCTGGTCGTGATCGCGCTCGTCACGCCGGCCGAGGCGGTCGAGGAATGAGCAGGACGGGGCACGGGGCGTGGAACAGGGCGCTGCGTGCCACGAGCCCGAGCGGACCGGAGCGGCCGAGCCGCGGGCCGCCCAGTACGAGCAGGTCGGCGTCGAGCTGCTCGCCGACCAGCTCGTGGGGCCGGACGCGCGCGAGCCACGCTCGCACGGCGAGGCCGGGCTCGCTCTCCACCGCGGCCGCGACGGCGGCGTCGAGCAGCCGTGCGGCGTCCTGGACGGCGGCGTCGAGGCCGATGCTGCGCTCGCCTAAGGAGACGGGGAGCCCGTGCGCGACGACGAGGTCAGCTCCCATGTGCCCGGCGCACGCCGCGGCGTCGGTGAGCGCCGGTGCGTCGTCCGGGAGCTGCCGCACCGCGGCGACGACCCGGGGTGGGGTGCTGCGCGCCTGCGGTTGCGATGGCAGGGCCAGCACCGGGTTCCCGCGACGGGCCGCGCCGGCGGCGATGTCCGCGATCGCGCGGACGCGCTCGGTGGACACCGGCTCCGCCGGACGGCCGGGAACGGGACGGTGGCGCACCTCCCGTGCGATGCGGGTGCACCACCGCAGTACCCAGTCCGGGACCTCGTCGCCGATCACGACGAGCGCTCGCCCCGTCCGTGGACCGGCGGCCGCCGGAACCGGCCGGAGCGTCGTCGCCGTGGTCGTCGTCCTGGTCATCGCCGCGATCACCTCTCCTTCCCCGGGGCTCGGGCCCGGGCACGCTCGACCGTCCGCTCGATCGGACGGCGCGCGGTCGGCGCCCGCCCCACCACGCGCAGCTGCGAGAGAGGATCGTCGGGCACCCGGTGGGCTCCGGTTCGCCGTCGACGATCCCCCCGGGGACGCCACCGCGGCCAGCGGCGGTGGTCCCGGACGGGAAGGACTCTCGCCTCCTGGCATCGGGGCTTCCGGGCGCTTACGCGGCGTCCGCGCGCCCGGGACCGTTGTACGCGTCGGCGACGCGCTCGTGCGCCGGGGTGGCTGCGCCCGCGGCGGGCCGGTCGCCCCGGCGTGGTACGGACCGGGTCGAGGACGTGGTCGCCTGGGTCCTGACGGTGGTGGCATTGCTGCTGGTCGTGGTCGCCGGGGTGACGGAGTTCGCCACGTACGGCCACGAGGCCGAGCAGGCCGAACTGCAGCAGGCGTCGAGGTCGCAGGTGCGCGCCGTGTTGCTCGAGGACGCGACGGTGACGCTCAGCGAGGTCGGTGAGCGGATGCCGGAACGGGTGCCGGCGCGCTGGATCGATCGCGACGGCCGCGAGCACACGGGACCCGTGCTGGTCCAGCGGTCGGCGCCGGCGGGTACGGAGATCGATGTGTGGATCGACGCCGCGGGCGAGGTGACGTCCCGCCCGGGCAGCGCCCTGAACGCCGCGGTCGGCGGCCTCGTCGCCGCGTTCGGGGTGCTGTGTGCCGGCGGCACGCTGCTGGTCGCGGCGTGGCTGGGGGTGCGCCGGGCGATCGGTCTCGTGAACGCCCGGCGGTGGGAGCACGAGTGGGACGACGTGGAGCCGCAGTGGCGCCGTAACGTCCTCTGAGCCGTGCCCGGCGGGGGATCCAGGAGGGACACCCCCCGTCGCTGCCCGCGTGAGCCGTCGGGCCGGCGCGTGGTCGGCGGCGAGCAGGGCGGCGGTCCGGCGGGCGATCTCCAGGTCCTCGCGCGTGGTGACCACCACGGTCCGGACGGGTGCGTCCGCCGCGCTGATGTCGCCGTCGGCGGTGGTCCGCTCGTTCACGCCGGCGTCGACCCGCACCCCGAGGTAGGCCAGCCGGGACGCCACCCGCGCGCGCACGAGCGGGGCGTGCTCGCCGACGCCGCCGGTCATCACGAGCAGGTCCAGCCCCCTGGCCGCGGCGGTCATCCCGGCGACCTCCCGGCACAGGTGGTGGACGAACACGTCGAAGGCGAGCGCGCAGTCCGGGTCCCCCTCCGCTCGCCCGGCGAGCACGTCGCGCAGGTCCCCGGACGTCCCGGATAGTCCTTTCAGGCCGGACCGGTTCTTCAGCGCCGCGTTCAGCTCGTGGGGCTCGACACCGCCGTACCGCAACAGCCACATCAGAAGGCCGGGATCGACGTCGCCGGAGCGGGTGACCATGACCAGGCCGGCCAGCGGCGTGAAGCCCATCGTGGTGTCGAGGCTGACGCCGTCGCGCACCGCCGCCAGCGACGCCCCCGCGCCCAGGTGGCACGACACGACCCGCAGGTCCGGCAGCGCGGCGCCCACGATCTCGGCGGCCCGCGCGGTCGCGTAGGAATGCGAGAGGCCGTGGAAGCCGTAGCGGCGCAGGCCCCACCGCGCGTTCCACTCCCGCGGCAGCGCATAGGTGCTCGCCTCTGCCGGCAGCGTGGCGTGGAACGCCGTGTCGAAGCACGCCACCGCGGGCACCCCCGGCAGCAGCTCCTGCAGCGCCCGGATCCCCGCGACCGCGCGCGGGTTGTGCAGCGGCGCGAGGTCCTGGATCGAGCCGAGGTAGGCGAGCAGGTCGTCGTCGACGCGCGCCGGGGCGCGGTAGCGGGCCCCGCCGTGCACCACCCGGTGCCCGAGCGCACCGATCTCGCCGGCTTCGTCGAGGAACCGGCGTAGCGGGCCGAGGTGGGTGCACCCCTCCCAGCGCTCCACCGCCGCGGCGGCGTGCACCGTGCCGTCCGGGGTGAGGGCGGAGAGCTTCAGGCTGCTGGAGCCCGCGTTAACGACCAGTACCCGGTCACCGGTGAGACCTTCCCCGTGGCGTTCGTGCCCGTCCTACGACCCGTGACGCACCAACCGGTGCCTGGCCGGCGCTTCGACGTCGACCTCGTCGAGCGAGGTCACGACGAGATCGGCGTTCGCCCGCTCGAGCAGCTCCCGGTCGTCGGCACGGGCCACGCCGAGCGCGGCCATGCCCCGGCCTTCGCGGCCTACACGCCGCTCACGGCGTCCTCCACCACGAAGCAGTCCTCGGGGACGATGCGCAGCTCGCCGGCCGAGGTCACGAAGATCTCCGGATCCGGCTTGCCGTGCTCGAAGTCCGTCCCGACAGGTCGGCGTCGAGCAGGCCGACCAGCGCCAGGCCCGGCCGGAGGAAGTCGTAGGAGAGGCCTTCCCGCTCGGCGAACGTGTCGAGGCGGATCTGGCGCAGCATAGGTTGGCGTTCTTCGAGGACGAGGCCGCCGCGATACGGGTACCCCGGACCCGCGGACGGCCATCACGAACCGGAGGGCATCGGGGTAGGCGTCGAACCGGTTCTCCTCGATCAGCCGGATCAGCAGGTCCTGCGTGTGCGCCGCGTAGACCGGAACCCGCTGCGCGGCATCGGGGATCTTGAAGTACTCGAGCCCGGCCAGCGCGCCGGCCACGCGCGGCTTCCCCGATATGACCTGCTGGTACACCTGCGGCGTGAACCGCTCGTCGGACCACTCGCTGCGGTCCCGGACGTCCGCCCATTCGGTCTCCATCAGCTGACGCAGGGCGGCCTTCCAGGCCTGTTCGTGCGGCGAGCCGACGAGCACCCTGTCGACGTCGAAGATCGCGCCCTGAAACCCTCCCACGGCCATGGCGGCCCCTTCCGGTTCGCTACGGCGCGGAGTGCAGCCGAGCGGCCAGTGCGAACACGTGACTCTCACCCGGCTCCATGTCGTGCACCTCGTCGCCGACGCCGATCCGCAGCGGGCCCCGAAACCCCCCGGCCTCGGCGAGCACCGTCAGCTCCTCGTCCTTGATGCCCACCCGCAGGGACGTACCCCGGAACCGCTGTGAGAACGCGACACAGTCAAGCCGGTCCAGCAGCCGCGGCGCGAACCGCAGGACGCCGTCGTCGGTGACGTAGCTGCCGAGCAAGCAGCGTTGCAGCAGGTCCAGTGTCCCGGACATCACCCCCATGTGGATGCCCTCCTTCGTGGTCCCGCCCTGGATGTCGTCGACGTCGCTCTGCAGCGCGGCCATGAACCGGTCCCACGAGCTCGGCGGGTCGATGCCGGCGAGCACCCCCGCGTAGGTGATGAAGCTGAGCGTCGAGCCGTGCGAGGTGCGCCGGTCGTAGTAGTCGATGGTGCGGCGGACGAGATCGCGGTCGTAGGGGTAGCCGAGCCGGTCGAACAGCTGCTGCAGCTCCTCCTCGTCGAACAGGAAGAAGAGCATGACGGTGTCGGCCTGCTTGGACACCTTGAAGCGGTTGGGGTCCTCGCCCTCGGCCTTGAGGATCCGGTCCATGCGCTGGATGTTGGCATACCGGGCGCGGTAGGCCGCCCAGTCGATCTCCTCCAGGTCGGCGTACCCCTCGAACTGGCTGATGACGCCGTCGTGGAACGATGGGAGCGCCGGATCCTCGCCGGTGTCGGGAACGACCCGACCTCAAATGATCCCCGGCTCGTCGACGAGGTCGCCCGTGCCGGGCTGCCGATCCGGGCAACAGCGCGCCGACCGAGCGTCCGCCGTTCGACCCGCCACCCATCAGAAATTCCCGGCGTACCAAGGAGTTGGCATGGCCGAGGTACTCACCCCCGCGCTGGCCGCGGAAGATGTCAGCGGTGGGAGCTCGTTGGCGGTGCTCTTTCTCGTCGCCGTCGTTCTCGTGTTCTTCGGGTGGAAGCTGCTGGAAGTCTTCTTCGGGTTGATCTTCGGGCTGCTGGGCGCCATCGGGATGGTGCTCGGGGCGCTGCTCGTGGTCATCGGGGTTGGTGCGCTGCTGTTCGAGGGCGCGAGATCGGTCGAGGCACCTGCTCCGCCGCCGCCCCGGCCGAGCCGCCGGTGGCGACCGGCATACCCGTCTGGGTGTACGTGCTCGGCCTCGCGGGGCTCGTCGTGCTCGTCGCCGTCGGCGTGAGCCTCGTCCTGCACGTGCGGCGGGTCGAGCGAGACGAGCTCGAGCTCGCGGTCGAGCTCGAGGCGCCAGGCGGCACGGTCCCGGCCCGGCGACGGCCCCCACCCCGCGGTGGCGGCGCCGGCGAGCGGGCCGATCCCCCGGCGCACGAGCCCGGCACCGCGACCAGCGCCCGAGTTCTCGCGCGGGCCAGAGCCGGCCCGCCCGGGAAGCGGCGTGCGCGGCGGCCGACGCACGCAAACGGTGCCGCGGAACAGGCGGGCGCCCAGGCGTGGTCCTCGTCGTCGCCGGCGGCGCGGGTCGTGATCCGAGCGCGCCGGCGCCTCCGGCTGCCGGCGTTCCGGCCGGCTCCGGGGCCCGGACTCGGCTCCGGGGCCGTTGAGACGGTAACGCCGAGGGCCGGGCCGGCAGCGCCGGCGGGAGCCCGCGCTCATCCGACGGCGGGCTCCGGTTCGACGGCCGCCGGCGCCGTCGCCTCCTCGGACACCGTGGGGCGGACAACCGTGACCGGGCACGGTGCGTGGAGCACGCACTGCAGGCTCACCGAGCCGAGCACCAGGCTGGAGAATCCGCCGTGGCCGCGGCTGCCGACCACGAGGAGGTCGGCACCTTTCGCCGCATCGACGAGCGCATCGGCTGCGCCGCTCGTGACCGCTGTGATCGTCACCGTCGGCACGTGGGGAAGGACCTCCTCGAGCTGATCGGTCACCCCCTGCACGAACTCGGCGGCGTTCTGGCGGATCCCTGCCCGGATCTCGTCGAGGGAGATCGCGGGTGGGCCGTAGAGCGGCATCCAGTACTCCGGCGGAGCGTATGCCGCGACCACCTCGACCGAGGCGTCCCGGCGAGCCGCATCCCGCAGTGCGTGGACGAGGGCGGCCCGGCTGCCAGGCGAGCCGTCCACCCCGACGACGATGCGAGGGCGCTGTCGATCCATGTCCCGGCCTTCCTCTTCACGGTTTCGTGCTGGGAGCATCCAGGACGCAGACCGCTCCGGTACCGGGCTGACGGCCCTCTCCGGCCGCCGGAGGTCCCGGAGCCACCCCGCAAGAGGCCTCGACGCGGTCGGCGGTTCGGATCCGACGGACGCGCACCACCCTGGCGGGGCCGACGGTCCCGTGAGATCGGGGGCGTCCGGCCGTTCTCGCGCCGTTGTCGTCCCGCCATCGTGGTGCCGATGCCCGGGTCGCTCTCCGGCCCGGTGGGGCGACCGAGGAGGCAGCCGGGCCCGTGCCGGACGCCACGGCCGGTGTCGCCGCCGCGCACGCGTGACATCGCCGGGTGCGGGCCGCCCGACGGTGACGCCGGGAGCGGACGGCCGGCGAAGCGGTGACCAAGGGCCTTCGACGCGGGACCGACGCCCGGTCCCGGGACGAGCGTCCGGCGAGGAGGCGCGGAGGTGGAGGTGCGAACCGTGAGGATTGGTTGGCGAGACGTCGTTGCGACCCTGCTCGTCGCCGCAAACAGTCGTCCCGTACGTCGGGTACCTGGTGCGCGGGAGGATGCCGTTCATCCAGGACCCGCGCGGTATGGCGGCCACCGCACTCGTTCTCGGAGTAGCCGCTGTGGCGGTCCTGGGCCGCCGGGCGTTCCGCGGAGCGTGGGGAGTGGCCGCCGGCTTCTTCGCCGTGGCGTCGGCCGCGCTCGGGGCCGTGACGTTCATCCGCGCCGAGGAGGGCGCGTTGAGCGAAGGGCTGCTGGCCGTCTTCATCGCCGCGATCGTCGTGGCGTGGGTGCTGGCGGAGCTGGTCCGCACGCGGCTGGTTCCGCCGAGGCCCGGTCGGTAGCTCCACTGACCGGGAGGAAGACGGCTCATCCCGTCGCGACATTTCGAGGAGGAACCATGGAGATCGCACACACAGGTCCGTCGTGGGCCCGGCGTCTGGTGGTGGCCGCGGTCGTCGCGGTAGCGTTCCGCGCGCTCGTCGTCATCACGTTCCGCGCCGCCTCGCCGGCCGCGTTCGATCGCGTCCGCCGGTTCAACAAGCGAGTGCTGAACCCGCTCATGCTGAGGCTGGCCGGACGGTCGCACTGGTACGCGGGTTGTCTGGAGCACGTGGGTCGCCGGTCGGGTCGTACCTACCGGACGCCCGTGGTCGCGCTGCCGGTGCTCGACGGCTTCGTCGTCCCGCTGCCATACGGCACGCACGTGGACTGGCTGCTCAACCTGCTGGCGGCGGGGACCGGCTCGCTCAAGGTCAAGGGCGTGCAGTACACGGTGCGCCAGCCTCGGGTCCTGGTCGCCGACAAGCTGTCCGGCGAACTCCCTCCGATGTGGCGAGCGGTGTCCCGGCTCTACGGCTTCCAGCACTTCCTCCGCGTCGTCGCCACCCCGGTCGCGACGAGCCTCGGCGCGCCGAGCGACGCGCGAACGGCGGCGGCCGCCACCGACCCGATCGACGCGAGCGCCTGAACGCGCTACCCCTCCGCGACGGGGCCCGCCCAGGCGGTGGTGCACGACCGGACGGCGAGCCGAAGGGCCCGGTGGACGCGGGCCCATCGGCGCTGTCACGGGGTCCGCGCGCAGCCGGACGGTTGTTCGGAACTCGACAGAGAGGACCACCCGATGAGCAGGCCGGAGGAGCGGGGGCGGATCGTCGTCGGTGTCGACGGTTCGCCGGAAGCGCTGGAAGCCGTCCGATGGGCGGCCGCCGAGGCGGTGCGGCGTGGTGCGAGCCTGCACCTGATCACCTCGGTCGAGTGGCTCGACCGCCCCGCCATCGGCCTCCCGGCCCCCGAGCACAGCGTCGCCGACAAGCTCTTCGAGCTGGCCGGGAAGGACCTCGACGACGCGGCGAGCGCGGCGAAGGAGATCGCTCCCGAGGTGCGGGTCAACCGGCAGACGGTCGTGGGCTTCCCCGTCCCGGTGCTCACCGCCGAGTCCCGGCACGCCGGTCTGCTCGTGGTCGGTGGGAGCGGGCGCGGCCGGTTCTCCTCGTTGCTCGCCGGCTCGGTCGCGGTCGGTGTGGCGACGCACGCGGCGTGTCCCGTGGTGGTGGTCAGGGGCGAGGACCACGGCGACAGCGCCCCGGTGGTCCTCGGTGTCGACGGGGGCCGTTCCGGAGAGGCCACGGTCGCTTTCGCGTTCGAGGCGGCAGCCGCCCGGAGGGTGCCTGTGATCGCCGTGCACACCTGGGGCTTCCCGCCCGGCGACGCCCGGACCGCACCGATCTGGGGCGAGATCAGCGACGATGCGGAGCGCGAGCTCGCGGAGAGCCTCGCAGGCTGGACCGAGAAGTTCCCCGACGTCGCCGTCCGGCGCATCGTGAGCCACAGCGTCGCCGCTCACCGGCTGGTCGAGCTGTCGCAGGAGGCACAGCTGGTGGTCGTCGGGTCGCGGGGGCACGGCCAGCTGGTCGGGCTGGTGCTGGGCTCGGTCAGCAACGCCGTGGTGCACCGTGCCGCCTGCCCGGTGGCCGTGGTGCGGCCGGCGCGAACATGACCAGGACCGGGCGATCGCGGCAGGACGGGGAGCCGAGCGGGTCCTCGGCACCACTCGTGAGGACCCGGTCCGGCGAGGTGCGCGGGACGGTCGTGGACGCGGTCGCGGTGTTCAAGGGCATCCCCTTCGCCGCACCGCCGTTCGGTCCCGGCCGGCTGCGGCCACCCCTGCCGGTCGCGCCGTGGCGCGGTGTGCGCGACGCGACCGCGTTCGGCGCCGGGCCCCGGACGCTGCCGCTGGCGCCGGAGGTCGTCGCGCTCATCCCGGACGCCGGTGTCGTCCCCGGTGAGGACTGCCTGAACCTCAACGTCTGGACGCCGGACGTCGAGGCGGTCGGGCTCCCCGTCATGGTGTGGGTCACCGGCGGCTTCTTCGAGTTCGGTTTCGGTGCCTCGTACGACGGCCGGCGGTTCGCCCGGGACGGGGTCGTGTGCGCGACGTTCAACTACCGCGCCGGGCCGGAGGGCTTCCTCGATCTCGGCGACGGCGTCGCCAACGTCGGCCTGCTCGACCAGGTCGCCGCGCTCGAGTGGGTCCGGGACAACATCGCCGCCTTCGGCGGCGACCCCGGCAACGTCACGGTGTTCGGCGAGTCGGCCGGGGCGATGAGCATCGCGACGCTGTTGGCGATGCCACGGGCGGACGGCCTGTTCCGCCGGGCGATCCTCCAGAGCGGGGCGGCGAACGCGGTCACACCGAGTGCGACCGCCCAGCGGATCGCGCGCGATCTCGCCGCCCGGCTCGGCGTGCCTCCCGATCGCGAGGCGATCGCCGCGGTACCGGTCGAGCGGTACCTGCGCGCCCAGGCCGAGCTGGCGGCCGACCTGCGGGGGGCCCCGGGGCGGTGGGGCCGGGAGGTAGCGGCCGGCGGGCTGCCGTGGCAGCCGTCCGTGGACGGCGACGTCGTCCCGGGCCGGCCGATCGACAGGATCGCCGCCGGTAGCGGGGCCGACGTCGATCTGATCATCGGCACCAACGTCGACGAGGGCCGGGTCGCACTCGCCGCGATGGGCGCGGCCGACCAGGTCCCGGTCGAGGCCGTCGCCGCGCTGGCCGCGACCTTCGGGCTCGCGCCCGACGCCGCGATCGCCGCCTACCGCGCCGCCCACCCCGGCAGTGGGAACGGCGAGCTGCTCGCCGCCATCCGGACCGACGGCTTCTGGCGCATCCCGGCCCTGCGGCTGGCCGACGCGCACGCGGGCTCCCCGGCCGCCACCTACATGTACGAGTTCGCCTGGCGCTCACCCGCGTTCGGCGGGCTGCTGGGCGCCTGCCACGGGCTGGAGATCCCGTTCGTCTTCGACACCCTCGACCCGTCGTTCCGGCCGGTGCTGGGGCCCGCGCTGGGCGCGGATCCTCCCCAGCCGCTCGCCGACGCCATGCACGCGGCCTGGGTCGCGTTCGCGAGGGAAGGGGATCCCGGCTGGCCGCGCTACGACCTCGCCCGTCGGGCGACGATGCGGTTCGACACCCCCGCAGAGGTGGTCGACGACCCTCGAGCCACGGAACGTGAGCTCTGGAACGGCATGCCGTAGCCACGGCATCCGGCATCCGGCATCGCCGGTCCGGTGACCGTCACGGCGCGATGCCGCTCATCGGCCTCAGGAGCGCGCGGATCTCCTCGGGGAGCTGCTCGAAGGCCTTGTCGACCTGGGCCTGCGGGAGGTGGCGCAGCACCGCGGCGGTGGTGGCGGGTGCCGCCTTGGAGACGTCGTGCGCGGAGATTCCCGCGTCGTGGGCGAACCGGGCGCGGAAGCCGTCGGCGTCGTACCGCGCCGGCACCTCGCTGGGGTTCCACCCGGCATAGAAGACGCCCCTGACCAGGTCGGGGAGCTGGGCTGCGAAATGAGCGGCAGCCTCGACACCCAACCGGTCGCGCAGGGTGTGCAGCCACGCGCGCAGCACCCGGTAGGCGAATTCGCGATCTTCGGTGTGGAACTGCCCCGCCACGTCGCGGACCCAGGTGTTCGCGGCGTGCAGCGCGTGGTCGAGCGCCGGGACCTTCGAGCTGACGGACATGGTCGACCTCCTCCACGGGCCTCCAACCGCCTCAGCCTGGGGCGGTCGCGGCCCTCGGACCAGGGGCCCGAGGCCGCGGCTCTCCGGGCCGTTCGGCCCGGGGGTCCATTCGCGGCCGAGGCCGCGGCGAGCCGGACGGGACCGAAGGCCCGTCGACGAGGGGGCGGGAGCCACTGCCGGCTGCACCGTCCTCGGATCAGCCTGGCCTTGGAGAACGACCGGGGAGTTTCAATGATCGTGTCAAGCCGCCGTAGCTGCCGGGGTCGGTGGTTCGGTGGTGAAGGTGCGGTTGTCGCGGATCAGGGCCCAGACCAGGTTGATCAGGCATCGGGCGAGTGCGATCAGAGCCTGGACGTGACGCTTCGCTTCGTCCCGTTTGCGCTGGTAGAACGCCCGCGATGGGCCGTCGGGTCGTTTGATCGCCGACGGTGCCGCCAGGTAGAACACTCGGCGCAGGCCGCGGTGGTAGGGCTGCGGGCGGTGCAGGTTGCCCCGGACGCGCCCGGGGTCGCGGGGCACGGGCGCGAGGCCGGCGTAGGCGGCCAGTCGGTTCGGGGTGCCGAACTCCGTTGCCAGGTCACCGCCGGTGTCGGCGAGCAGCTCCGCGCCCAGGACCGGGCCGAACCCGTCGACGCTGGTGATGATCGGCGCGTGCGGGTGCTCACCGAACCGGGTGGTGAGCTGCTTGTCCAAGTCCTTGATCTCGCGGTCCAGGTCCAGCAGCTGGCGGGCGAGCCGGGCGATTAGCGGCGCGGTGACCGCCTCACCGGGCAACACCAGGTCCTGCTCGACCGCGACGGCGACCCCCGTCGCGGCCATGGCCGGGATGCCCGGCGCCCACGCCCGTTGGCTGCGCAGGTACTCGGCTACACCCACCTCGCCGGCTGCCCGCAGCCCGGCCGGGTCTGAAACCCGGTGAGCAGGATCAACGCCGACCGGGTCGAGTAGTCGAAGGCCTGCTCCAGGCCCGGGAAGATCGAACCGAGCAGCTCGCGGAGTCGGTTGACCCCGCGCACCCAGTCGGCCATCAGGTCCTCCCGGCGCGCGGTCAGTACCTGCAGGTCACCCACGAGCTGGTCGGGCACGGTGACCGGGGCCAGATCGCCGCGCAGCCGGGCGGTCTCGGCGATGGTGCGTGCATCCTTGGCGTCGGTTCTTTCCTTCCCCGGTGAACGCGCCGCTCATCCGGTTGACCAGCCGCCCCGGGACCGACCGCACCGGCTGCCCGGTCGAGACCAACAGCGCTACCAGCAGCGCCGCGGACCCCGAGGTCATATCCAGCGCCCACACCACCTCACCGCCGTCGGCTCCGGCGCCGGCTTTGATCGTCGTGCGTGTGATCAGCTCCTCGATCGCGGCCTGCCGGTTCTTGACCTTCCGGGAGAACACCGTCTTCCCGTCGGCGTCGACCGCGCAGCCGTGATGGAACTGCTTGCCCACATCGATCCCGACCCACAACTTCTTGCCCGCCACCGCCTAGCGACTCCTGTCCTCACAACTCAGCAGCCCTTGGACGACCCCGCCTGCAGCTCCGTAAGCAGCGGCCGTGCGCAGATCTCAATCAGCGGCCAAGGCGTCCCGAACGACAGAGTGGCCACTCCTCAGAAGACCCTCACGGGCAAGAACCCATCAGGCACACCCCGCCGTACTGGGCGTCCGGAACGTCCGGTCCCGAACATCAACGACCTTACGGAGGAACCCATGGACGTAGAGGACCACCGCCGCCCGGTGCTCGTCGGCATCGACGGGTCGACGAACGCACTGAACGCCGTGCGGTGGGCGGCCGGGGAGGCCGGACGTCGCAACGTGCCGTTGCGCGTGGTGACGGCGTTCGCCTGGCAGGCCGGGCGGACCATCGACCGCTTCGGCGTCGGTGAGGACCCCCCGAGGTCATGCTCGGGGCTGCCCGGAGCCAGCTCGCCGACGCCGCCGCGCTCGCGGCGGAGTTGCTGCCGCGGGAGCAGGTCGAGCCGGACCTCATCGGAGGATTCCCGATCCCCGTCCTGCGCGCGGAGTCGCAGGGCGCGCAACTGCTCGTCCTCGGCGACCGCGGTTACTGCGCGATCAGCGGGCTGCTGCTCGGCTCGGTCGCTGCGGCCATGGCGGCGCACGCCGGGTGCCCGATCGTGCTGGTGCGCACCGAGGAGGAGACACCGGTCGAGGACCGCTCGCGACCGGTCGTCGTCGGCGTGGACGGGTCCCTGCTCAGCGAAGCCGCGCTGGCGTTCGCCTACGAGCAGGCGAGCGCTCGCGGTGTGCCACTGATCGCCGTGCACACGTGGCGGGACTTGATCCTCGATGCCAAGATCGCGCCGGCCCTGGACTGGGACGCCGTGGAAGCCGAGGCGAATGCGGGTCTCGCCGAGCGCCTGGCGGGTTGGGGGGGAGAAGTACCCCGTCGTCCGCGTGCACCGCCTGGTCACGCGCGATCGCCCGGCGCACGCGCTTGTGGCGGAGTCGCGCCGCGCCCAGCTGGTGGTGGTCGGGTCCCGCGGCAGGGGCGGTGCCACCGGCCTGGTGCTCGGCTCGGTCAGCCATGCTGTGCTGCACCGTTCCCACTGCTCGGTCGCGGTTGTCCGGCCGACCGTTCAGGACGATCCAGATCGGCCTGGCGCAGAAGTTCTCGTGGGACTTCGCCGGCGAGGTCCCGCTGATCCTCAAGCTGAACGGAAAGACCGACATCCCGCCCGACGACGAGGCGCTCTCGCCGGTGCATGCGAGCCTCGAGGAGCCGTGCAGCTCCGCGCAGCGCTGTGGCACCGGGCGTCCCGGCGGGGCGGAACCGCGCGAGGAAGTCGCGGAGGTCGGGCACGGCTAGGCCGCGAGGTAGGCGACCCAGCCGGCGAGGTCGCCGAGCTGGTCGTAGTCGTCCTCCTCGATGCGCCGCCCGGTGCGTTCGCTGACGCGTGTGACGACGGCCAGGAAGTCGAGCGAGTCGAGCCCGAGGGTCTCGCGCAGGTCGTCGCGCGGGGCGAGCGTGTCGAGCGCGGGGCCGGGGGCGACGCTGCGCAGGACGTCGCGGACCACGGCCTCGGCCTGCTCGTCGGTCATGCGGACGGGTGAGTCCATCTCTACAGCTCCTCGGGTCGGTGCAGCTGCCGGTCGATCTCGCGCAGCAGGCGGGCGCCCACGGCGCCGTCGGAGGCGCGGTGGTCGGCGGCGAGGGTGGCGGTGACGACGGGCCGTACGGTCACGGTGTCGCCATCGGCCCAGGGTCGGCGCCGGACGGCGCCGAATCCGACGAGAGCGACCTGCGGCGGGTGGATCACCCCGTCCACGCGGTCGACGCCCAGCTCACCCAGGTTGGTGACGGTGATCGTGGCGCCGGAGGCCTCCGACGAGCGCATCCGTCCGGTCCGCGCGCGCTCGGCGGACTCGCGGGTGCGGGCCATCAGCGCGTCCAGTCCGAGCGCGCCGGCGTCGTGGACCACCGGGACGGCGAGGCCGCCCTCCCGCAGCGACACCGCGACGCCGAGGTGCACGGCCTCGCCGGGGACGAAGCGGTCCTCGATCCAGTGCCCGTTCAGCTCCGGGACGGCCCGTGCGGCCTGCACGACGGCGCGCAGCAACACCGCCGCCGGCAGCACCCGCTCGGCGACGGGGATCGCGCGGTTGTGCTCGCGCAGCCACTCCAGCGCCGGGCCCAGGTCGATGTCGAGGCCGAGGTGGTAGTGCGGGATCTCCCGGTTGGCCCGGGCCATCAGCGCGGCAGTGGCTCGGCGTGCCGCGTCCCCCGGGCGCGCCGCCCGCCGGGGCGGTGCGGTGGCCGGGACGTCACGGGCCCGCACGACGCCGTCCGGACCCGGCGCGTGGAGTGTCCCGGGATCGACGCCGCGCTCGGCGGCCAGCCGGCGGGCGTAGGGGGAGATGCGCGGCCGGGCCGGGACGGCGGGCGGCGCCGCGGCGGCACGGCGGTGTGGACGGCCCTGCGTCCTCGGTGCTCCCCGGTGCTCGATGGCCCGTTCGACGTCCGCCCGGGTGATGGACCCCCCGGGACCGGTGCCCGGCACGGTGTCCAGGTCCACTCCCGCCTCGGCGGCGCGCTTGCGGGCGAGCGGCGAACGCACGGCCGGTGCACCGCCTTCGGCCGGGGGCGGCGCCTCCGGAGGCGGCGGTTCGGGGGGCAGCGGCGGCTCGGGCGGTGGAACGGGCTCGGGCGGTGGAACCGGCTCGGGCGGCGGCTCCGGGGGGAAGGGCTCGGGCGGCGGGGGCGGCTCCGTCGCGCGCGGGACGGCGCCGGCACCGTTGCTGTCGATCAGCGCGAGCGGTGTGCCGACCGCGACCCGTTGCCCCGCCTGCACCAGCAGCCGGTCGACGACGCCGTCCGCGAAGCACTCGACGTCGATGGCCGCCTTGTCGGTGTCGACGACCGCGACCACGTCACCGCGGTGCACCTGGTCACCCGGGGCGACCAGCCATTCCACGACCGTGCCCGACTCCATGTCGGCCCCGAGGGCGGGCATGCGGAACTCGGCCATGATCAGCCGATCGCCCGTCGGGCGGCGGCCACCACGTCGGCGACCGCGGGGAGCGCGGCCTCCTCGAGGTGGCGCGGGTAGGGGAGGGGCACCTCGGCCCCGCAGACGCGTTCGATCGGGGCGTCGAGGTCGTACAGCCCCTTCTCGGCGACCCGGGCGGCGACCTCGGCGGAGATGCTCCCGCTCCGCCAGGCGTTGTCCACGACGACGAGCCGGTGGGTCCGCCGCACCGAGTCGAGCACCGTCGCCTCGTCGAGGGGACGCAGCACCCGCAGGTCCACGACCTCGGCGGCCACCCGGTCGGCGGCGAGCTCCTCTGCGGCGGCCAGCGCGGTCGGGAGCGAGCCGCCGTAGCCGACGAGCGTGACGTCGGTCCCGGGACGCCGGACCGCTGCGTGCGTGATGTCGACCGGGCCGCCGTCGTCGGGGAGCTCGCCGGACGTGCCGTAGAGCCCGATCTGCTCGAAGATCAACACCGGGTCGGGGTCCGCGAGTGCGGGCGCGAGCATCCCGCGGGCGTCGGCCGGCGTGGCCGGCGCGAGCACGCGCAACCCCGGGATGTGCGCGTACCACCCCTCGAGGGTGTGCGAGTGCTGGGCGGCGAGCTGGCGGCCGGGGCCGGTCGGGATCCGCACGACGAGCGGTACGGCGAGCTGGCCGCCCGACATGTGCAGCAGGGTGGCGGCGTTGTTGAGGATCTGGTCGAGCGCGAGCAGGCTGAAGTTCACCGTCATGATCTCGACGATCGGCCGCATCCCGCCCAGGGCGGCGCCGATCCCGGCGCCGACGAACGCCGACTCCGACAACGGGGTGTCCCGGATCCGTTCGGGCCCGAACTCCTCGAGCAGGCCCTGGCTCACCGCGAAGCAGCCGCCGTAGCGGCCGACGTCCTCGCCCATCAGGAACACGCGCTCGTCGCCGGAGAGCGACTCGCGTAGCCCGGCGCGGAAGGCCTCCCGGAAGGTCGTCGTGGTGGTCATGAGTGCGCTCCGGTGGGCGTCATGGGGATCGCCTGCGCGGCGGGCTCGGCCGGGTCCAGCAGGGTGACCGTCCCGTCACCGCCGTCGACCCGCACGCGTTGCCCGGTGCGCAGCCGGCTCGTCGCGCCCGCGACCGCGGCCACCGCGGGGAGCCCGTACTCGCGAGCGACCACGGCCCCGTGCGAGACGACACCGCCGACCTCCATCACGAGGGCACCCGCGAGGAGGAAGAGCGGCGTCCAGCCGGGGTCCGTGCTGGCGGCGACCAGTACCTCACCGGGCTGCAGCTCGGCCCCGACCGGCGAGTCCAGCACGCGCACGACACCCTCGTGGACCCCGGGGGAGACCGCGGTCCCCACCAGGACGCCGGGTCGCTGTGCCGTGTGGGTGGCGGCCGGCCCGTAGACGGTCTCGCCGTCGCTGACGAGCAGGCGGGGGACGGCCCGCCGGCCGACCTCGCGCTCGAACTCGTGCCGGTTCGCCCCGGCGAGTGCCCGCAGGTCGCGCTGCTCGCCGGCCAGGACGGCCCGCAGGTCGACCGGGTCGACGAAGAAGACGTCGTCGGCGTCGTCGAGCCGGCCGTCGGCGACCAGGGCGGCGCCGACCCGCCGCAGGGTGCGGCGGCCGAGCGCGATCGCGCGCACCATGTCGAACTTGGGCCGCTCCCGCAGCCCGCCCAGCTCCCGGTATCGGTGCAGCAGGGCCCGCAGGACGATGGCGTGTGGTCGTCCCCGGGTCCGTCGTACCGCCGCGACCAGCTCGTCGGCCGTGACCCGGGCCGCCGCCGCTCCCGCCTCGAACCGCGCGAGGGCGTCGCCGCCGGCCCCGGCGCGCCGGTAACCCCGGATCAGCTCGACCGCGTACGCCGGGTCCTCGGCGAGCCGTGGCAGGCCGAGGTCGATCTCCCGGTCCGGCGCCCGGTGGCCGTAGGCCCGCAGGAACTCCTGCACGTCGGGGCCGGTGGCCGACGGTTCGGTGCCGGCGACGGCGTGGGCCCGTGCCAGCCGTGCGAGTTCCGCTCCCATCGCCAGGGTCGGATCGTGCGGCAGCCAGCGGCGCACCGGTTCCGGTCCGGCCGACGAGCCCAGCCAGCGGCGGACCAACCACTCCGCACCGGCCCTCGCCAGTATCTCGGCGTACACGGCGGGCAGCTGGTCGGTGATCAGGTCGAGGGTGGCGGCCGGCAGAGCCCGATCGACGAACTCCGCCTGCGTGAGCGGTGTGGACCGCCGCGCGGCCTCCCGTTCGAGGCGGGCCAGTCCTGCGTCGGTCCTGGACAGCACCCTGCGTCGGTGGTGCCGCGGGGCGGCGATCGCCGTCACGAGGCCGGCCAGCAGCGACAGCGCCTCCGGCGCCCACCGGGTCAAACGGCGCACTGCCGTGTGGCCGACCGGACGGGCGAGGCGGTCGGCATTGCGCTCCAGCCACTCCCGAAGGGCCGTGCTGGTGGTCGGGTCCTTCATGCGCATGCCCGAGATCACCCGGTCCGCGAGCCGTGGGCGTTGCAGCAACGGTGTGATGTCGACGAACAGGCGCCCCAGCACGGTCGGCAGCCACGGCGGCGCGGCCTGGTGCTCGTTGCGCCGTGAGCCGGTGAGCCAGTACCCGACCCAGCCGCCCGCCAGCGTCCGGAGGAACGCGTTGCCCGCCGGGGTCATCGGTTCGGCGAAGCCCTGGGCGGCGAGCGTCACCGGCAGGTACACGCGCAAGCCGGCCCCCTCCGCCGCGGGTGGCAGGGGGAACAGCGAGGTGATCGGCCGGGACTGCAGCAGCCAGCAGCGCCCGTCGGCTACGGCCCACTCGACGTCCTGCGGGGAGCCGAACGCCTCGGCGGCCCGCACTCCCAGGCCGACCACGCGGTCGAGCAGGTCGGTGGGGAGCCCCGCCGACTCGCGGTCCGGGCGCGTCAGGACGGACCGGGTCCGGGCGTCGACGACCCAGCGGTCGGGCGTGACCCGTCCGCTCACCACCGCCTCACCGAGCCCGGCGGCCGCCTCGACGACGACGTGGTCCCGCCGGCCCGTCACCGGGTCCGCGGTGAACAGGACGCCGGCGACCTCGGCGGGCACCATGCGTTGCACGACGACGGCCACCGCGACCTGCTCGTGCCCGATGCCGTGGCGGCGGCGGTAGGCGATGGCCCGTGTCGTCCAGAGCGACGACCAGCACCGCCGGACGGCGGCACCGAGCTCGGCGGCCCCGGCGACGTCCAGCACCGTCTCCTGCTGACCGGCGAAGCTGGCCTGCGGCAGGTCCTCGGCGGTGGCCGAGGAACGCGCCGCGACCGGCCCAGCCCCGAGCGCGTGGTACGCCGCCTCGACCGCCTCGCGAAGCCACTCCGGGAGCGCGGCCGACTCGAACGCCTGCCGCAGGCGCTGCGAGGCCGCCTCGACGGATGCGGGGTCGTCGTCCAGCCGGGACATCTCCTGCCCGATCGGGACGTCCAGACCGTGTTCCCGGACGAACCGGCGGTAGGCGGATGTGCCCACGACGAAGCCCGCGGGCACCGGGAGGCCGGCCCGGGTGAGCCGGGCGAGGTTCGCACCCTTGCCCCCCGTGCGAGCGGGGTCGACCGCTTCCGGGTCGGTGAGCCCGGTGACGACGGGGAGCTCGCTCATGACCGCTCCGAGGTGACGAAGCGGACGAGGTCCTCCACCGGCTCCATCGGCCCGGCCTCGGCCGCGGCGACGGCCCTGTCGATCTCCTCGGCCACCTCCGCCTCGATCGCGTCGCGGCCCGCGTCGTCGAGCTCGCGGTCGGCGCCCAGCGCGGCGGCCAGCAGCTCGATCGGGTCCCGCTCGCGCCATGCGGCGATCTCGGCGGGATCGCGGTAGCGGTCGGCGTCGTACATCGAGTGCGCGCGGAAGCGGTAGGTGCGCAGCTCGAGGAAGCAGGGGCCCCCGCCGTCGCGGGCGGTGTCGACGGCGCGGCGGGCCGCGTCGCGAGTGGCGAGCACGTCCATCCCGTCGCAGGTCCACGACCGGATCCCGTAGGACGCGGCGCGCAGTGCGAGGTCGGTGTGCGCGTGCGAGCGCGCCAGCGCGGTGCCCATCGCGTACTGGTTGTTCTCGCAGCAGAAGACGACCGGCAGCCGCCACAGCGCGGCGAGGTTGACCGACTCGTGGAACTCGCCCTCCGCCATGGCGCCGTCGCCGAACAGGCATGCGGTGACCTGCCGGCGGCCCTGCATCGCGTCCGCGAGTGCCAGGCCGACGGCGAGCGGGATCCCGCCGCCGACGATCGCGTTGCCGCCGTAGAAGCGCCGGGCGGCGTCGAACAGGTGCATCGAGCCGCCGCGGCCCCGGCTCGTACCGGTGACGCGGCCGAACATCTCGGCCAGCACGGCCTCCATCGGCAGCCCGCGGGCAAGTGCGTGCCCGTGCTCGCGATAGGTCGAGACCACGGCGTCGGCGTCGCCGAGCGCGCGCAGCACGCCGACGGCGACGGCCTCCTCGCCGATGCACAGGTGCATGAACCCCCGGATGGCGGCGGCGCTGTACAGCTCGACGCAGCGCTCCTCGAACCGCCGGATGCGCAGCATCTCGGTGAACAGCTCGAACCGGTCCTTCGTCTCGTTCACGTGTTCACCTCCAATGTCGAGAGATCACCTTCCGGGAGGCCGAGCTCCCGCGCCTTGAGCAGGCGCCGCATGACCTTGCCGCTGCGGGTGTGGGGGAGTGCGTCGTCGAAGGCGATCTCCTTCGGGGCGACGGCGCCGAGCGCCTGGCGCCCGAAACCGAGCAGCTCGGTGCGCAGCTCCTCGGTGGGCTCGAACCCGGCTCTCAGCGTGACGAACGCCTTCACCAGCTCACCGGCGACCGCGTCGGGCTTGCCGATCACGCCGGCCTCGGCGACGGCCGGGTGCGTCATGAGGGCGCTTTCCACCTCGAAGGGCCCGACGAGGTGCCCGGCGGACTTGATCACGTCGTCGGCGCGGCCGACGAACCAGTAGCGCCCGTCGGCGTCGCGGCGGGCGATGTCGCCGGACAGGTACCAGCCGTCGGCGAAGGCGCGCGCGTAGCGCTCGGGGGCGTCGAGGTAGGTGCGGAACATCGAGGGCCAGCCCGCGCGCAGCGCCAGCTCGCCCTGAGCCTGGCCGTCGAGGACGCGGACGTGGCCGTCGGGATCGACGAGCGCCCGGCCGTCCGAGCCCTGCTGCAGGAGCGCGGCCTCGATGCCGGACAGCGGGCGGCCCATCGCGCCGGGGCACACGTCCGAGCCGGCCGGGTTGGCGATCATGATCGCGCCGGTCTCGGTCTGCCACCAGGTGTCGTGCACCGGTCGGCCCAGCACGGCGGCACCCCAGCGGACGGCCTCGGCGTTGAGCGGCTCGCCGACGCTCGCGATCACGCGCAGTGCTTTCAGGTCGTGCCGCGCGGCCTCCTCGGCTCCCCGGCGCATGAGCATCCGGATCGCCGTCGGCGCGGTGTACCAGACGGTGACCCGCTCCCGCTCCAGGAGCGTGTACCAGCGGCGGGCGTCGAACTCGCCCTCGTCGCTCAGCAGCGTCGCGCCGATGACAAGGGGCGCGACGATGCCGTACGAGGTCCCGGTCACCCAGCCGGGGTCCGCCGTGCACCAGAACCGGTCGTCCGCGCGCAGGTCGAGCGCCTCGCGCGCGGTCGCCGCATGCGCGACGACCGCTTCGTGCACGTGCAGCGCACCCTTCGGCGTGCCGGTCGTGCCGCTGGTGAAGTGCAGCAGCGCGGGCTGCTGCGGATCGGTCGGGCCGATCACGTGGTCGGGCGAGGCCTGCGCCAGCAGCGCGGCCATGTCGTGCGTGCCGGGCTCGAGTACGTCGGGCCGGGCAGGACCGGTGAGCAGCACGTGCCGCAGCGCGGGGAGCCGGCCCCGGATCGGCGCGATGGTGCGCCGGTACAGCGCGGGGCTCGTCACGAGAACGACCGCGTCGCCCAGGTGCATCCGCTGCGCCACCGGCTCCGGGCCGAACGCCGCGAACAGGGGCGAGACCACGCAGCGCGCCTTGAGCGAGCCGAGCACCGCCACGTAGAGCTCCGGGGTCCGCCCGAGCAGGGTGAACACGCGCTCGCCCGGCCGGACTCCGAGCGCGTCGAGCGCGTTAGCGAACCTGGCCGTCCGGTCGGCGAGTTCGGCGTAGCTGATCTCCGAGACCGACATCCGGCGGTCCAGCCACCGCAGCGCCGTCACCCGCGCCCGGGGGCCGGCGGCGTGCCGGTCCACGGCCTCGTACGCGATGTTCAACCCCGCCCCGTCCGGGAGTCCGGACAGCGTCCGCCGCGCGTGCGCCCACACCGACGCGGGTTCGGTCGCGGTGCTCATCCCCACCATCGGCACCCCTCCAGTCGCCACCACGAGCGTCGGCCAGAACGCGTCGGCGACCCCAGGGGCGTGCGGGCCTGGTCGCCCGGGCCTCTCGGCCCATCTCCGGGGCGGCGATCGGGCGATGGTCCCGGCGACGGGAGGCCGGACGGCCATGGTGCGCGCCTCCCGTCCGGCCGACGATCCGTCGCCTAACACAGGAGGTGGCGGACGTGGACGACGATCACGACTCCCGGCCCGAGACCGGCGACGAGCTGCGTACGAGGGCGGTGCAGCGGCTGCGCGCGCGGCGCGACTTCCCCGGGCACGTCGCGATCTACCTGGCGGTGAACCTGTTCCTGATCGGGATCTGGTGGTTCACCGGGGCGGGCTTCTTCTGGCCGGTGTTCCCGATCTTCGCGTGGGGAATCGGCGTGGCCGGCCACGCCTGGGACGTGTACGGCCGTGGGGAGCCGACCGAGGAGCAGATCCGTCGCGAGATGGACCGGTTGAGGAAGTAGCTGGTGGTCGGGATGACATCCGGAGTCGTCAGTCCGGTGCGCGTGACCGCGCGCCTGGACGCCCCGCTCAGCCGGTGGCTGTGGCTGGTGAAGTGGCTGTTGGTGCTGCCGCACGTGGTGGTGCTGGCTTTCCTGTGGGTGGCGTTCGCGGTGCTCAGCGTGGTCGCGTTCTTCGCGATCCTGATCAGCGGCCGGTACCCGGTTGCGATCTTCGAGTTCAACGTGGGTGTGCTGCGCTGGTCGTGGCGGGTCGGCTACTACGCCTACGGCGCGCTCGGCACGGACCGGTACCCGCCGTTCACCCTGCGGGACGTGCCCGACTATCCGGCGACCCTGGAGATCGCCTGTCCGGAGCACCTGTCCCGGGGCCTGGTGCTGGTCAAGTGGTGGTTGCTGGCGTTGCCGCACTACCTGGTGATCGCGTTCTTCATGGGCGGAGGCACCTACGTCGCGTACCGGTCGGGGACGTGGGCGCCCCAGAACGGCTCCGACGGCGTGTGGTCGTTCGCCGGCGGGTTGATCGGGCTGCTCGCCTTCTTCGCGGCGATCGCGCTGCTGTTCACCGGGCGCTACCCGCGTGGTGTGTTCGACCTGCTGCTCGGGATGCACCGCTGGGTGCTGCGGGTCGCGGCCTACGCGGCGTTGATGACCGACGCGTACCCGCCGTTCCGGCTCGACATGGGCGGTGCGGAGCCGGGTTCGCTCGCCGTGACCGACGCCGCGGAGCGGTCTGCCGCGCCGGAGTCCCCGCAGGTCTCCTCGGCTCCGCTGGGGCCGCCGCGGCGCTCCTCGTGGACGGCCGGCCGCGTCGTGATGGTGGTGATCGGGTCGTTGCTGCTCGTGGGCGGCACGGGTGCCGCGGCGGGCGGGACCGCCCTGCTGGTGGCCGACCAGGCCGGCCGCGACGCCGACGGCTTCCTCGGCACCCCGACCAGGACGTTCACCTCCAGCGGGTACGCGCTCGTGTTCGACCCGGTGGAGCTGCGTGCGGACGCGGGGACCCCCGACCTGGGCGGGGTGCTCGGTGACGTCCGGGTCCGCGCGACGGGGCAGGACGCCGACGGGGTGTTCGTCGGGATCGGTCCGGCCGCGGACGTGGAGGGCTACCTCGGCACCGTCGAGCGGGAGCAGCTGACCGACATGACCGACCGCGGCCGCGCCGTGCAGCAGCGCATCGCGGGCGGCGCACCGGCGACGCTGCCGGCCGACCAGCCGTTCTGGGCGGCCTCGGCGGCCGGTCCGGGCGAGCAGCAGCTCGTGTGGCGGGCCACCGACGGGCGTTGGAGCGTGGTGGTGATGAACGCCGACGCCACGCGGCCGGTGGTCGCGGACCTCTCGGCGGCCGTGACCGCTCCGGCGCTGCGCTGGGTGTGGATCGGGTTGTTCATCGGTGCGGGCGTGGCGCTGCTGATCGGAGCGCTCCTCGTGGCCCTCGCCGTGCCGCGGCGGGTGGCGCGATGACCGTACGGGTCTCCGACGTCATGACGAGGAACGTCGTGGCGGTGCAGGAGAGCACACCGATCGAGGTGGCGAGGAGGACGCTGCTCTCGCGGGGGTTCTTCGCCCTCCCCGTCCGGGACCACCGGGGCCGGCTGGTCGGCATCGTCACGGAGGCGGACCTGCTGCCGCCCGAACCGGGGGACGGGCGGACCGTGGGCGACGTCATGACGACGGACGTGATCAGCGTGCCCCGGCACCTCGCCGCCAGCGTGGCGAGCCACCGGATGGTGACCTACGGGTTTCGGGCCCTCCCCGTCGTCGAGGGCTACGACACCGACCTGCTGGTCGGCATCGTGACGCGCCGGGACCTGCTCGGCGAACCGGAGTGGGCGCGCCGGAGGGGACCGACCTACCGCGTGTGGAAGTGGCTGCGCCGCCCGGCGCCCGTGTCGCCGCTGCGCGGTCCCTCCCGCAGGACGACCGCGCAGGACGTCATGACGTGGGTCGTCGCCGCGCACGAGGACTGGTCGGTGGAGCGGGCCGCGAAGGAGCTGACGGGTCACGGGTTCACAGCCCTGCCGGTCGTCGACGACGACGATCGGGTGATCGGCATCGTCACGGAATGGCACCTGCTGCCCGATCCGCTCACCGGCCGGCGGGCGCACACGGTCGGCGGGGTCATGAAGCGGGATGTGATCACCGCACGGCCCGATGAGCCCGTGTCCGACGTGGTCCGCTCGATGGCGGTGCACGAGCTGCGCGCCGTCCCGGTGGTGGACGGAACCGGCCGGCTGGCCGGCATCGTGACCCGCCGCGACCTCCTGTGTTAGCGGCCGGGCCGAGGGCCCCGCACTACTTCGTCCTGGCGCCGGACGCGCCGGAGGAGGGCTCATCCCATGAGCGAGGTCGGTGACCGGGCACCGACGCGACCGGTCGACATGCTGATCGATCGTTTCCTGCCCCGGTTCGACGTGATGTTGATCGAGCACACGGTGGCCGACGCCGATGTCGCCACCACGTGGAAGGCACTGCGGGAGCTGGACCTGATGCAGGTCCACACGCCGCTGATGGACGCGGCGGTGTTCGTCCGCGGCCTGCCGGCGCGGGTTGCGGCGCGGTTCGGCCGTGCGGGGCCGCCCGAGCTGCCGCGGCACCTGCTCCTCACCGGCGATGGGCCGGAGGTCGAGGGGTGGCTGTCGCTCGGCGAGAGCGCCGAGCGGGAGATCGCGCAGGGTGCGGTCGGGCGGTTCTGGCAGCCCGACATCGAGTGGTACGACGTCTCAGGGATGACCCCGCAGCAGTTCGCCGCGTTCGACGAGCCCGGGTGGGGACGGATCGCCGCCAGCTTCTCGGTGCGGCCCTACGGCACCACCCGCACCCTGATCTCCTACGAGGCCCGCACAGCGACCGGCGATGCGGCGGCGGCCCGCCGGTTCAGGCTCTACTGGGTGCTCGTCCGGCCGTTCGTCCGGCACATCATGCGAGCCGCGCTCACGTCCCTCCGGCGCAGCGCCGAGTCTCGCGCGAGCTGAGCGGCAACGGTGGCCGACACCTGGATCCCCCCTTGTTGGCTCACGCGGCGACCATCGTCGTCCGCGAGTCACCGTTCCCGTAGGGCTGAACGGCCCGATCGTGCGGTGCCCGTTCGTCCGGGGTGGCGGGTGAATAATCCGCCATGGCCGCGGCTCCCGACGACGAGGAGCTCGGCTCCTTCCGCGGCTTGGATGAGCGCTTCGGCCGCGCTGCCGACCACCGCCGAGATCGTCACCGGTGGCGTCTGGGGGAGCGTGCCCTCGAGCTGCTCGGCCACCTCCCGTACGGTCTCGGCCGTCCGCTCGCGCATCTCCTTTCGGACGTCGTCGAGGGCGATCGCGGGCGGGCCGGCGAGCGGAAGCCAGAACTCAGGGGGCGCCAGCGCGGTGATCACCTCAACGGACGCGTCGCGCCAGGCTGCCTTGCGCAGGGCGTGGTCGAGGGCGGCACGGCTGCCCGGCGAGTCGTCGACGCCGACGACGATGCGGGGCCTTTGCTGATCCATGGCCGAGCCTTCCTCTCGATGCGGACGCAGTCCGTGCGACTCTCTCGCTCTACCGCTTCGCGGAGGGGGAGTCCGAGCCTCACACCCGCGGCGCTCCCGGTGCGGTCTCCGCGGATCGCGCGGAGGCTGGTGGTCGTGGCGATGCGGTCGACCGCGTCATCCCGATCGCCTGGGGCGGTGCGGCGAACTGGTCCGGCTCCAGCACGGTGACCGTCCCGTCGCCGCCGTCGACCCGCACCCGTTGGCCCGTACGCAGCCGGCTCGTCGCGTCCGCGACCGCAGCCACGGCGGGAAGGCCGTACTCGCGCGCCACGACGGCGCCGTGCGAGACCACACCCCCGACCTCCATCACGAGGGCGCCCGCGAGCAGGAACAGCGGGGTCCAGCCCGGGTCCGTGGTGGCGGCGACCAGTATCTCGCCGGGCCGCAGCTGCGCTCCGACGGGCGAGTCCAGCACCCGGACCACACCCTCGTGGACGCCGGGCGAGACCGGCGTGCCTGTCAGGACGCCGGGCCGTTCGGCCACCGGCGCGGTGGCCGGTCCGTAGACGGTTTCACCGTCACTGACGAGCAGTCGCGGAACGGCCCGGCGGCTGAGCTCGTGCTCGTACTCGTGCCGGTTGGCGATCACCGATGCTCGCAGGTCGCGCTCGTCGCCGGCCAGCGTGGCTCTCAGGTCGGCGGGGTCGACGAAGAAGACGTCGTCGGGGTCGTCGAGCCGGCCGTCGGAGACCAGGGCGGTGCCGACTCGCCGCAGCGTGCGGCGACCGAGCGCGATCGCGCGCACCATGTCGAACTTGGGCCACTCGCGCAGCCCACCCAGTTCCCGGGAGCAGCGCAGCAGGATCCGCAGGACGAGGGCGTGCGGTCGACCCTTGGCCCGTCGCACCGAGGCGACCAGCTCGTCGGCCGCCACCCGGGCCGCCGCCTCACCGGCTTCGAAGCGCGATTGGGCGTCGCCGGAGCGCACGTAGCCCCGGATAAGCTCGACGATGTACGCCGGATCCTCGGTGAGCCGCGGCAGGCCGAGGTCGATCTCCCGGTCGGGTGCCCGGTGACCGTAGACCTCGAGGAACTCGCGCACGTCGGCGTCATTCGCTGACGGTTCGGTGCCGGTGGCGGCGTGGATGTGGGCCAGCCGTGCCAGTTCCGCGCCCATGGCCAGGGTCGGGTTGTGCGGCAGCCACCGGCGCACCGGTTCCAGTCCGGGCGACGAGCCCAGCCAGCGGCGAACCAACCACTCCGCACCGGTCCTGGACAGCATCTCGGCGTACACGGCGGGGAGTTGCACTGTGATGAGGTCGAGCGTGGCGGCGGGCAGGACCCGATCGACGAAGTCCACCTGCGCGAGCGGTGTGGACCGTCGCGCGGCCTCCTGGTCGCGGCCGACCAGTTCGGCCTCGGCCCGGCCCAGCACGCGGCGACGGTGGCGGCTCGGGGCGGCGATCGCCGAGGCGAAGCCGCCCAGCGCGGACAGTGCCTCCGGCGCCCGACGGACCAGCCGGCGCGCCGTCGTCCCGCGGATCGGACGGGGGAGGCGGTCGGCGTTGCGCTCCAGCCACTCCTGCAGGACGGCGCTGGTGGTCGGGTCCTTCATCGCCATGCTGGACATCACCTGGTGCGCCAGCCACCTGCGCTGCAGGATCGGTGTGAAGTCGACGAACAGCCGCCCCAGCACCGTCGGCAGCCACGGCGGCGCGATCTCGGGGTCGACGTGCCGTGAGCCGGTGGTCCAGTAGCCGACCCAGAGGCTCGCCATCGCCCGGAAGAACGCGTTGCCCGCGGGGGTCATCGGCTCGGTGAAGCCCTGGGCGACGAGGGTGACCGGCAGGTACACGCGCAACCCGTCGTCGTCCCGCGCGGGTGGCAGCGGGAACAGCGAGGTGATCGGCCGGGACTGCAGCAGCCGGCATCGGCCGTCGGCCAGGGCCCACTCGACGTCCTGCGGCGAGCCGAACTCCGCGGCGGCCCGCAACCCCAGCTCCACCACGTCGGCGAGCTGATCCTCGGTCAGCCCGCTGGAGTTGCGCTCCGGTCGCGTCACCACGGTTCCGCTGGACGCGTCGACGACCCAGCGGTCGGGGGTGACCTTCCCGCTCACCACCGCGTCACCGAGCCCCGCTGCCGCCTCCACCACGACGTGGTCACGCCGCCCGGACACCGGATCCGCGGTGAACAGGACACCGGCCACCTCGGCGGGCACCATGCGCTGCACGACGACGGCCACCGCGACCTGCTCGTGCTCGATGCCGTTGCGACGGCGGTAGGCGATGGCCCGTGTCGTCCAGAGCGACGACCAGCAGCGCCGGACGGCGGCGCAGAGCTCGTCGGTGCCCACGACGTCCAGCACCGTCTCCTGCTGACCGGCGAAGCTGGCCTCCGGCAGGTCCTCGGCGGTGGCCGAGGAGCGTACGGCCACCGGCCCCTCGCCGAGCGCGCGGTACGCGGCCTCGACCGACTCGCGTAGCCAGCCGGGGATCCCGGCCGACTCGAACTCCTGACGCAGCCGCTGCGAGGCGGCCTCCGCGGTGGCCGGGTCGTCGCTCAGCCGCGCGATCTCCCGCCCGATCGGGACGTCCAGCCGGTTCTCCTGGACGAATCGCCGGTAGGCCGACGTGCCCACCACGAAGCCGGCAGGCACGGGGAGCCCGGCCCGCACGAGTGCGGCGAGATTCGCGCCCTTCCCGCCGCTGTGGCCGGGGTCGGACGCGTCGGGGTCGGACAGCGCGCGGACGAGGTGAGGATCTGCGGTGTTCATGGCCGCTCCGAGGTGATGAGGTCGACGAGGTCAGTGGACGATGCGGTTGCGCCCGAGTGTCACCACAGCCGCCATGAGCGCCAGCCAACCGGCCGACACAGGCGCTCCGGCCGCTCCCCGGGTGCCACTCGGGGAGCCGGGTGTGAGCCCGGGTGGGAGGAACCCTTGGCCGCCGCCGTAGTACTGGTGCAGGACGGCGGTCACGTGCGCCGTGCCGTGGGCGATCACAGAGCCCACCGGGTTCCCGGTGAGCATCGCCGGGAGGTTGAACAGGACCGCGCCGATCTGGGGTTGCAGCAGCTTGTCGCCGCGGAATTCGGAGTATCCGATGTGATAGGTGGTCACGACCAGCAGCGAGCAGACGAACGTCAGCCCGGCGAAGGCGACCTTGCGTGCGAAGCCCCTCCTGTCGCCCCGGAGCAGCAGCAGCGCGACGAGCGCCGGGAAGACGAAGAGGACGAGCGCATCGACGACCCCGTAGACGACACCGCGCCATACCACCTCGAACGCGAGGTACGCGCCCGACGGGCGGACGGTTCCCGGCTGGGTCAGGATCTGCCGGGCCACCGCTGCGCCGACGAGAACGCCGACGCCGACGCTCCATCCCAGGTTCTGGGCGAGCACCCGCCGCCAGGCGATGCCGCTGCGGGCGACGAACGCGGCGAGGTAGGCGAGCAGGATCGTGAAGTACAGCAGGTAGTACAGATCGTGGTGCAGGCCGAGCAGATCGGTGCCGACGAAGGACACCACGAACGACAGAACGGCACAGCCGGCGAGCCAGCCCAGCGCCCGCGCCGGCGGCATCGAACTGACGTCGATGACGCGATCCGACGATTCTCGGTTGTCCATCGTCACGGCAACACCTCTCGGATCGGCAGGACCACGATGGGCGACGTCGAGGTCGGTCACCAGGGCCGCTCGGCCTGACCTCACCGGGCGAACGGGCAGGCGGAGCCTGCGACGGGGCCCGGCCGCGAGAGCCCCGACGGCCGTGGTCCAACGTGGCGGATCCGACCGAACATCTCCCTGCACCCGGGGAGATGGCGAAGTTGCATGATCACGTCGGGTCTCCGATGTCCTGACGCGGAACGTCATGGCCGTACAGGAACGCACGCCCGTCGACGTGGCGAGGAGGACCCTGCCGGCGTACCGCTTGTGGAGGCGGTTGCGTCGCTCGACGCCGGTCGTGCCTCTGACCGGCGGTCCTCGGCCTGGCACCTTCGTGCGCGACGTCATGACGGCGCCGGTCCTCACCGCGCGTGAGGACTGGCCGGTCGATCTGGCGGTCGAGGATCTGACCAGTCACGGCTTCACCGCGCTGCCGGTCGTGGTCGGCGGCGGTCGGCTGGTCGGCATCGTGTCGGAGCGGCACCTGCTGCCCGACCCGCTCAGCGATCGGCGTGCGCGCACCGTCGGGGGCCTCATAGAACGGGATGTGGTCACGGTGCAGCGCCACGAGTTCGTGGCGGACGCGCTCCGGTTGATGGATGAGCACGACCTGCGGGCGGTCCCGGTCGTCGACGGGTTCCACCGGCTCGCCGGCATCGTGACCCGGCGCGACATCCTGCGGCCTCTCGGAAGGTCGTGACCACGCCGCGGCGCGCGTCGGGTGCGTGGCAATGGCTGCGGCGCGGTCTCGATGCGGTGATCAAGGGCCCGCAGGAGGCCGTTGGTCCTGGTCGGAGGGTCCTGCCGGCTCTGTTTCGATCCGGTGCCCGCACCGATGCTCGAACAGTGGCGACGGTCCCTTCCTCGGATGCCTGGCGGCGGCGCCGGGAACGCGTGTTCCTCGCGGTCACGCTCGGTGCGTTCGCCGCCGGCGGCATCGCCTGGCTGCTCGGCTGGCAGCCGGTCGCCGAAGCCTGCTGGGTGGCGGGCACGCTGGCCGCGGTGGTGCCCTCGCTGGCGTGGGTCGTCGCCGCACTCCGGCGTGGTCGCGCGGGCGTGGACCTGCTCGCCGTCATCGCGCTGCTCGGCACGCTGGCGGTGCACGAGTTCCTCGCCGGGGCGCTGATCGCAGTCATGGTCGCCACTGGGCAGGCCCTCGATTCGGCCGCCGAGCGACGGGCCTCACGCGACCTGCGTGCCTTGCTGGAGCACGCGCCACGCTCGGCGCGCAGGCGAACCGGTGAGACCGCCGAGGTGGTGCCCCTCGCCGAGGTGGTCGTCGACGACTTGCTCGTGGTGGGGCCCGGCGAGGTCGTACCGGTCGACGGCCGGGTCGAGCGGGCCGATGCGGTGCTGGATGAGTCCGTCCTCACCGGCGAGCCGCTGCTCGTCGAGCGCAACGTCGGCGAGCCTGTGCGCAGTGGGGTCGTCAACGCCGGATCAGCCTTCGAGTTGCGCGCGACCGCGATCGCCGAGGACAGCACCTATGCCGGGATCGTCCGGCTCGCCCAGGCCGCGGGTGCGGAAAGCGCGCCCGTGGTGCGCCTCGCCGACCGGTACGCGGCCTGGTTCCTCCCGCTCGCCCTCGCCGTGGCCGGTCTGGCGTGGCTCGCCAGCGGGTCCGTGGTGCGGGCGGTGGCCGTCCTCGTGGTGGCGACGCCGTGCCCGCTGCTCCTCGCGGCACCGGTGGCGATCGTGTCCGGCCTTTCGCGCGCCTCCCGGATCGGGGTCGTGGTGCGCAGCGGCGGGGCGCTGGAGAACCTCGGCCGCGCCCGTACGCTCCTCATGGACAAGACCGGAACGCTCACCATCGGCAGGCCCAGCGTGGTGGAGGTCGCTGTGGCACCGGGACGCGATCCCGCCGAGGTGCTGCGCCTCGCCGCCGCCGCTGAGCAGTTGTCGCCGCACGTGCTGGCGGAGGCGATCGTCACCGAGGCTCGGCGACGACGCATCGACCTGCCGATGCCCGAAGAAGTGGGTGAGCAGCCCGGGCGGGGCGTCATGGCGACGGTCGACGGTCGGCTCGTCGAGGTGGGGAAGCGCGCCGTACCCGCCGAGTCGGGATGGGTCCGGTCCGTCATCGACCGCGCTCGGTTGGATGGCGGCGCTGTCGCCTGGACCGCGATCGACGGCGAGCTCGCAGGCGCCGTGGTGCTGCGCGACCCGCTACGCCGGGATGCGTCGCGGACCATCCGCAGGCTGCGGTCGGCAGGGCTCGACCGCGTCGTCATGCTCACCGGGGACCGGGCGGAACCGGCCCGCGAGGTCGGCACCGTGCTCGGCCTCGATGAAGTGCGAGCGAACCAGACCCCGGCCGACAAGGTCGGGGCGGTGCGCGCCGAACGGGATCGCGCCACGACCGTGATGGTCGGCGACGGGATCAACGACGCTCCGGCGCTCGCCGCAGCCGATGTCGGCGTCGCGATGGGCGCCCGCGGTGCGACTGCCTCCTCGGAGGCGGCGGACGTCGTCCTCACGACCGACCGGCTCGACCGGGTCGCCGACGCCATGGAGATCGCGCGGCGTGCGCGCCGGATCGCGGTGCAGAGTGCGTCCGTCGGGACCGCCCTGTCGCTCGTCGCGATGGCGATCGCCGCAGGCGGGTGGCTTCCGCCGGCGGTGGGTGCCCTGCTGCAGGAGGGGATCGACGTCGCCGTGATCCTCAACGCGCTGCGCGCCCTCGGCAGGGGTCGAGGAACCGCACCGACCTTGACCGGCGAGGCCGACGTCCTCGCCCACCGGTTCGCCGGGGAACACGACCGCCTCACCGACGTCTTCGGCCTCCTGCGCCGGGCGGCGAGCCTGCTGGTGACCAGGCCGGGTCCGGAAGCACTCGATGCGCTCCACCGCGCCCACGCCTTCCTGACCGAGCAGCTGCTCCCGCACGAGCGCGCCGAGGAGAGCGAGCTCTACCCGGCGTTGGCCGATTCGCTGGGCGGGCCCGAGACCACTGCCACGATGAGCCGGATGCACGCCGAGATCGAGCGCCTCGCCGACCGGCTCGCCACCCATCTCGAGGTGGCCGATTCGACGGGCCGGCTCGAACCAAGCCAGGTCGAGGACGTCCTCGCCACGTTGTACGGGCTCAACGCCGTGCTGCAACTGCACTTCGTGCAGGAGGAGGAGAACTACTTCGCCCTCGCCTCGGACGTGCCTCAGGAAGGACGAACCCGGTGAGCGATCCGGCCGACCTGTCGCGGCCGCCCGGCGGTGGGGGGCCGACGGCCGACACGTGGACACTCGAGTTCGACATCCTCGACCCGGCCGGTGAAGGGCGCCGCGAGGCGCTCTGCACGCTCGGGAACGGCCGGTTCGCCACCCGCGGCGCGGCGCCCGAGTCGCGCGCGGACGACGTGCACCGACCCGGGACGTACGCGGCGGGCGTCTACAACCGGTTGCGCGACGAGATCGCCGGCCGGGTCGTCGAGAACGAGAGCATGGTGAACCTGCCGAACTGGCTCGACCTGCGCTTCGGGGTCGGTGACGGCTGGACGGACCTCTCCGCGGTGCGGGTGCTCGAACACCGGTGGGCGCTCGACCTGCGACGCGGCGTCCTGAACCGCAAGCTCCGGTTCGTCGACGCCGCGGGCCGCACCACGGCCGTGCGGCAGCGGCGGCTCGTGTGCATGGCGCAGCCGCAGCTCGCGGGCCTGCACACGGTGGTGACCGCCGAGGACTGGAGCGGCACTTTGCGGGTGGCGTCCGGGATCGACGGCGCGGTGACCAACAGCGGCGTCGCCCGGTACGCCGGGCTGGCGGGCGACCACCTGGACGTGGTCACCACCGCCGAACCGGCGCCGCGCACGCTCCTGCTGATGGCGCGGACGAACCAGTCCGAGGTGCGGATCGCGGAGGCGGCCCGGACCCGGGTGCGCGCCACCGGCGCACCGGACCCGGAGCCACGCCTGGTGCGGGACGGGGAGCGGATCTCCCACGAGTTCGAGGTCGCGGTGCGGGCAGGGGAGGCCGTGAGCGTCGAGAAGGTGGTCGCGCTGCAGACCTCCCGGGATCCGGCGATCTCCGAACCCGCGCTCGCCGCCACCGAGCAGGTGGCCGCGGTACCGGGGTTCGACGACCTGCTCACGCGGCACGAGCTCGCGTGGCACCAGCTGTGGCGGCGGTTCCGTGTCCAGCTGGACGACCTCTCCGGCGCCGCCCGCCGCACCACCGACGAGCTGCTGCGCACCGTGCGGTTGAGCGTGTTCCACGTGCTCCAGACGGTGTCGCCGCACAACGTCGACCTCGACGCCGGCATCCCGGCCCGGGGCCTGCACGGGGAGGCCTACCGCGGGCACGTGTTCTGGGACGAGCTGTTCGTCCTCCCGCTGCTGACCCTGCGGCTGCCCGGCTTGGCCCGCGCGCTGCTGCGCTACCGCACGCGACGGCTCGACGCCGCCCGGCGGGCCGCCCGGGAGGCCGGGTACCCCGGGGCGATGTACCCGTGGCAGTCGGGCAGCGACGGCCGTGAGGAGACGCAGCGGGTGCACCTCAACCCGCGGTCGGGACGCTGGCTGCCCGACACCAGCCACCTGCAGCGTCACGTCGGCCTCGCGGTGGCCTACGACATCTGGCAGTACCACCAAGCGACCGGGGACGTCGAGTTCCTCGCCGACCACGGTGCCGAGACCCTGCTCGAGATCGCCCGGTTCTTCGCGGGCGTCACCACCTACGACCCGTCCCGGGACCGGTTCCGCATCCGAGGCGTCATGGGGCCCGACGAGTACAGCACCCGCTACCCGGGCGCGGCCGAGCCGGGGATCGACGACAACGCCTACACCAACGTCATGACCGTCTGGCTGCTGCTGCGCGCCCAGGAGGTGCTGGACGTGCTCCCGCCCACCCGGCGGGCCGAGCTGGTCGAGCGGCTCGGGCTGCGCCCGGAGGAGCTGCTGCACTGGCGCGACATCAGCCGGCGGATGTACGTGCCGATCGCACCGGACGGGATCATCAGCCAGTTCGAGGGCTACCGGGACCTCCCCGAGCTCGACTGGGACGGCTACCGCCGCCGCTACGGCGACATCCAGCGCCTCGACCGCATCCTCGAGGCCGAGGGCCGCTCGGTCGACGACTACCAGGCGTCCAAGCAGGCCGACGTCCTGATGCTGTTCTACCTGCTGTCCGCCGACGAGCTGCGCGAGCTGCTCGGCCGCCTCGGCTACGCGCTCCCGCCGGAGGCGATCCCGCGCACGATCGAGTACTACCTCGCGCGCACGGCGCACGGCTCCACGCTGAGTGCCCTCGTGCACGCGTGGGTCCTGGCCCGCGCGAACCGCGCCCAGGCGCTCGAGCACTTCGAACGTGCCGTCGTCAGCGACGTCGCCGACATCCAGGGCGGCACCACCGCCGAGGGCGTCCACCTCGGCGCGATGGCCGGCTCAGTGGACCTCCTGCAGCGCTGCTTCGCCGGCCTGGAGACCCGCCGGGACGCGCTCTGGTTCAACCCGCACTGGCCGATCGCCCTGGGACGCCTGGAGTTCACCGTCGAGTACCGCGGCCGGCCGATCACGGTCGGCGTCATCGGCCGCGAGGTCACGGTGTCCGCCGGGTCCGGTGCCGGCGCCCCGGTGCGCGTGGGCTGCGGCGAGCAGGTGTGCGAGCTGCGCCCCGGGGAGACGGCCCGGTTCATGGCTGTCGGGGTGCCCCTGGCGGGTCCGCCGGTCGAGACCGAGCCTGCCGCGCGCTGACCTACCGCGCCGGCGCGGCCGTCGGGTCCTCGGTGCGCTGTCCCGGCCCCTGCCGCTCCTTGCACACCGTGGCGAGGAGCAGCAGCAGGGCGGTCTGCGCGAGGACGCCGGGCGAGAGGGTCGGGGCAGAGCCGACGGTCTTGGTGAGGGCGTACCAGCCCCGCTGCAGCAGCGGCAGCGACTCCCACACGTCGCCGTACCGCTGGTCGAACCGGCCGGCACCGGCGTTGACCAGGACGTGCTCCACCACCCCGTAGAGCGAGGCACCGAGCACGACGACCGCGAGCACGCGGGCAGCGGTCACGCCCCGGCCTTCGGGCAGCAGCAGGAGCCCGATGGCGACCGCGAGGAGGACGAGGGCGAGGAAGGGCACGAGTTGCTCGACGTGACCCCAGTGCCGCTCGGCGGCGAGTTCGAAAGTGGTGGCGAGGATGCCGATCCCGGTCAGCGCGATGAGGCCGCACCGGACGAGCACGACTGGGGCAATCTGCATCGCTTCTCCTGTTCCAGGACGTTGCGCGTTACGGAAGCGCAGGCATGCTGTGATCACGCTGAGGACGCTCACCCGCGAACGAGCCACGACCCACGTGGCGGTGGCCGGCTCCTCCAGATCACCCCGAGGGGCGCAGCTCGTCGCGATCCGGCAGGCATCCGATCCACTCCAGGACGAGTGGCGCGAGCTCGCGGGGGACCTGGAGTTGCGGGAGGTGACCCACCCCGGGCAGCTCGACGTAGCGCCAGGCCGGGTGGACGCGTGCGGTGGTGCGAGCCGCGACGACCGGCACCAGTCGGTCTTCGGCGCCGTGCACGAGCAGCACGGGCACGGTGACGGACGTCATCGCTGTTCGGTAGCGGCGGGCGCGGACCAGGGTCCAGGCGAGCGAGCGGGACGCGGACAGGAAGGCCCGGTCGATGCCGGCGACGTCGCTCTGGTGCTCGACGAGCGCGACGTAACGTCCGAGCAGCGCTGCGGGGAGGGTCGCTGCGTCGACCCCGCACAGGTGCAACGTCTCGCGCACGGTCGCGCGGGCGCCGATGCGCCGGCGCCGGCCGCGGCGCAGTCGCTCCCCGACACCCGGCAGCGCGTGCAGCAGGAGCGCCGCGGCGGCGCGCGGGGAACGCAGGATCCGGGAGGGGGCCGGGAGAGCGGGATCGAGCAGCACGAGCCCGCGCACGAGGTGCGGCTCACGGGACGTGAGCAGGACGCAGATGAGGCCGCCCATCGAATTGCCGACGAGCACCACTGGCGCTCCGGCCACCTCCCGGACGAACCGGGTGAGGACTGCCACGTTCCTCCGCACCGTGGCCGGCCGCTGCCCCGGAGGACTCATCCCGAATCCGGGCAGGTCGAGCGCGACGACGCGGGCGTGCGAGGTCAGCTCCGGAGCCAGCATGTCCCAGTTGAGGTGCGATCCGCCGAGACCGTGGACGAGCACCACGGTCGGGCCGGCCGGGTTGCCGCCGAAGTCCACGTAGTGGACGTGTCCGCCCAGGTCGGCGGTCCGGCTCTCGCCCGCACCGGTTCCGGTCATCGTGTGGTTGCCTGCTCGGGCAGCGACGGCCCACCTCCGCGGCGCGGCACCGTCCCGGATGCGCTGACGAGGGATGTGAGGTGACCGCCGATCCAGAAGCACAGCGTGATCGAGAGGGCGGCCACGAGCGGCGCCTTGATCTCGGCCGGCGCGTCGAGCAGCCGTCCGGCGCTGGCGACGGCCATGAGCACGGGTCCCTGGATCACGAAGGCCCCGAAGGCGCCGCGTGCCCAACGAGTGGCGTGCGCCCCACCGGCGCTGAGCGCGCGTTCGGCGAGGCCCACCAGCCACACGGACCCTGCGACGACCAGGACGGCCTCGATCCCCGCGAAGGCGAGGGCTTCCCAGCGCCAGTCCCCGAGGTACGGTGCGGCGTCCCGGCTCACGTCGCGGATGCCGGCGGTCAGGGCGAGCACCGGTAGGAGGGCGAGCGTGCTCAGCGTGACCCTGCGGCACGTGCGGCGCAGCGCGTCGGGGACGTGTCCGAGCCAACCGGAACGCGCCGCAGCAACACCCAGTGCGAACATGCCCGCGCACTGGGGCCACTGCCACAGGTGCAGGTCGCCGACCTGGCCGCTGCGGGCCGGGAACCAGAGGCGGACGGCGAACGAGGTCACGGCGATCAGGACGACGGCGGCGGTGAGCCCAGCGACGTCCAGCGGGCGCGTGCGGGGCCGCCGGTCCGGCACGAGCGCGCGTGAGAGCGCGAAGACCAGCGAGAACAGCATCAGAACGAGGGCGAACCACAGCGAACCGGAGTCGAGCAGCGGATCCCGGTGGGTGAGTACGTACCAGAACGTGACGTCCCGACCGGCCGCGAGGGCTGCGAGCCAGACCGAGGCCGGCCACACGAGCAGCGCCGACACCAGCCAGGGCAGACCGAGCCGCACGACGCGGTCGGACGCGTAGCGCCGCCACCCGTGCCGGTCGACCGACTGCTCGGTGAGCAGGCCGGCCACGAAGAAGAACACGCCGATGACGAACAGTCCCGACGGCCCGAGGATCGCGGCGAGCACGAGCTCGGTCACCGGGGCGAAGGTGACCTCGTTGATCTCGTCGTAGGCCCACCCGCCGATCGCGGAGTACCCGAGCAGGGCATGGCCGCCGATGACCCAGCCGACGAGCACCGTCCTGAGGTTGTCCAGATGCGGAAGCCGGACGCTGCGCCGCTCCTCGATGTCCGCCACGCGGCTGAGCATCCTGTCGGGCTCCGCGGGTGCACAGAGGACAAGGTCCCATCTACCCGGCGGTCGGAGCGGGGCAGCCGGTGGTCCCGGCCGTGCCGGGTCGCACGCCTCTGCTCCCGGCGCCGGGTCGGTGCCACCGTTGCCGCATGTGTCAGGACGGCCTGCGGCTCCCGAGCGGGTCCGGAGCGGTGGAGGTGCCGCGGTGGAGGCGACGATCTCGTTCGGCCGGATCGACGGCATCCCGGTCGGCGCGCACTGGTCGGCGCTCGTCGTCGTGGTGCTGCTGGGCGAGCTGCTCGCGCTGAACGTCCTGCCCGGCATGGCGCCGGGCCA
>NZ_JBHSKO010000019.1:0-164616 GCF_042657305.1 Pseudonocardia zijingensis | reverse complement strand
CCATCCGAGACCCACTCCCGCCACTGACCCGCTGTCGACACCGACAGTGAAGCCCTCGCCCCGCCAGTCAGGGACGTTGCCCGGCGTGTCGCCAACCCGGTGAACGTTCATGGTCAACGCACTAGCGACCAGGTGGAGAACGCGGTGATGCCCCAGTCGGCGGGGGACGTCCGGGCGATCAGGCAGATCCACTCACGGACCTGTTCACCGATCTTCTTCCGGCGTCCCCCGCTCGGTTTTGGGTCCAGCGCGTCGAACCCCCGCTCGTTGAACGCGTGGATCACATCGCGGACGTAGTCGTCGCTGACCTGCAGCAACGACGTGATGTCCCAGACGGTCTGGCCCTGGGCGGACATCAGGACCACGATCGCGCGGCGCATCCGGATCGGGTTCTTGGCGGTCCGCGGGATGCGCTGAAGCTTGCGGCCTCCGTCCATCGCCAACGGCCGCACGAACACGCTCGGTCTGCGCGCCACCTTCACCTCCCGCACTCGACGTGCGGGCAGCCTCCCGAGACCAGCAGGCAAGATCAATTACCTGGTCAACACTGCGTGTCGAGCCACTAGTAGCGGGAGCGCGTGTGGGGGCTCGGCCGGTCGGGAGATCATCGTATGCACGCTCAGGCCGTCGACCTCCGCCCAGATGTGCCGGTAGCGGTTGAGCGAGGCCTCGCGGGCTCGCCAGTCGAAGCTGTGCCGCCAGCGTTTCGCGAGAGTGTGCACAAGCTCCGGGTCGATGCCGTCAGACCAGCTGGAGCGGACCGGAACCGTGGGCCGGCGTGTGCCATCCAGCCGGCGCGCCAGGTCGGCCAGGACGTCGTCACTGATGTGGACCCGTTGTTCGCGAAAGCTCATTCGATCGATTTTCCCATGCGTGCTCTCAGCCGCCGACTGCCTGGGCGCGCACCGGGGCCAGTGCGCGACTCCAGACGGTGACCTCTTCCAGTAGCTTCGCCAGGTCCCCGGCGTGGCGCTCGGCGGGCGCAAAGACACCGGTGACGGTCGGTTCGGTGATGTCGATGTCGGTGTAGTCGAAGTCGGTGAAGGTGCTCAGCGTGACCTGGGCGGCGACGTCGGCGAGCTTGAGTTCGGCGGCGATCTGGCGAAGCTGCTCGACCGCGCGCACCCCGCCGTTGACGCCGTAGCTGACGAACCCCGCCGCCTTGTCGTTCCACTCGTAGAACAGGTAGTCGATGGCGTTCTTCAGCGGCCCCGGCACCCCGTGGTTGTACTCCGGTGTGACGAACACGTAGCCGTCATAGGAAGCGATCGCCTCAGACCAGCGCTTGGTGTGCCCGTGCGCGTAGATGCCCCAGGCGCCCGATGCTGGCTCGTCGAGTACTGGCAGGTTGAAGTCGGCCAGGTCGACCAGTTCGACCTCCACGCCTTCGGGGGCAACGTTCCGGGCGGTTCTCAGTGTCCAGTCGGCCACGGCGTTCCCGCGGCGGTGCATGCGGGTGCTGCCAGCGATGATGGCGATACGAGTCACGGCGCCCTCCTTGGGGAGATGTAAAGTACAACGGTGACTTTACCATGGGCGCGGGCGTTCAGCGGAGGGATGGAGCCATCATGAGCCAAGAAGGAGCCGCACCCGAGCAGCCGACCAGCCGGCTACGGCCAGAGAAGCACGAGGCGATCATGATCGGCGGCCGCGAGGTCTTCGCACGTGACGGCTACGCGCGTGCCAGCATCGATGCCGTCGCGACAGCCTCGGGGGTTTCGACACGCACGATCTACAAGCACTTCGCCGACAAGCCTAGGCTGTTCGCCGCGGTCATCGTCGACTCCGCCACGCAGGTCGCCAATGCCGAGATCGCGCTCGTCGAACGTCGTCTATCGCGGGTGATGTCCGCTGAGGAGGTCGAGCCGGCTTTGCTGGCATTCGCGACCGACTGGCTTGACGACACCGGTGACTGGTTGGCCGGCATGGCGCACTCTGCGGCCCACCGGGCATTGATCGGCCAGGTCCAGGCCGAGGCTGCACACCTCGGCTCCGAGGTCATCGCCGAGTGGTGGCAGGCAGGTGCCGGACGGGTCCGCGCGGAGCTGGCCGCCGTTCTCGGCCGGTGGGCCGAGGCCGGGCTGCTGAGTGTCCCCGATTCCGAGCGCGCGGTGGTGCACTTCTCCCGTCTCGTCTCGGCAGTACCCGGTTCGCCGGCATCGACCATCACCGCGGGCGAGCGTTCGGCCTGGATCGCCGACGGCGTGCGCGTGTTCGTGCGCGCATACCAGGCGTGACCCGCGGGGCACCCCTCGCCTCGGGTTCCTCACGAGCTGGGCGTCATCAGTCGAGACGGTAGATGTCTTCGACGACATCACGACGTAGCCCCTCCGCCCACGCCGATTCCCGACCGATGCGCGCGAAGCCTGCGCGGGCAACCACGGTAGCGGAACCGAGATTATGTCGAGCAACGCGGGCGAAGAGCGGCCGTATGGGCTCGATCAGCAGGAAGGCCTGCACGCCCGCTGAGGCGATGCCGCGTCCCCACAGCCCGGGATCCACCCAGTACGTCAGTTCGCGGTCGCCCTCCACGGTGAAACTCCCGATCATGCCGACGAGACGCCGGTCTTCCTCGATCGCTCGCAGCATGACGTCAGGATTGGCCATAATGCGTTCGTAGTGGCTGTCGAACGCGGATCGGTCAGACGGATCCGATCGGGTGAATGCCGCCATCGTGACGGCTTCGCGATTGCTCTCCCAAAGGAACAGCGTACGGAGATCCCTCGGGGTCAAGTGTCGCAACTGGATTGTCACCGTCGGACTGCAGCTCCCCATATCGAACCGAGTCGGCGAAACTCAGCCGGCTCCACCGACTCCCAACGCCACCGGTGACGAGGGTACCTGCTCTGAACCCCTCGAGTTGGCATCCGGCTACAGGCTCGGGGTCGGGGGCAATCAGCACTTGCCTCCTGGAGGTGATTGGTGCCGCTGCCCTCGCCAGAGGACCAGGTGAAGTGTTCGGTGAGCTGCCATCGTCCGTCCTCGGAGCGGGCGAGCTCGGCGATCGACTCGCCGGCCTCGACGCTGCCGTCGACGCTGACCTGCAGGTAGTGGAACCGGGTCTTTGACGTGGCCGGGTCGAGAACACCGACGAGCCAGCCCTGGGCCACCGCGCCGCTACCGTACCGGGCGCTCAGGCGCGGTCCGTCGAGGTCGAAGCAGAAGACCGTGTCCAGACCGATCCGTGCGTTCGGCGCCGTGCGCACGACGCGCATCACGGATCCGTCGAGTGAACCAGCGGATCGAAGGCGCTCCAGAGCCGCCTGCAGTGCGCCGGCGGCGGCCTCGGGGACTCCGTAGTGATGCCGTTTCCTGGTTCTGCCCGCACACGACGAAGAGCCCGCTCCCGGTCGCAGCCTTTATTCGCGAGGCGAGCCATCCTACGAACCCGCTGTCGTCCGCATCGCAGCGCAGTACCAAATCGGAACACCGCGAAACCCTCCGCGGCCGCCGTCCCGACCGGGCACAGTGCGCTTGCCTGCCCCTCGTCGCGGATCACGGCGATCGCGTCGCGGCGTCGGGTCGCAACCGCTCCTTCCGCGAACGCCCAGGAGCGGGGAGCCAGATGAGCTGCGAACGTCGGAATACGCCTCGCAACCGGGTTTCGGTCTGGGCGGGCTCCTCGGATGAGACCGTGATCATGACTTCACCCTCGCGCTAGGAAATTTGTGAGACAACTCTCGCGGCTCGTCGTCGACCTGTCTGCGGCTGCGCTGGTTCCGAAGGGGCGCAGCGTGGTGCGGCGCGGCCTGGACAGGCGGTGGTGCGACAGCCGCATCCACCACGGGACGCCGCGCGAAGAGCGACGGTGGCGGGTCGTCCAGCGCGGCGCCGTTCGCAGCCCGATGGTCGCGCCTACGCGGTCAGGATCTCCTCGGACCTCCGCATCGCGGGCTCCCGCGCTTGGTCCTGGTTCGCGAGGACGACGACGGCGTGACCGGATTCCGGGTAGATGTCGAGTTCGGCCTCGTACCCGGGGGTGCCGCCGTTGTGGCCGACGATGCGGACGCCGTTCATCCGCCGGTCCACGAAGCAGTAGGCGTACTTCGGCGGCTCTCCCGCAGGAGGTCCCTTGCGCTGCCGGCCGTCGCCGGCCGAGGGGTCGGCTACAGGCGGAGGAGCGGGACTGTTCATCGCCACCTTCCCGGTGAGCACGGTGTCGGTCATCGTCGGACCGAGCAGTTGGTGGGTCAGCAGTGCGTGGGCGAAAGCGGCCATGTCGGCGACGGTGGAGATCGAGCCTCCGGCCGGGCTGCCGCCCTTGAGCTGGTCACCGACGTCCTGCAGGTCCGCTCCACTCGGCGATTCGCGCCGGTCACCGCTTCGCGGTCCGGCCTTCACCGGTTGGCCGTCCGGTCCGACGAGGATGTGCGGGTGGGCCATGTCCGGGACGTCGGCGGGGCGGTAGGTGCGGACGTCGGTGTCGACCATCCCAGCGGGGTCGAAGATGCGGTCGCGCACGTGCTCGACGTAGGGGCGACCGGAGACGTGCTCGATGAGAGCTCCGAGGGTGACGATCCCGGCGTTGCTGTAGCTGTAGCGCGAGCCCGGTGTGAACTGCAGCGGCTCGGCGACGATGTGCTCCATCAGCGCGGCGATCGAGTGGTTCTCCTCGGTGATCGGCTCGTCCCGGAAGATGTCGCCGGTGCCGGCGGTGTGGGTGAGCAGGTGGTGCACCGTGACGGTGCGGGCGATGTCGGGCGGGAAGCCTGGCACGTGCTCGCCGATCGGGTCCTCGAACGACACCTTCCCGTCCTCGACGAGCTGGGCCACGGCCACTCCGGTGAACATCTTGCCCATCGAGCCGATGCAGAACAGGGTGGCCGCCGTGTTCGCCTCCCCGGCCTCCCGGTCCGCCATGCCGTACCCGGCCTCGAGCAGCGGTCGGCCGTCGCGGGTGACGAGTACCGCGCCGGAGAACCGTCCGCTCTCGTTGAGCTGTCGCAGATACTGGTCGTAGCCGCTCCACTCGTCGAGGGTGGGAACGGGTTCGCTCGCGGGCGGCGCCGGCGCGTTACCGCAGCCCGCGGCGGCCAGGGGGGTCAGGAGCAGTCCGCTGACGAACGCCCTGCGGGGGATCGGCAATTTCGGTGTTTCCTTCCTGGGAGCGGTGCTGCGCACGGGATCGTGTCGCGCCGCCGCACTTCTACCGGGGCAAGTCGATCGTCGGCCGATCGACAAGCCATAGGTGATCCATAGGTCGGGCTGGGATGCTGATCGGGTGCGGGTGCTGCTGGTCGAGGACGAGCAGCCGCTGGCCGGGTACATCGCGGCGGGGCTGCGCAAGCACGGAGGCGTCGTGGACGTCGCCCACGACGGCGCGACGGCGCTCCAGAAGTGCGAGCTCACGCCCTACGACGTGGTGGTGCTCGACCGGAACCTACCGGGGGTGCACGGCGACACCGTCTGCCGCCGGCTCGCGCAGGACGGCACGGTCCGGGTGCTGATGCTGACCGCCTCGGGTGCTGTGCAGGACCGCGTCGACGGGCTCTCCCTCGGCGCCGACGACTACCTCGGCAAGCCCTTCGCCTTCTCCGAGCTCGTCGCCCGGGTGCGGGCACTGGCCCGGCGCAGCGCACCCGCCCGCCCGCCGGTGCTGCGGGCCGCGGACGTGGTGCTCGATCCGGCACGGCGCAGCGTAGAGCGCGCCGGCCGGATGCTGCACCTGACGCCCAAGGAGTTCGGGGTCCTCGAGCAGCTGTTGGCTGCCGACCAAGACGTGGTCAGCTCCGAGACCCTGCTCGACAAGGTGTGGGACGAGTACGCCGACCCGTTTACCAACGCGGTCCGGATCACCGTCGGCACCCTGCGGCGCAAGCTCGGCGACCCGCCCCTCATCGACACCGTGACCGGTGCCGGCTACCGGATCCGACCGTGTCCGTCCGGCTGAGCGCCCGCAGCCGGCTCGCCCTGCTCTACACCGCGCTGGTGCTGGCCGCCGGCGCCCTGATGACCGCGCTGACCTACGTCCTGGTGCGCCAGAACCTGACGACGCGCTGGGTCCTGCACCGCGTGCTGCCCGCCCCGGGGACAACGGCCCCGGGGCCGGAACCGCCACGGTTGCAGGCGCCCGACATCGCGGAGCAGGTGCGTGGCGCAGCCCTGGCGGAGCTGCTGAGCCAGGCCGCCGTCGCGCTCGCGGTGGTGACCCTGCTGGCCGCAGCGCTCGGGTGGGTGGTGGCCGGGCGCATCCTGGCCCCGATCCGCGCGATCTCCGCCACCGCACAGCGCCTTTCGGCCGAGGACTTGTCGGAGCGCGTGCCCGTCACGTCTCCGGCGGACGAGCTCGCGGCCCTCGCCGTCACCGTCAACGGAATGCTGGACCGCATCCAACGCGGCATCGCCGAACGCGACCGCGTGCTGGAAAGCCAGCGGCTGTTCACCGCCAACGCCGCCCACGAGCTGCGGACACCGTTGACCACCGTGCGAACCGCTATCGACGTCACCCTCGACGGCGATCCCAACACCGCCGAGCTGCTCACGATGGCCGCCGACGTCAGGGACGCGGTGGAGAACGGGCAGCGCACCCTCGACGGCCTGCTGGTGCTGGCCCGCAGCCAGGCCGGAGCGCGCGCGCCGTCGATCATGGACCTCGCAGACACCACCATCGGGGTGCTCGATGGCCTCGCCGCAGAGGCCTCGCGCCGGGGCGTCGCCGTGCACACCGACCTGCGCCCCGCTCCCGTGGTCGGCGAGCGCGTCCTGCTCGAGAGCATGGTGAGCAACCTGCTGGACAATGCCATCCGCTACAACAGGGCCGAGGGGCACGTCGTACTCGCCACCGGCGCATCGGCGACGCACGCGTTCCTCCGCATCTCCAACAGCGGGCCCTACATCGGCGCGGGCGAGGCGGAGCGGTTGCTCCAGCCCTTCGTCCGCGGCGCGTCGACCCGCGTACACGGCGCGTACGCCGACGGCGGTGCGGGCCTCGGCCTGTCGATCGTGCGAGCCGTCGTGTCGACCCACGGCGGGGAGCTTTCGGCGACAGCCCGCCCAGGCGGGGGACTGGACGTCATCGTCCGCATTGCCGCCGCACCCCGTGCAGCTCGCCTCGCGCTGCAGACGGGACCGGCCGATCAGGCTTCATAGTCTCCAGGTATCGGTGCAGCGAGAAGGCGGAGCACCGCGTCCAGGACGAGCCCGGTCACGCAAGCCCGGTCGGGCACCACCGCGGCCAGGTGCGCACGGGCTCGTCGTTCGAGCCGTCTCCTGAGCGAGTCTGACAACTGCCAGCACAATGCCGGAGCGCAGCAGGTCGCGTGATCGGTTTCTCATGTGATGGAACTCCTGCGTGGCCGGCTTCTCCCTGGCGCAACCTCGACGCGCGCTCCGCCCGGCCCGGCCTCCCGCGCCGGCCGGGCCGGGCTTCCGTCGCTGTGACGCTCAGATCCCGTGCCACCGGCTTGGAGGGGGAGGCTGAGGCCGCGAATCGTTCTCTCGACACGGCTCCCTCGGTCCAGGGCCCGACACCGGCCATCGCCGTCGGCACCCGGCGAGTTGGATACCGACCTCCAGTCTCACACGAGCCACCCGGCAAGCGAAGGCAGAGGCGACACCGTCCTGGCGCGCACGGTCAGGACTTGCGAGGCGCCGTGCAGCAGGTTCCATGCTCCCTTAGACACTTAAACTATAGTAACTTGGCGGCGCGATCCGTCCCCCAGGAGCAGCAGCAAGCGAGGCAGGGGAGAGGCATGGCGATTGAAGCGGTGTCGTTACACGGGAAGAGACTTGCCGAACGACTGCGGGACCTCCGCCCCTCGGTGATCCGGCGCATGCTCGCCGTGTCGACCCGTCCGGGCATGATCTCGTTCGCCGGGGGTGGCGTCCTACTCCGTACTCGCGCTGGTCTCGGGATCGCAGGCATGGGCAAGCCCGCCGGGTTTCAGATGTCGAGCACGTAACGAACATCCTCACGACGCGGTCCGCGAGCTTGGCTAGCAAGTCTATTCCGATGTCGCCCGGTCCCATCATCGCTACCGGGATGCGTTCTCGGCTCAAATCTGAAGCATCGTTGCACCGCTTGGGAGAGGGACCGGTGGGTCCGCGCTGATCGAGGTGGGGCAACTCGCGCGGATGCAGTGAGCGTCGGAAGGCTGTCGACAGGTTCTATGATTCAAGCAGGGTCTGGATCCGGGCGGCCGCTGCGCCGATGTGCGCACGAAGCAGGTCTGACGCCGCGTCGCCGTTCTTGTTCGCCGCTGCATTCAGAATTGTCCAATGCTCCCGCTGAGACTCGCGAAAGTAGGGATCTCGGTGGCGCAACAGCATCGAGTATCGGCTTGCGTTCCGCCAAAGGGTCTCGATTATGGTTAGGGTGCGCGGGCGGTCGCATGCGGCGTTGAGTGCGCGGTGGAACCGCCAGTTCAGATCCCCGTAGGCGACGGTATCGTTGATGCGGTCGCCCTCGCGGCAGATTTCCTTCGCGACCATGATCTGTTCGGGTGAGAGTCGCGGCACGGATGCGCGCAGTGCCACCGCTTCCAGATTGGCCCGCAACTCAAATATCTCGGCCGCGTCCGATGCTGTGAGTGGCACGACGAAGGCGCCCCGTCGTGGGTTGATCGCGATGAATCCCTCGAACTCGAGGCGTTGCAGCGCTTCGCGCAGCGGAACGTGGCTGAGGCCCAGGCGTGCGGCAAGTTGGTGCTGGTTGAGGCGGTCACCTGGTTGCAGCTCTCCGTTCAGGATAGCCTCGCGGAGTCGAGTGGTCGCGAATGCGCTCGCAGTCGGGTGCGCAGCCTCGCTTGCCGCGCCCGGCGGAGTGTAGCCTGTCCGCGAATGGCTTTTCGAGTTCATTGAATGTACCGCTCTGCGAGTTGGGCGATGTGACCTGGGGCGTTGTAAGAGTCGCACACTTCCGGTTCATGCGGCGAGTTCCGGAAACAGTGACCGATAGGCGTAGATGGCTGGCGATCCACCGGTGTGTAAAAACACAATCTGAGCGTCGGGCGCCAGCCGGCCCTCCCGAATCAGGCCGCACATTCCCGCCAGAGCCTTGCCGGAATAGACGGGATCTACGAGTAGACCTTCCATGCGGGCAGCCAGCATGATCGCGTCGAGGGTGGACTGGTCTGCGACGCCGTAGGCGTCGCCTGAGTAGCTGGACTCGATGCTGATTTTCTTCTCGAGCGGTGCGAACTCAAGACCGACCTCGTCCGCGAGCTCCCGCAGGATCGAAGCCACGCGTCGATGCACGCCCTCCGGCTCGGCGTCGATGTCGATGCCAATAACCTCGACGTCAAGGTTGAGCATGGCGAGTCCGGCGATCAGGCCCGCTTGCGTCCCTCCGCTCCCGCTGGCGTGAACAATGTGAGTGATGGTGACGTCCATCGCCAGTGCCTGATCGGCAATTTCTAACGCTGCACCGAGGTAGCCGATAGCGCCGAGACGATTCGCGCAACCGTAAGGGACGATATATGGACGACGACCGCTCGCTTTAATGCGCAATGCTATTTCGGCAAGTTTTGAAGTCCGATCGTCGCCAATGGTCATTGGCTCGTGGGTAGCGCCGTAGAGGTGATCAAGAAGGATATTTCCGGTCTGTCGGTAATCGCGGTCGATGTTCGGAACGCGATCTGTGATCACCCCGAAGTGGCACCCCAATCCGAGCTTGGCCGCGGCGGCCGCGACTTGCCGAACTGAGTTCGACTGAATGACGCCCGCCGTGATGAGGACGTCGGCTTCCTTGGCGACGGCGTCCGCGGCCACATACTCAAGCGCGCGCACCTTGTTCCCGCCGACGCCAAGCCCGGTTGCGTCGTCCCGCTTGATCCAGAGTTGAGGGCCGTCGAGGAAGGAGGTGAGTCGCCTCAGCGGCTCGAACGGCGTCGGAAGATGGCCGAGCTCTAGTCGTGGGTGACGACGCAGGACGGCGGCCAGAGCTTCGCGACGCGACATGCGGGGAACTCCCATCAGCTAGGGTCTAGAAATTATACTATCTGGGGGCAGCTGGTGCTCGACGCTGCCGCGAGCGGCACGGCGGAGAGCCGTCGTGTGGAAGGCAGTCGATCGGCGTGGGCGCTGTCCCTTGTCTGCGAGCACGCTTGCGCGCGAGCACCTCATCGACGCAACAGGTGAGGAGGTGAGGAGCTTGCCGAGGTAGGCAATCAAGGAGTGGCGACATCGGTCGCAACACCGTCGCGACCGTCGTGTTTGAGGTCCGCGGCGCGAGGGCTGCATGCTGGTCGCGCGGTTGAGCGGTGGCTCGAGGTCAAGCCACCACTGGGAGGCAGCGGGCAGAGCTTCGCGGGCGACGTGGTGCGGGGTCGAGGTCTGCGCGGCGGGAATGGACTTCACAGCGGCCGGAGGTGCGCCAGCCGATGGGGCTGGCGCCGGTGCGCGCCGAGCAGCGTGTGCTGAAGCGGGGCGTGGTGGGTGGCGGCAGGCGAGCCGGCGCACAGGTCACGCCCAGCTGTGAAGGGACCTTTCGAAGCATGTCCTTCGGATATCTGGCGCTGACCCATCCGGACGCCGTACGGGCACTGGCTTACCACGGGCGCCTTGCAATCTTCTTGCGGCAGTCGGACGGGCCGGTCACGGCGACTGAGTGAGCTCAGGTCGCGGGGCTCGGCCCTTAGGCGTGCAGCTACCACCTCCGCATGCTGGCCAGGTGGGGATGGTGGGAACGCCGATGACGGGCCCTCGCCCACCGGGTCACGCTCCAGCGCGAGCACGGCGCGGTCGACGATTCCGAGCACGCCGTCGCCGCCTGGCTGCTGCTGGAGCAAGGGCTACAGCTCGTATCCGGCACCACTGCCGACTTCAGCCGAGCATGCGCGTGGCGGACGGGACAGCATCCAACTGGCGCGCGACCAGCTCGACGGTTTCCGCCAGCGACAATCCCTCGTGATGACGCGCTCGCCGGTCACACCGAGCAGGTCGCGTGGCGCCCACCACGTCTTCATATCGGCCACGCTGAACTCGGCGGCCTGTGGACGCTCCGCGTGCAGGCGCGGCATCGACCATCACCGCGGGCGAGCGTGCGGCCTGGATCGCCGATGGCGTGCGCGTGTTCGTGCGCGTTAACCACGCGGCACCCCTGCCGCTCCGTCACGAGCCGGGCGCCGTCGGTCGAGGCGGGTGGACGTCTTCGATACCCGCGGCCTCGACGTCAGGATCGGCTGTGCCGCGTTCGTCCGTCGTGGCGGCATCGGGGCTGCCCCTGGGGCAACGGTGCGTCGAGGTCCGCCCGGTCGGCGCTCGTCTCCTGCAGGTGGTTGGTGCCGCCCTCGCCCGTGGATCGTGTGACGTGCTCGGCTGCTTCCTGGGGGTGGTGCTGCGCGCGGTATCTGTCGCAGTGCCGCACGTCCATTTGCGCGGGCCGATTGGCGACCGACCGTCGAGCATGTGCGGTCCATACGCCGGTGCTGGTGCTGGTGCGACGAGCCGTGGACACAGTCCGCTGCGGCGACCGCGTCAACTGGGCTGATTTGCGCGGACCCGGCGCGCAGCGCGAGGACCGCAGAGGCCCCGGTGCGGCCGCCGATTAGCCGAGCTCCTGCGCCACGGCCGCCGCTGCAGCCTCGAGCAGCGCGTTGTTCCACGTCGCGTCCTTGGCCGCCCGGCTCGTCAGCACGGCGACGGCGATCGGGGCCGCGTCGGGCGGCCACACGATCGCGACGTCGTTCGCGGTGCCGTAGCTGCCCGTTCCGGTCTTGTCGCCGACCCGCCAGCCCTCGGGCACACCGGCGCGTATGCGCTTGTCACCGGTCGTGTTGCTGACCAGCCACTCCGTGAACAGGGCACGGTCGTCCAGGTCGAGGTGGTCGTTGAGGACCAGGGCCCGGAAGCTCCCGGCGATCGCGCGCGGGGTCGTGGTGTCGCGCTCGTCGCCGGGTACCGCGGTGTTCAGCTCGGGCTCGGTCCGGTCGAGCCGGGTGACACGGTCCCCCAGCGAGCGCGCGAACTCGGTGACCCCCGCCGGTCCGCCGACGTCGGCGAGCAGCAGGTTGCCGGCGGCGTTGTCGCTGTAGCGGACTGCGGCGTCGCACAGCTGCCGGACGGTCATGCCCCGGGCGACGTGCTGCGCCGCGATCGGGGAGGGGTCGATGAGGTCGGCCTCGGTGTAGCGCACGAGTCGGTCGAGGTACTCGGGAGGTGTGCGCTGCAGCACGGCGGCCGCGGCCAGCCCCTTGAACACCGAGCACATCGCGAACCGCTCGTCGGCCCGGTAGGCCAGCTCCCGGCCGCTGCCGGTGTCCACCGCGTACACACCCAGTCGGGCGTCGAACCGCTGTTCCAGCTCGGGTAGGGAGTTCGTGCTCGGCGGTGTCGTCGGCGCCGCGGACGGCGTCGCGGGCAGGGCGGGTGCGGGCGGCGCGGCCGCGGGGGCGCTGCAACCGGCCAGCGGGAGCAGGAGCGCCGCCGCCAGCACGGAGCGGCGGCGCGGACTCGTCTCGATCATGTGTGACAAGCAAGCAACTCCGCGGTGGGACGGCAAATATGGCAACACGCTGGACGCGATACGGATCGGCTATCGCTGCCGCTACGGCCCACGCCCCAGACCTTCTGCGGCACCCCCGGTTCCGCCGGGTTCGCCGAAGTGGGTTACCCCGGCCGACGCACCGCACCGCACCGGTGCACGGTCGCGACCACGGCATCACCAGGCCGCCCGGGTCCCGGAAGGCCGTCCGCGGGTTCTACGACCGCAGCAGGGTCTGGATCCGAGTGGACGCCGCGCCGATGTGCTCGCGAAGCAGGTCGCGTCGCCGTCCTTGTTCGCAACCGCGTCCAGAATCCTCCGGTGCTCGCGCGTTGACTCGCGGAAGTGGGGATCCCGGTGGCGGAGCAGCATCGAGTATCGGCTGGCGTTCCGCCAGAGGGCTCGACCAGGTCACGGTGCGCGGTCGGTCGCACGTCGCGTTGAGTGCACGGTGGACCGCCAGTTCAGATCCCTGTAGACGACGGTGTCGTTGATACGGTCGCCCTCGCGGCAGATGCCCGTCGCGACCATGATTTGTGGGCGAGAGCCGCGGCACGGATGGGCGCAGCGTCGCGGTCTCCAGATCGGCCCGCAGCTCGAAGATCTCGGCCGCGTCCGATCGTGTGGGCGGTACGACGAAGGCGCCGCGTCGAGGGCTGATCGCGACGAACCCCTTGAACTCGAGGCGTTGCAGCGCTTCGCGCAGCGGAACGTGGCTGAGACCCAGGCATTCCGCTAGTTCCCGCAGGATCGATGCCACGCGGTGATGCACGCCCTCCAGGTCCGCGTCGACGTCGATGCCGATGACCTCGATGTCGAGGCCGAGCGCGGCGAGTCCGGCGATCAGACCCGCCTGACCCCCTCCGCTCCCGCTCGCGTGAACGACGTGGGTGATGGCGACCTCCATCGCCCGTGCCTGATCGGCGATCTCCAACGCCGCGCCGAGGTAGCTGATGGCGCCGAGGCGGTTCGCGCACCCGTACGGGACGACATAGGGGCGAAGGCCGCTCCTTCCGATGCGCGCCGCCATCTCGGTGAGCTTCGCGGTGCGATCGTCACCCACGGACATCGGCTCGTGCGTCGCGCCGTCGAGGTGGTCGAGAAGGATGTTGCCGGTCTGCTGGTAGTCGCGGTCGACGTCAGGCACGCGGTCGGTGATCACTCCGAAGTAGCACCCCACGCCGAACTTGCCGGACGCGGCTGCGACCTGCCGGACCGAGTTCGTCTATCACTGCGAGGCCAGCTGGTGACGTGGAAGGATCACCGAAATGCCCGTTGATCCCCATCTGCTCGCCGCTTTCACGGTGATCACCATCGTTGCCCTGGTCACGCCGGGGCCGGACATGCTGTTCGTGCTCGGGTGCGGAATGCGGGGCGGGACCCGCGCCGGGCTGCTGGCCACCCTCGGGGTGGTCACGGGCGATGCGTTGTACGTCGTCGCGGCCGCCGCCGGGCTCGCCGTCCTGCTGACCGCGTTTCCGGTCGTGTTCGCGGTGCTGCGGTTCGTCGGGGCCGCCTACTTGGTCTACCTCGGGGTCCAGGTCATCCGCCACCGCAAGAACGCCCAGGTCGACGGTCCGGCCGCTGGTGGCATGCCTGGACGGCGCGCGTTCTTCAACGGTGTGGTGTCCTCGGCGGCCAATCCGCAGACGTTCGCGTTCATGGTCGCGTTCTTGCCCCAGTTCATCGATCCGTCGGCGGGTCCGATGTGGCTGCAGTTCGCCGTCCTCGGTGCCGTCCTGATCGTCCTGGAGTTCCTCGCCGACGGAGCGGTCGGGGTCCTGGCCGGACGGATCGGCAGCTGGCTGCGCGATCGGCAGGCCGTGCGGCGCCGGATCGACGCCGCCACCGGAAGCCTGTTCATCGGTCTGGGCGTGCGGTTGGCGGCTGAACGCTGACACAACCCGTCGAGATGGGATTCCGGCCGTCGCCGAGGCTCTGGTCGCGCCCGGCCGAGCTCGACGAGATCGTGCTGGTCAGCGGCTCCTCGCGAGCGCGCGCCAGGTACGTGCCGGAGATCTGCGCGTCGGGCGGTTGTGGGGTGCCGGGGACGACCGGACCTGCATGGCTGATCTGATACAGTTCGTAGTGTACTGATTTGGAGGACGCGTGATCGCTGCCAGCCCACTGTGGGGCACCAAGATGCTGATCGTCGCCGGGCTGGCCGGCTACCTGTCTCTGTTCGTGCTCAACAACCTGACTGACCCGCGCACTAACTCGGCCGCGATCCCGCGGATGATGACCATGCGCGAGCTCAAGGCCGACCCTCCGCTGGGCGGTGGCGTGCTCTGGCGCGCGATCGACTCGCCCGCAGTGCACCGCGTGGCCTACGGCCTGGTCGTCGCGGTTCAGGCGATCGGGGCGGTCCTGCTGTGGTGGGGCGCGGTACTGCTCGGCTGGACCGCCGCGACCGGTGGGGCAACCATCGGGCTGACCGTCGCCAACCTCGGGCTTCTGGTGTTCGTCGCGCTGTTCCTGGGGTTCCTGCTGGTCGGCGTGTGGTTCTCGTACTGGGTCAAGATGGGTCCGGTCCAGCAGGGGCACCTGACGTTGTTGCTGGTCGGGCTGGCCGCCGTGGTCGTCGTCAACCTTCCCGCCTGAGAGGAGCTCCCATGGCAGCGACGGTCCAGCCGTGGCCCGCCGCGCTACCCGTCCGGCAGGTGCGAATAGCTCGACCAACCGACCAACTCGATGCGGTCGTCCGGTTCTACCGTGACGGCCTGGGTCTCGCGGAAATCTTCCGGTTCGAGCATCACGCCGGCTACGACGGCGTGATGCTCGGGCTCCCGGGAACTGACTACCACCTCGAGTTCACCCGCCACCACGACGGCAGCCCGGGCCGGGCGCCCAGCCGGGACAACCTCCTCGTGCTGTACTTCGACTCGGTGAGCGAGGCGAAGGACGTGGCGGACCGACTGGAGGGGCTCGGACACCGCGCGGTCCCGGCGGAGAACCCGTACTGGGCCGAGAACGGCGGTGTCACCGTCGAGGACCCGGACGGCTGGCGGGTCGTGCTCATGCCGAGCCCGGTCTTCTGACCCGTGGCGCAGAGGAGCGCCGGGCGGCAACGGGACCCGGAGATCGACCGGGCGGTGGCCGAGGCCACGCTCGGCCTGCTTGGTGAGGTCGGTTACGCACGGCTGAGTATCGAGCAGGTCGCAAAGCGCGCCCAGGTGCACCGCCCGACGATCTACCGACGGTGGCCGTCCAAGCAGCATCTGGTTACCGACGTGCTGGCGGGCGCGCTCGGCGTTGCGCCCACCCCGGACACCGGCGATCTGCGAACGGACCTGATCGCCGGGATCGGCACGGTTGCCGATGGACTCACCGCGCCGGCACTCGGGCACGTTCTCATCCCGTTCATCGCCGACTTGCACGCCCAGCCCGAGTTGCGCGAGCGGTTCTTCAACGAGGTCTTCCACGCCCGGCGGGCCTCCACCGAGGCCGCTCTGCGTACCGGGATCGAGCGCGGCGAGGTCAAGGCCGACATCGACATGACGTTCGTGCTCGACGCCCTGGCGGCACCGTTGTACTTCCGCCGGCTGTTCGGCCACGAGCCGCTCGATCGGGCGCTGGTCGAGCGCACCGTCGACTTCGTGCTCGCTGCGATCGGAACCGATCGGCGCTGAGACCCGGACGGGGCCCGGTGCGGTTCCGCGGGACCGCCCCGGCTGGGACATCACGCTCGCCAGCCGCGCCCTGCCGTCGGTGTGCGCGCCGATCTTCAGCGGATCCGCGCGTTCCGCGACGACTGGGGCGTCGGAGACCCGCCGCCGGCCCGTCCCGGAGGTGGTGACCGCTGCGCCAGCCCGGGGGACGAGTGGGCGACGGCGACCCCCTGCGGCCTTCGTCTGTCGTGGCCGGGGCTGACGTGGCCGCGCGGGTCGAGCGCGCAGGGCCCGGACGGGCGTCGCCACCGTCCGTGCTGAGGCGTACGCGGCTGCGACGGACTCCAGCTGCCGCCGCACGTCATCCCACGTCTGCGACTGCCGGTGAGCGGGAGTGCGTCAGCGTTGCGACTTCCTTGAGTGCGCCGAGGTAGCCGGCCACCGCCGGGCGCGCTTCGGCGCCGCGCCGCACCGCGGCGTAGACGTGCCGGCGGGTACGGTGGCCCGCCGCCGCGACTGCAACAACACCCTCTGGGAGTGCTACCCGCGCGCCACGCGGCACGAACGCGACGCCCATCTCCGCTTCGACCAGCGCGAGTATTGCCATCCAGTCGCTCGCCCGATGCCGTACCACGGGGCGGAAGCCCGCGGAGGCGCACGCCGAGTGCAGCAACCGGTCGCACGCATCGCCCTCGATGGTGCTGACCCACTCCGCGTGTTCGAGCAGCGACAGGTCCACCACCGCCTGTTGCGCGAACTGGTGCCCGGAGGGAAGGGCGAGGTCGAGGTCGTCGGTTCCCAGCGTGACCCTCGTGTACCGAGCGTCCTCTACCGGCGGCACACCGTCGGCTTCCACGGCCACCACCACGTCGAGGTCGCCGCTGGAGAGCGCATCGAGGCAATCGGGCACTTTGACCTCACGGATGTCCACCCGCAGGCGCGGGTGCCGGATCCGAAGCGCTCGTGCCGCGGGTATCAGCAGTGAAGAGATCGTCGAGGGGAACGAGCCGGCGGTGAGCTGACCCAGCTCCCCCTTGACGGCTGCCTGGACTTCTCCCTCGGCTCGTTCGACCTCTGCGAGCAGGACGTACGCATGATGGACCAGGACGCGCCCGGCGTCTGTAAGTCGCAGCTTGCGACCGTCGGCCTCGGTCAGCGGAGCCCCCACCTCGCGCGTCAACGTCGCCAGCTGCTGTGAGGCGGCGGATGGGGAGACGTGCAGCGTGGACGCTGCCGCGTGGAGCGTGCCCTGCTCGTGCAGCGCCAGCAGGAGTCTCAACCGTGCCAGGTCGAACATGAAGCAGACCTTACCATTACTGGCCACAAAATCCGCCTTGTCTTCAGTGTTCCCGGTCGGAAGCATGAGGCGCGCCAAGTTCCGTCGTAGCAATGAAAAGGTGGCATCGCCTGATGAGGGTTCTCGCCCTGAGCTCCAGTCCGCGCAAGGACGGGAATTCCCGGCTTCTCGCGCAAGCGGTTCTCGACGGTGCGGCGAGCCGTGGTCACGAGGTCGAGATCGTTGATCTCTGCGATGTGGTCAAGGCGCCGCTGGGTGACTGCCGGACGTGTCGCCGCTCAGACGGGAGGTGCTCGATCGATGACGGGTATGAGGATCTCCTGCTGCATCGGGTCTTGTCCGCCGACGCGCTGGTCATGGCGACCCCGCTTTACTGGTACGGCATCTCCGGGCAGCTGAAGATCTTCATCGACCGAATTTTCTGCCATGCCAAAGCGGGCTTTCCGGCCCACGAGGACGTCAAGCGGCGCATCATGAACAAGCGGTTGGCAGTTGTGATCACAGCCGAGGAGACGTATCCCGGTGCCACCCTGGGCGTCAGCGCGCAGATGCAGGAGCTGGCGCGCTACCTCCGGCACGACCTGGTGGGGATCGTGCGCGGAGTCGCGAACTCGCGTGGCGAGGTCACGCGCGATCCGGCCGGCCCCGTGGCGCAGGCGTTCGGTCTCGGCGTTCGACTCTTCGACCTGAGTGTCACCGACTACCGCATGGACAGCATCCGCGATGGCGTCATCTGGCCCGCGGAGCCGGACACGCTGTCCAACTCGGTGTAGGCGAGAGCAATGATGATGGACGTGCTGGGGGCCGATCTGCAGCAGATCGACCCCGAGATCGCCGATCTTCTCGATGCGGAGCTGGGTCGCCAGGAGTCCACTCTCGACATGGTCGCCTCGGAAGGCTTCGCGCCGCTGTCCGTCATGCAGGCGCAGGGGTCGGTACTGACGAACAAGTACGCACAGGGCTACCCCGGGAAACGCGGTTATCCCGGCTGTGAGTACGTCGACCTCGTGGAGGAGGCCGCGGCCCGCCGGGCTCGGGAGCTCTTCGGTGCCGAGCACGCCAACGTGCAGCCGCATTCGGGCGTACAGGCCAATGCGGTGGCCATGATGGCGCTGCTCGAGCCCGGTGACACAATCCTCGGTCTCGACGTCGCACATGGCGGACACGTGACCCACGGCGCTCCGGACAGCTTTGCCGCCCGCTACTACAACCCGATCGCCTATCACGTCAGAGAAGCCGACTGCCTCGTCGACATGGACGAGGTGGAGGCGCTGGCCCGACGCCACCGTCCGCGTCTTGTCGTGGCCGGCTGGTCGGCCTACACCCGGCAGCTCGACTTCGCGCGGTTCCGTGCGATCGCGGATGAGTGTGGCGCCTACTTGATGGTGGACATGGCCCACTTCGCAGGCCTCGTCGCAGCGGGTCTGCATCCGTCGCCGGTGCGCCACGCGGACGTGGTGACCAGCACCACCCACAAGACCCTCAGCGGACCACGCGGCGGGATCGTGCTGACGACGCGGGAACTCGCACCGCGGATCGACGCCGCGCTGTTTCCCGGACATCAGGGCGGGCCGCTTCCCCACGTGATCGCCGCGAAGGCGGTGGCGTTCACGATTGCCGCGACGCCCGAGTTCGCAGACCGGCAGCACCGCACCGTCGCAGGAGCCCGGCAGATAGCGAAGAAGCTCCTGGCATCCGACAGCGCACACGAAGCGTCGGTGCTCACCGGGGGCACCGATGTGCATCTCCTGCTCGTCGATCTCCGTCGATCCCAGCTCGACGGCCTCCACGCACAACGCAGGCTTCTGGACATCGGGGTCACCTCGAACCACCGCAGGTTGCCCTACGACCCTCGCCCTCGGACGAACTCGGGGCTCCGCATCGGAACCGCAGGCCTGGCGACCCGTGGATTCTCCGTTCCTGAGTTCGAGCTGCTCGCGGGTGCCATCCACGACGCATTGCGGCCGGAGCTGGATCAGCAGACGGTCGGCCGGCTCCGCTCCGACGTCACGATGCTGGCGCGGCGGCATCCGGTGTACCCCACCTTGCGCCGCGACCACGTGTGACAGGGCTCGAGCACCCTCACCCAGCTGTGGAGGACTGATGTTCTGGAAGCAGGCAACGCGCCTGGGGGCGGTCTGTGCCGTGGTGACCGTTCTCCTCGCTGGGTGTGCGGCGGGAAGCACACCCGCGGTGGGCGTTGAAGAGATGAAGACCGTCCAGAGCGGTGTTCTGTCAGTCGGCTCGGACCTCACGTATCCGCCGTACGCCTACTTCGACGAGGGACAACCAGCGGGATTCGACATCGAGCTGACCCGAGCGCTCGCCGAACGGATGGGACTGCGGTCGCAGGCGGTCGACACGCGTTTCGAACAGCTCATCCCGGGCGTGAATGCCGGCCAGTTCGACGTGATCGCCTCCGCTCTCTACGTCACCTCCGAACGTTCGGAAGTGGTGCGCTACATCCCGTACTTCACTGCGGGTAGTTCGTTGATCGCGCCGGTCGGAGGTCTGTCGCCGGCGAAACCGGAAGACCTCTGCGGGGTGACGGTCGGTGTCATCCGGGGCGCACATTCGGTGCCGATGCTGCAGGGGGAGGTCAGTGCGGACTGCGTCCAACGCGGCGAGCCAGCGGTGGATGTACGCGTCTTTCCGACGGACCCCGAGGCAACTCAGGCCCTGAGTGCCGGGAATGTCGAGGTACAGCTCAGCGACAGTGGTGTGGCGAAGCACGTCGCCGACGGTTCCGGTGGGCGGTTCGCCATCACCAGTCCCGAGCTGCTGTATCCGGTACCGGTCGGGCTGGCGGTGGCGCGCGGAAATGACGAGCTGGCTGGTGCCATCGAGGTGGCTCTCGGCGAACTACGTCAATCGGGCGGCTATGACCGGCTGCTCGCGGCGTACAACCTGAAACCGCCGGATCCCCGGCTGATCGGGGAGGTGCTCGGTGACTCGTCCGGCGCAGAAGAGCACCGAGGCCCGGCGTTCGACTGGACGTACCTGCTGTCCTTGTTCGTTGACGCCGACTTCTGGCAGGCCTCGCTCACCGTTGTCCAACTGAGTGTTCTCGCCTGGCTGCTCGCTGGTGCATTCGGCCTGCTGCTGGCGATCGGCAGGTTGTCCCGCAGTCGGTGGCTCGCCGTTCCGTGCGCTGGTTACGTCTGGTTCTTCCGTAGCCTTCCCCTGCTCGTGCTCGTCATCGTCGTCTACAACCTGCCGCAGATGGTGCCCGACGTCAGAGCCATCCTGTCCAACGTGTTCATCGCGGGTCTGCTGGCACTTGTGCTCAGCGAATCGGCCTACATGTCGGAGATCCATCGTGGCGGGTTGCTCGCTGTGGGAACAGACCAGCACGAGGCCGGGCTCGCGCTTGGCCTCGGGCGTACCGCAATATTCAGGCACATCGTGCTGCCGCAGGCATTCCGAGTCGCGGTTCCGGCGCTGGGCAACCAGTTCGTGACGATCGTGAAACTGACCTCGCTGCTGAGCGTCATCTCCCTGGCGGAAATCCTGCTCGTTGCACAACGGCTGTACACGCAGAACTTCCAGGTGTTGGAGACCCTGCTCGCCGCCGCGTTCTTCTACGTCGCGATCGTGACCGTCTTCGACTGGTTGCGAGCGTGGCTGGAGAAACGGCTCGACGTCAGCCGCCGAACCGACGGCGTGCTGCGCGAATCTCCACGGGACGAGGACGCTCACGCGCCCGAGGCCGCCCAGCGGCGCCGCCCCCGGCACCCACATTCCGGCGAGGTGGTCGTGCACGCTGCCGGCCTCCGCAAGTGCTACGGCGAGGCCACCGTGCTCGACGGGGTGAGCCTCGACGTGCATCGGGGTGAGGTGGTCGCGATCGTCGGCCCTTCGGGCTCGGGCAAGACCACGCTGATCCGCAGCTTGAACCAGCTCGAGCAGATCGACAGCGGCAGCGTGGAAGTCGCGCACGACCGTGATGTCCCGACGACGACGGCACAGCGGGTGAACAGCACCATCGAACTGCGCCGCCGGGTGGGTATGGTCTTTCAGCGGTTCAACCTGTTTCCACATCTGACCGCGCTGGACAATGTTGTCCTGGCGCCCATGTGTACCGGTCGGATGACGAAGCACAAGGCCGCGGTCGTGGGGCGGGACCTGCTGCACAAAGTCGGGGTGGGTGACCATGTCGAGAAGTATCCACACCAGCTTTCCGGAGGTCAGCAGCAACGCGTCGCAATCGCAAGAACGTTGGCGATGCAGCCGAGTGTCATCCTTTTCGACGAGCCGACGTCGGCCTTGGATCCTGAACTGGTCGGCGGGGTCCTGCGGGTCATCGCCGAGCTGGCGACGGAGGGCCGCACCATGATAGTGGTCACCCACGAGATGCGATTCGCCCGCAACGTGGCCGACTGGGTGGTGTTCATGGAACACGGGCGCATCGTCGAACAGGGACCGCCCGAGCAAGTTTTCGACAACCCGCGGCAGGAACGCACGCAGCGTTTCATCGCACAGCTGGACGCTCCAGCGGCACTGGTGGACGAACACTGAAGCCGCCCCTTCCGCGGCCCAGCAGTGCCAGCAACTCGACAACATTGGAGTCCCGACAATGCTCATCAGGACACTCGACGACGTCCTCGGAACGGCCCACGACGTCGACTGGACCAACGGCACCAGCCGCCGCCTCGTCGTCCGGGACGACGAGCGCGGGTACACGATCACCGACACCTACGTGCGCCCGGGAACGAGCACCTTGCTGCGCTACGACAGCCACCTCGAGGCCTGCTACTGCATCGAGGGTGGTGGTCGGGTCGAGACGTCGGATGCGGCCTTCGACATCGTCGCCGGCACGCTGTACGCGCCCGGCAAGGGGGAGGAGCACCGTCTCAGCTCCACCGACGGTATGCGGCTCATCTGCGTGTTCAACCCCGCGCTCAACGGGGACGAGAATCACAGGCACGCGCCGGGAGAGCCGTCCGGGTACTGAGTACAGGTCGTGATCCCCGGAGGAGGGACCCGTTCCATGACCGATCCGCTCGCCCTCGTCGACGACTGGGGTCCCGAGAAGATCGTGATCGTCTCCCATCGCCGCACCGGGATGAAGGGCGTGCTCGTCATCGACAACACCGCCCGTGGCGTCGGGAAGGGCGGCACCCGCATGAGCCCGACGGTGACGGTGGCGGAGGTCGCCCGGTTGGCGCGCAACATGACGTGGAAGTGGGCGGGCGTCGACCTCTTCTACGGTGGCGCCAAGGCAGGGATCGTTGCCGATCCCACTTCCCGGGACAAGGAGCCCGTGCTGCGCGCGTTCGTCAGGGCGCTGCACAACGAGGTTCCCCGGGAGTACGTCTTCGGGCTGGACATGGGTCTCACCGAGGACGACGCCGCAATTGTTCAGGACGAGTTGGGTGACCGGGGTGCGGCGGTGGGCACGCCCCCGCACCTGGGTGGGGTGGCCTACGACGAGCTCGGCGTGACCGGCTACGGGGTCGCGGAAGCCGCTGACGCGGCCGCGAAACGTGTGGGGCTTCCGCTTGCTGGAGCTCGGGTCGCAATCCAAGGTTTCGGCGCCGTCGGTGCCGCCGCTGCCGCCCGCTTCGCGGAGCTGGGCGCCGACATCGTGGCCATTTCCACCACGCACGGTGCTGTGCATGCCCCGGCCGGATTCGACGTGGCGATGTTGCGAGACGCCCGATCCGAGCACGGGGACGGTCTCATCGAGCACGTTCCCGGCTCAACCTTGGCTCCTGGCGAGGAGCTCGTGGTGGACTGCGACGTACTCGTTCCGGCCGCGCTGCAGGACGTCATCGACGACCACACCGCCCACCGGATCAAGGCTCGGCTCGTCGTGGAGGGCGCCAACCTCCCGACCACACCGAACGCACAAGCGGTCCTCGCGCAGCGCGGCGTCACCGTCGTGCCCGACTTCCTCGCGAACGCCGGCGGTGCCGTGGCCGCGGCCTTTGCCATGGATGCGCGATACTCCGGGTTCCGGCCCGACGTCGAGCGGATTTTTTCGACCATCTCCGAGAAGCTGCGGGCAACCACAGAATCGATCCTCGACATGGCCACACGCACCGGTACCACCCCCCATTCAGCGGGGCGAACCCTCGCTGAGCAGCGCGTGCGGGCAGCGATGCACAGCAAGGGTCGTCTGCCCGTGTGATGAGCGAGGCCGGGATGAGGCGGGAGGTGAGCTATGTCGCGGTCGGCAACGAGCCCGTTCGCAACGTGACGGGGAGAGGCAGTGGTATGGCGGTGATGGAGCAATGGCAGCTGCGTGCGGCATTCGCGCAGCGGCTCTCGCAGATGTACGGACGGGAAGTGCCCGCCTACATGACACTCGTCGACGTGACCCGGGAGGTCAACGAGGACGTCCTGCGGCGGTCGGGCGCAGCCGCCGAGCGGTTGGGGTCGATCGGTCGCGTGACCGCCGAGCGGCACGGAGCGATCCGAGTGGGCACTCCCGCGGAGCTCAGCCAGGTGGCACGGATCTTCGGCGCACTCGGAATGCGGCCGGTCGGGTTCTACGATCTGCGGGAGGCGGCTACCAGCGCTGTACCGGTCGTCTCCACGGCGTTTCGTCCCGTCGACGGCTCGGAGCTCGCGCGCAATCCGTTCCGGGTCTTCACCTCGCTGCTGACCACCGCGGACGCGCAGTTCTTCGATCGGGATCTGCAGAAGAGGATCGACCGGTTCCTGGGCTCCCGACGACTCTTTCAGCCGCGGCTGCTCGAGCTGGCAGACCGGGCCGAGCGGGAACAGGAGATTCCGGAGGCGCTGGGCGAGGAGTTCCTGCAGTTGGCCGTGGCCGCTTTCCAGCTGTCCACCGAACCGGTGGACAAGGCCTGGTACGAGACTCTCGAGCAGGTCTCCAGCGTCGCGGCGGACATTGCGGGGGTCCGCGGCACGCACGTCAACCACCTGACGCCCCGTGTGCTGGACATCGACGAGCTCTACCAGCGGATGACGGGCCAGGGCATCGAGATGATCGACAGGATCCAGGGCCCGCCTCGGTGGAACGGCCCGGATGTGCTGCTGCGCCAGACCTCGTTCCGGGCACTGGCCGAAGCGCGCAGGATGCGCGGCGCCGACGGCGTGATTAAGCCCGGTGCGCTGCGTGTGCGTTTCGGGGAGGTGGAAGCCCGCGGTATCGCGTTGACGCGGGAGGGCCGGGCCCATTACGACGCGCTCCTCTCCGAGATCGACCGCCGTTGCGAGGCCACGCCGATGGTGAACCGCGCGGAGATCGCTCGCTCCGTCTGGGAGCGCGGCTTCCCTGCGACGGAACGCGGCCTGATCGAACGCGGCCTGGCGTTCTTCACCTACCACTGCAACCGCGAGCGGGCGAGGGACGGCGGGTATCCGCCCACGACGCTCACCGAACTCCTCGATCACGGGTGGGTGACTGCCGAGCCCATCGTCTACGAGGATTTCCTGCCCCGTTCGGCCGCCGGGATCTTCCAGTCGAACCTGGCCGGTGAGGGAACTCGGAACAACACCCCCGCCGATACCGGCTACGACCTCAAGTGGCTCGCGGGCGCGATCGACCGAGAGGTTCTCGACCCGCTCGACCTCTACGAACAACAACAGGCCCATTCGATCCAGACCATCGGACACCTGCTCGAGCTCGACCACACCGTCGTCGAGGGACTCGCGTCACGAACCATGGCACCGCGAGGCAAGGAATCCTGAGCGAGACCACGAGCCTGCCGGATGCAGCGGGCCTTCGCGAACAACCCGTGCCTGTCGGGGGACGCATCGGCGCCGCCGCTGCGACGAGTTGCTCGTCTGGAGGATCATCTGGGGTGCGCTGCCGTGACGGCTCGCTCGGGAACGACGCCGGCACCTCTTGAGCACAGGCGCTCGGGCACGACGCTGCGCACCTCTTCCGCGCCGGTGAACACGGCACGCTCGGCGTCCCGTCCGGCCGCGCCCGGGACTCCACCGCCGCCCAGCGCCGCTAACAGACCTCCAGGTACTCCTGGGCCAGGTCGTAGCGCTCGTTGTGGAGGATCGACCGGTCGCGGGCCCAGCCCGCGCGGCGGCGCGTCCGGGCGGGCGTCACCGTGTTCTCGGCACGCGCACCTTCGCCATGTGGTTGAGCGTTGTGCTCCGGCGGGCGAGTGCCCAGGGCTGCTGCAAGGCCAGCGACACCGTGACCCCGTAGCCGAGGTGTTCGTGACCGCGGCCGTCGTCGAGATCGTGAGCACCGAGTGGGGACGTGCCGTGTCGAAGGCCTTCAGCGGGATGGGCCGCAGCGGGTCCCGCGGTGGGTGCAGAGATGGTTGGCCAGATCGCAGCGGGACTGGTCAAGTGTCCGGACCGCCGACACTGCCGGCGAACGGGTCCTTGCAGCACGCCACCCCTGCCGCTTGACGAAACTCGTGATCGCCTCCACTATTCAACTAACATCTTAGTTGTTGAGGACGGGTCGGGTGGAGTTCCGGATCGAGCGCCGGTCGGGTGTGCCGACGTACCTGCAGATCGTCAGGCAGGTCGAGCAGGCCCTGCGGCTCGGCACCCTGCTGCCGGGGGACCGCCTGCCGACGGCGAAGGCGGTGGTCGCGCAGACCGCGGTCAACGTCAATACCGTGCTCAAGGCCTACCGCGAGCTCGAACGCGCGGGTCTCGTCGAGCCCCGACCCGGGCTCGGCACGTTCGTCCTGCAGTCGCTGGCCCGGCCGGAATCCGAGGACGACGCGCGGCTGCGTAGCGAGCTCGAGCAGTGGATGGAACGGGCCGCGCGGGCCGGGATGGACGAGGAGGACGTCGACGCCCTGTTCGCCGACGTCCGGGACACACATTACCGGAGGGGGACGGTCCGTGGTTGAGACCGAGCGGGCGGTGTTGCGGCTCGACGGCGTGGGCAAACAGTTCCGGGCGAGGTGGGCGCTGCGCGACTGCTCGCTGGAGCTGCCGCCGGGCCGTGTGTGCGCGCTGGTGGGTCCGAACGGTGCGGGCAAGACGACATTGCTCACGCTCGCCACCGGGCTGCGCCGGCCGAGCAGCGGCAGGATCGACGTGCTCGGCCACGACCCCGCGCGCACCGGTATGCCGACTGGAGCGAGCTTCGTCGCCCAGCACAAGCCGCTGTACCGCTCGTTCCGGGTGGTCGAGATGCTGCGGGCCGCCGCGGCGCTCAACGTCACCGGGCAGTGGGACGGCGCGTACACGGCCCGTCTCGTGGACCAGGCGGGGATCGGGCTGCAGGAACGAGTCCGGGAGCTGTCGGCCGGCCAGCGAGCGCGCATCGCACTCGCGATCGCGCTGGGCAGGCGGCCGTCTCTGCTGCTGCTCGACGAGCCCCTCGCGGAGCTCGATCCGCTGGCTCGGAGGCAGGTGTTGGGCACCCTGCTCGCCGAGGCCGCCGAGACCGGCATGACCGTGCTGATGTCCTCGCACGTGCTCGCGGACCTCGAGGACGCCTGCGACCACCTCGTGCTGCTGCGCCACGGCCGGGTGCGCCTCGCCGGCGACATCGACGCACTTCTCGACACACACCGGCGCTTGAGCGGGCGGGCCCGCGACACGCTCCCCCGTACGGCTGTCGTCCACACCTCCACCACCGCACGGCAGACCACGGCATTGGTGCGCGGCCCCGGCGACACCCCGACCGGGTTCCAGGTCGACCGCCCTAGCCTCGAGGACGTCGTCCTCGCCTACCTTCAGGAAGCGGAGGATGCTGCGTGATCTGGCTCGTCTGGCGCCGGCAACGCGCCGCCCTGTTGACGGCTGCGGGAATCGTCGCCGCCTGCTGCATCGTGCTCGTCGGAGGACGGGCGGCGCTCGTCGCCCACCTGCTGGAGCACGGCCTCGCCGAGCGGTGCATCGACGCCCCGTCCGAGGCGTGCCGCAGCACCGCCACGACTGCCCTCATGGGCAGCGAACCGGTGACCTTCGCCGTGTTCTTGGGCCCGAGTGAGCTCGTGTTGCTGGCCGTTCCGCTGGTGGTCGGGCTGCTCGCCGGGATCGGGCTGTTCCAGCGGGAGCTCGATGAGGGGACGGACGTCCTCGCACTCACCCAGAGCGTCTCCGTTACGCGTTGGTGGGCGACCGGCCTGCTGGTGGCAGGCGTGCCCGTTGTCCTGCTCCTCGTGCCGCTCGGCCTCGTCGCGGGATGGGCGTACACCCCGTTCGAGCTCATCCACTCGTTCAGCCCTCTGGAAACCCCGCTCTTCGAGAGCTCCGGCCTCGCCCCGATCGCGTACGGGGTCCTTGCGTTCGCGCTCGCGGCCGGCACCGGGCTCGTGGCGCGGGGCAACCTCGCGCCCGCCGTTGTTGCGGTCAGCGGCTACGTCGTCGTCATGTTCGTGCTCGCGACGGTCGCGAGGCCGCAGTACCTGCCTGCCGAGACCGTGCGGCTGGCCATCGACTTCACCCGGCCCGACGCGGCCATCAGGGACGTCCCCGGCTGGACGCTCGGGCGCCGGTGGGTCGACGCGCAAGGCGCTCCGCGTATCAACACCGGCTGTGGCGACGGAAGTCGGCCCCTCGGCCAGTGTCTGCGCGACGCCGGCATCAGCGGCTACGAAGTGCGTACGCAGCCGAACAGCAGGTACTGGGTGTTCCAGCTCATCGAGACTGCGATCCTCCTGGCGCTCTCGGCCGTGGCGCTGACGCTCACCCACCCCCGACTCGTCTCGCGCGTAAAGGACCGCATCGACCTGCTCGGGCGATGATCAACACATGATCAACACATGATCAACACAGAATCACGTCGATGTCGGACATGGTCGCCCAGTCGCTCGTGCTAGTTCTTGCCGGCGTTGTCGCCGGCGCGATCGGTGCGGCCGGTGGGATCACATCGCTGGTCTCCTACTCCGCGTTGCTCGCCGTCGGGTTGGCGCCTCTCCCTGCGACCGTCACGAATCTCGTTGCCGCAGTTGCTTGTGGCCCGGGCTCGGTGCTGACGTCCCGCAGGGAGCTCCGGGCAACACGACCCGCGCTGCTGCAAGCCCTGCCCATCGCGGTGCTGGCCGCTGGTGCCGGTTCCGTGTTGCTGCTGATCACACCGCCGGGTGTCTTCTCGCGGATCGTTCCGTTCCTGGTCGCGTTGGCTTCCCTGGCGCTGCTGGTGCAGCCGTGGCTGTCCACGCTTGCCGCCCGTCGGCCGGACGGCACGCGAGCCGTGACCTGGCCTCTCGTCGGCCTGGTCTCGCTCTACGCCGGGTATTTCGGTGCCGGATCCGGAGTCATGTTGCTCGCGCTGCTGCTCGTGGTCATCGACGATCGCCTTCCCGAGGCGAACGCGATAAAGAACGTGCTGCTCGCCGTTATGGCGTTTGTGTCCGCGGTCGTATTCGCCTTCGGTAGCCCGATCGACTGGATCGCGGCCGCACCGCTCGCCCTCGGCCTCCTCGTGGGCAGTGCGATCGGGCCCGTCATCGCTCGTTACCTGCACCCGAGGACCGTGCGGTGGAGTGTCGCGGCGCTCGGCTCCTGGCTGGCCATCGACCTATGGCTGAACCATTCCTGAAATGTGCGGCAAGGAACTCGCCCAGCATGCCCGGTTCACCATCGACACCGGGATCGCGGTCTACTTCGCCGACCCGCACAGCCCCTGGCAACGCGGCACGAACGAGAACACCAACGGGCTGCTGCGCCAGCACTTCCCCAAAGGCACCGACTCGCCCGCTGGAGCGACGAGGACCTCGCCGCGGTCGCCGCGACCCTCAACGGGAGACCACGCAAGACCCTCGGCTGGAAGACACCGGCTGAGGCGCTCGATGATCGGCTAGCCTCGCTCCAACAGCACGGTGTCGCGTCCACCGGTGGTGTCAACGTGCATGCCCTGCTCGCCACCGGGGTCAACGGAGATGGGCACCGGGAGATCCTCGGGCTGCAGGTGACCTCGGCCGAGGACGGCGCCGGCTGGCTCGGGTTCTTCCGCGACCTCACCGCCCGCGGCCTGACCGGGGTCAAGCTGGTGACCAGCGACGCCCACAACGGGCTCGTAGCCGCGATCGGAGCGGCCCTGCCAGCACAACGCGGAGCGTGCGGCACGCCGGACGAGCCCTTGCTGCGGTACCGGTCCGGACAACCGATCACCGCCCGCCGCTACGACCACCTCTGGCAGCGGCTGGGACGGCACCTGGCCTGGGTACGGACCCAACAGATCTCGACCCACTGGCTGCGACACACGACCCTCACCTGGGTGGAACGCAACTTCGGCTACGCCGTCGCCCGGGCTTACGCCGGGCACAACGGCTCCCGCGACGCAGCCGTCACTTCCACCTATGTCCGCGCGGACATCACTGAAATCGCCGCCGCGCTCGCCGCACTGACCGGCGAACCACACCCGCTTGCGCCCACGCCGGTCGAGAGGCGACGCGGCCCCCTCGTCGCACCAGGGCCCGGCTGACGCCCCAACGCGTGCCGGCGCCCGAGCAGCCTGCACCCGACACGGGTCACGAACTCACGGCCGCCGCCTCCGTCGCGCGCAGCGCGGCGGCGAGTTTCACCGACGTCCCGGCCGAGCAACCGGTCACCGTGCGGCACCAGGACGGCGTCACCGTCGGCGCGTCACCGGTGGCGCACGCCGACGCCAGCACGGCGCGCGCCTCAACCAGGTAGTCGTCGAGCATCCGCCGTCGCGGGGAAGCGCCGCCATGGCCCGAGCCACGACGTCGCGCAGTCTCGACGCCGGGTTGCTGTATGGCTTCTGCGGTGCGGTCACGACGTTCGTGAATCTCGGTCGCCTGCGCTTCGCGAATGGGGGCCGGTTCACGAACGGCAGCGTCGTGGTCAGAGTGACCTACCGCTGCTGCCGTTCGCGCGAGCTGTTCGCGAAGCTCGGGTCCAGCCTCAGCGGCGAGCAGCACGAGCAGCGGCGGTATCGAATGCAGCACCACCCCGGCCGCTGATGGTGCGCCACCATGCAGGCCCCAGGCCTCCCAGGTGTTCATGACGTAGGTCGCCGCGAACGCTGTCCACTTCGTGACCCGCGCCCACACCGCCGGTCGCAGTTGCTGACGGGCGGTGACCTGCTCGCCGCGGATCACGGCGAGCAGCACAACCGAGACCATCGGGTCGAGCAGCCACGCTGCCCACCAGACCGCCGAGAACGCCGGCGCCCCGCCGGCGGCGAAGCGCTGCACGTTGACCGTGGTGAACAGCAGCCCGAGCCCGACCCCGGCCCAGAGCAGCGCGTCGACCTGTGCGCTAATGCCTTCCACCCGCAGGGCCACCACATCCGGGCGGGTCGCAAGGGCGCGAACCTCGGCGGCCTCGCGGGCCTGCCGGGCGAGCTGTTCGGCTCGGTCGATCGCCGGGACCGTGTTCATCGGCCGGCCGTCCGTGCGAGTGGGTGGGGTTCGCCGGTGAGGGCGGCGAGCGCGGCGGCGACCTCCTGAACGTTGGCCCGCACGTAAGTCGAGGTCGACGAGCCGTCCCCGCCGCCGTCGGTGTGCCCGGCGTAGGCGTGGGCGACGGCGAACCCGAAGTTCCGCTCGACCCAGGTCAGGGTCGTGTGCCGCAGCCAGTGTGTGGAGATCTGCTGCGCTGCCACGAAGGGCAGCTGGTTGCCCAGCCGGGTCCACAGGTGGTCATAGCGGCGTCGGGTGATCGGGCGGCCCGATGCGTAGCGCAGCAGCTGCTCGGGCCGGGCAGCGTGCCGTTCGGCGGCGTGCTGGTGCAGATGTGTCATGAGCGTCGGGGACACCGGCTGCCAGCGCACCGTGCCGGCCTTCTCCCGCAGGAAGATCAGGCACTGGTCGGGGTCGAGGTCCTGTGGCCGCAGCGCCAGCCGCCGGCAGGCGGTCTCGACGTGCAGCCGCAACAGCAGGGTGTCCAAAGCCGGATCATCCCCGGTGGTCGCGGCGGCGTGGTGGATCTCGGCGAGCCGCTCGTCCGGGACAGCCTGGCGGGTGCTGGGCAGCCGGCGTGGTTTGGGAACCTTGCGGGCCGGGTTGTCGCCGGGATCGATCAGGCCGTCGTCCTCGGCGTGGCGGTACAGGCAGCGCAGGGCACTGATCAGGTGCTCGGCCGCGCTGCGGCTACCGCGGTCGTTGCGACGGGCCACGACGTTCGCCTTCGTCTGCTCCATGAGTTGCCGGATGTCGGTGGCGCTGATCTCGTCGAGGCGTCGGTCGGGCCAGCGCTCGACGATCCGGTTCCAATACGAGCCGTACACACGCCGGGTGCCCTCGCCGACAGCCTGCCGGACCCGAGGGACGTACTGGCCGAACGTGGGCACCACGGCCCGAGAGCGGGACGCGGCGAGCAGGTCGGCCGGGGAGATTCCCATCCGGTCGAGCAGCAGCCGCGCGGCGTTGAGCTCGGCCTGCCGCCCGTTGTTGGCGGTGGCGTCATGTGGCTGCACCGTGGTCATGACGTGGCTCCCTCGACGATGGCGGCGTGGTGGGCGTCGAGCAGCGCGGTCAGGCCCGCGGGTGGGTGCAGGAAGAGCCGGCCGGCACCGGGTTCGGCGACGAGCAGGACCCGGTCGCCGACCGTGAGGTGACAGGCGCGACGCACGCCGATCGGCAGGCGCAGGTGCCCGTCGTTGCCGACGCGAACCGGTGCCTCCGGGCCGGGGACAGCGAGCACGGACCCGGCGATCAGGGTGAGCGCCAGTGCCTGGCCCGGGTCCCAGGCGAGCGCGCTGAGCACGGCGCGGTCGGCGACACGGCCGCAGCGGTCGAGCACGGCCAGGCCGTACCGCACATCGCGAGCGGGAGGCGCCGGGAGCGCGGGCACCGGCATCGGTCGGGTCGGGTATCGGCGCGGCTCGGTCGTGCCGCCCGTCCGGCGGTGTGCCGGAGGGAGGGCGGGAACAACTGCGGCGCTCACGACGCCGTCCCCCTACCGGAGGGAACGGCAGTGTGTCGCCGGTGCGGAAGGGTGGTGCTCAAGCGCGCTTGAGCACAGAAACGTCAAAAGTTGCAGAGATGCAACACTGGGGTGTCCGAGGGGGGACTTGAACCCCCACCCCCTACTCGGGGACTAGCACCTCAAGCTAGCGCGTCTGCCATTCCGCCACTCGGACTTGCTGGGAGAAGGATAGCCCACACCCTCCGACCCCCCGCGACCGGACCTCCTGGTGGTAGGAAGATCCGCGTGACCAGGCAAGGAGCAGCCGAGGACGAGGTCGTCGAGCTGACATCGGAGCTCATCCGGATCGACACGACGAACACGGGCGATCTCGACACGACGACGGGGGAGCGGGAGGCCGCGGAGTACGTGGCCGGGAAGCTCACGGAAGTCGGGTACGAGGTGGAGGTGCTCGACTCGGGGGCGCCGGGGCGGTCGAACGTGTTCTGCCGGCTTCCGGGGGCGGATCCGTCGCGGGGGGCGTTGCTGGTGCACGGGCACCTGGACGTGGTGCCCGCCGACCCGTCGGAGTGGTCGGTGCACCCGTTCTCCGGGGCGGTGCAGGACGGCTACGTGTGGGGCCGGGGCGCGGTCGACATGAAGGACATGGTCGGCATGACGCTGGCCGTCGCCCGGCAGTTCAAGCGGGACGGGGTGGTGCCGCCGCGGGACATCGTGTTCGCGTTCGTCGCGGACGAGGAGGCCGGTGGGTCCTACGGGGCGCAGTGGCTGGTGAAGCACCGGCCCGACCTGTTCGAGGGGTGCACCGAGGCGGTCGGCGAGGTGGGCGGCTTCTCGCTCACGTTCGGGGAGGACCAGCGGGTCTACCTCATCGAGGCCGCCGAGAAGGGGATCGCGTGGATGCGGCTGCGGGCCCGGGGCAAGCCGGGGCACGGGTCGTTCCTGCACGACGACAACGCCGTCACGCACGTCGCCGAGGCCGTCGCGCGGCTGGGGAACCACCGGTTCCCGCTGGTGCTCACCGACACCGTGCGGGCGTTCCTCGAGCAGATGTCCGAACTCACCGGGCTGGAGTTCCCGGAGGACGACCTGGAGGGGTCGATCGCGAAGCTCGGGCCGCTGTCGCGGATCGTCGGCGCGACCGTCCGCGACACCGCCAACCCGACGATGCTGTCCGCCGGCTACAAGGCCAACGTGATCCCGTCCACGGCCGAGGCCGTGGTCGACTGCCGCGTGCTGCCGGGGCGGGAGGAGGCGTTCCTGCGGGAGGTCGACGAGCTGCTCGGCCCGGACGTCACGCGCGAGTGGGTGCAGAACCTGCGGGCCGTGGAGACGCCGTTCGCGGGGGCGCTCACCGACGCGATGGCCGCCGCGCTGCGCGAGGAGGACTCCACGGCGAAGACCGTGCCGTACATGCTCTCCGGCGGCACCGACGCCAAGTCGTTCGCCGAGCTCGGCATGCAGTGCTACGGGTTCGCGCCGCTGCGGCTGCCCCCGGACCTGGACTTCGCGTCGCTCTTCCACGGCATCGACGAGCGGGTGCCCGTCGACGCACTGACGTTCGGCACCCGGGTGCTCGACCGGTTCCTCAGGACCTGCTGATGGACCTCACGGGCAACGGGGCCCTGGTGACGGGCGGTGCCTCCGGGATCGGGGCGGCAGCGGTGCGGCGGCTCGCCGCGGCGGGGGCGCGGGTCGCGGTGGCCGACCGCGACGAGTCCGCCGCCACGGCGCTCGCCGACGAGGTGGGCGGCATCGCGCTCACCGGTGACGTGGCCGACCCGGAGCGGATGCCGGCGCACGTCGCCGCCGCCGAAGAGGCGTTCGGCCGGCTGGACGTCGTCCTGCTGAACGCGGGCGTGACGGCGGGCCAGTCGGGTGTGGTGGACCTCGACCTGGCCGGCTACCGGCGCATCGTCGGGGTCAACGTCGACCACGTCGTCTTCGGGCTCGCCGCCGCGGTGCCCGCGCTGCGCCGCGCGGGCGGGGGCCGGGTGGTGGCCACCGCCTCGCTCGCCGGGATCGTGCCGATGCCGGGTGATGCCCTCTACACGATGACCAAGCACGCCGTCGTGGGGTACGTGCGGGCCGCGGCACCGGTGCTCGCGCCCGACGGGATCCGGGTGAACGCGGTCTGCCCCGGGTTCGCCGACACCCCGCTGATCGCACGGGCGAAGCCGCAGTTCGGCGACTTCCCGCTGCTGTCGGCCGAGGACGTCGTGGACGCGATCGAGGGCGTGCTGGAGCGCGGCGAACCGGGGGAGTGCTGGTTCGTGCAGCCGGGCCGCGAGCCCGGCCCGTACGGGTTCCGGGGCGCGCCCGGCCCGGCGGGTGGGGCCGCGCCGCCGAAGGTGTCGTGGTCGGACCATTGACCGTGGTCCGCCTGCTCACCACCGCGGACGTCGACAACCGGCCGCCCGGCAGCGGGGTGTCGGTGCAGGCGCGCCACGAGGCGGTGCTTGCCGACGGCCGCCGGGTGCTGCTGCTCGACGACCGCGGCTGGTCCTCGTCCGGGGGCTGGGCCACCACCTCCGCGGCGGACGTCGAGGAGACCGCACGCGTGGTGGTCGGCCCCGACGAGCCGGTCCAGGGCCACACCCGGGAGGACGCCGAGGCGGACCACTGGGCGTACCTCGCCCGGATCCTCCGGCGGCACGGGGTGCGTGCCGACGCGGAGGACCTGGCGCGGCTGCCCCACGACGTCGTGCTCGGCGACCGGTTGCGCGCCCGGATCGGCCACGGCTGATGTCGGGCTACCGCCCGATCGCGTCCAGTTCCGCGAGCGCGTCGGCCGGCAGTTCCAGCCCGGCGCCGGCGACGTTCTCGCGGAGGTGCGCCACCGACGACGTGCCGGGGATCAGCAGGATGTTCTCCGACCGCTGCAGCAGCCAGGCGAGCGCGACGGCCAGCGGGGTGGCGTCGAGCTGCTTCGCGACGGTGTCGAGCGCGTCGGACTGGAGCGGCGAGAACCCGCCCAGCGGGAAGTACGGCACGAAGGCGATGCCCTGGCGCGCGGTGAGGCCGACGAGGTCGTCGTCGCCGCGGCGAGCGACGTTGTAGAGGTTCTGCACGCACACGACGGGGGCGATCGACTGGGCCTCGGCCAGCTGTTCCGCGTTGACGGTGCTGAGGCCGAGGTGGCGGATCAGGCCCTGCTGCCGCAGCTCGGCGAGGGCCGCGAACTGCTCGGCGATGGAGCCGGGCTCGGCCGACTCGAGGCCGCCGACGCGCAGGTTCACCACGTCGAGGACGTCGAGCCCGAGGTGGCGCAGGTTGTCGTGGACCTGGGCGCGCAGCTCGGCCGGGGTGCGGGCGTGGGGCCACCCACCGTTCTCGTCGCGGCGGGCGCCGACCTTCGTGACGATGTGCAGGTCGTCCGGGTACGGGGAGAGCGCCTCGCGGATGATCTCGTTGGTGACGTGCGGGCCGTAGAAGTCGGCCGTGTCGATGTGGGTGATGCCCAGGTCGACGGCTTCGCGCAGCACGGCGATCGCGGCGTCGCGGTCGGCAGGGGGTCCGAAGACGCCGGGGCCCGCGAGCTGCATGGCGCCGTAGCCGACGCGGGTGAGGTCGATGTCGCCGACGGTGTAGCGGCCACCGGGGAGGTCGTTCTGTGCCATGCCCCCATCGTTCGGCGGCCGGCCGGTGGACGGGATCGTCCTGCGTACCCTGGGAGTGACGGGACCAGGATCGGGCGCCGTCCCAGACCTAGGATGAACGTGTGACCAGGTCGAACGCGCTGGGTGAGTACCTGCGGGCGCGCCGCGAGCTGGTGGACCCCGCCGACGTGGGTCTGCACGTGGCGGGAAGGCGGCGGACGCCGGGCCTGCGCCGTGAGGAGGTCGCGACCCTCGCCGGCATCAGCGCCGACTACTACCTGCGGCTCGAACAGGGACGCGACCGCAACCCGTCGCCGCAGGTGCTCGAGGCGCTGGCCCGGGTGTTGCGCCTGGACGCCACGGCCACCCGCTACCTGCTGAGCCTGGCCACCGCGCGACGGCGGACGCAACGGCGACCGCGCCGCGAGGTGGTGCCGGCGGGGATCCGCCAGCTGATCGACGTGATCGGCCTGCCCGCGTTCGTGGAGAACCGGATGTTCGACGTGCTCGCCGCGAACCGGCTCGCCACCGCGTTGTCGCCGCGGATCCGGCCGGGGGAGAACCGCCTGCGCTCGGTGTTGCTCGACGAGGCCGAGCAGGACCTGAACCCCGACTGGGAACAGGCGATCGGCGGCATGGTGGCGGCGTTCCGCACCTCGCTCGGCCCGGAGGTCGACGACGATCCGCGGCTCGCGCAGCTGGTGGGGGAGCTGTCGCTGGGCAGCGAGCTGTTCCGCCAGCTCTGGGCACGCCACGACGTGGTGCCGCTGGTGGGCGGGGTCACGCGCATGCGGCACCCGGAGGTCGGGATGCTCGAGCTGCGCCGGGAGAAGCTCCCGATCGACAACTCGGGTGGCCAGGTCCTCGTGATCTACCACGCGGAGCCGGGCTCGGAGACCGCCCGGTCGCTCGCCCTGCTCGGGTCGCTCGCCGCGGAGCAGGTGTCGCCGGGCGGGTGAAGGATCAGACGGAGAGCTCGGGCAACATTCTCGAACTGCGCCGGCGGCGCAGCACCACCTTCCGCACACCGCCCGGGTAGAGCCGCACCCGGGACAGCTCCCAGCCGCCGAACTCGGCCTGGATCGCCAGCCGTACCGCCGCGGTCATCCGGGACACGTCGCCCGGGAGCTGGACCGGGCGGTACTCCCAGTCCCCGTCGGCAGAATCCCCCTCGACCGCGCCGGTCGGGCCGCTCCGCGCCACCGGCTCACCTCCCTAGCACTTTCCGCCGCCACCTGACGCCACGGTGAACGGCAGGTGGAACGCTTCCACACCATAGGCGCGCCCGGCAGGCCGTGCCACCGTTCACACGCCCTCAGACGGGGTCGCTCACGTCGTCGAGCGCGGTGCGGATCTCGGCGGGGAGTACGAGCGGGTCGGCGGCCATCGAGGCGGTGAGCTGCGCGGCGTCCCGGGCGCCGACGATCGCGGCGCTGACGCCCGGCTGGTCGCGCACCCATGCGAGCGCGACGGAGAGCGGCGACGTGCCGAGCCCGTCGGCCGCGGTGAGCACCGCCTGCACGATCCGGGCGGAGCGCTCGGTGCGGCGCGCCTCGACGTACGGGGCGAGCTCGGGGGAGGCGCCGCGGGAGTCGGCGGGGGTGCCGTCGACGTACTTGCCGGTGAGCACGCCCCTCCCCAGTGGGCCCCACGCGAACAGCCCGACCTTGTGGTGCACGGCCGCGGGCAGTACTTCCGCCTCCGGGTCGCGGCACAGCAGCGAGTACTCGACCTGCGCCGACACCGGCACCGTGGCCCCGCCCAGGGCGCGTCCGCGTTCGGCGAGGGTGGCGAGCTGCCAGCCGGAGGGGCCGACGAGCCCCGCGTACCGGGCCCGGCCGGAGTAGACCGCCACCTGCACCGCCGAGAGCGTCTCCTCGACCGGGACCCGCGGGTCGAACCCGGACAGCTGCCACAGGTCGAGGTGGTCGGTGCCCAGGCGCTCCAACACGGCGTCGAGGCCGTCGAGCAGCGCGCCGCGGGCGGGTCCGTCGCCGAGCGGGCCGCCCGGCACACCGCCACGCCCCGCGATCACGACGTCCTCGCGCCGCACCGAGCGGGCGAGCACCTCGCCCAGCATCTCCTGCGCCGCGCCGTCGCCGTAGCTCCCCGCGGTCTCGACGAGGGTGCCCCCGGCGTCGACGAACGCCGTGAGCTGCTCGGTGGCGTCCTCGACGTCGGTGCCCGTGCCCCAGTTCATGGTGCCGAGCCCGATCTGCGAAACCTCCAGCCCGCTGCCTCCGACCCGTCGCCGCCGCACGGGGGGAAGCCTATGCGGGGCGCGCCGGAGCCCTCGGTACGGTCCCGCGAGTGACGTGGCTGGAAGTGATCGTGCTCGGAGTGGTGCAGGGGCTGACGGAGTTCCTGCCGATCTCCTCGTCCGCGCACCTGCGGATCGTGTCCGAGGTGTTCTTCGGGCGGGACGCAGGTGCTGCGTTCACCGCCGTCACCCAGCTGGGCACGGAGGCGGCCGTGCTCGTCTACTTCGCCCGCGACATCGGGCACCTGTTCCTCACGTGGGTGCGGGGCTTCCGGTTCCCCGCCGTGCGCGCCACGCCGGACTACCGGATCGCCTGGCTCGTGATCATCGGGACGATCCCGATCGGGGTGCTCGGGTTCCTCTTCGAGGACCAGATCCAGACCGCAGCCCGCAACTTGTGGCTCATCGCGACCACGCTCGTGGTGTTCGGCCTGCTGCTGGGGCTCGCCGAGCGGGTGGGCAAGCAGCGCATCGAGCTGCACGAGATGAAGCCCGCCGACGGCATCCTGCTCGGGTTCGCGCAGGCCATGGCACTGATCCCGGGCGTCTCGCGGTCCGGGGGCACGATCACGGCGGGGCTCTTCCTCGGCTTCACCCGCCCGGCAGCGGTGCGCTACTCGTTCCTGCTGGCGATCCCGGCGGTCGTCGCGTCCGGGATCTTCCAGCTCCCGGACGTGTTCGCGGGCGACGGCCCGACAGGCGCGCAGATGCTGGTGGCCACGGTGATCGCGTTCGCGATCGGGTTCGCGTCGATCGCGTGGCTGCTGCGCTACGTCGAGCGGCACAGCGTCTACCTGTTCGTCTGGTACCGGGTGGCGCTGGGGGGCCTGCTGTTCGTCGCGCTGGGCGCGGGGTGGATCGCGGCGACGTAGAACGCCCGCACGAGCGGGGTCAGCGGAAGGCAGCGACGTTGCGTGCGGCCCACTCGGCGAACGTGCGAGGCGCGCGGCCGAGGACCTGCTCGACGTCGGGGCTGATCCGTTGCTCCTCGGGGGTGGGCTCGCCGAGGATGGCGAGGGTGGTCTCGACCACCGGCTCCGGCATGATCTGCAGCATCTGTGCCCGCGCCTCGTCTCGGGTCTGCTCGACGAACCGGATCGGCTCACCGAGCGCGTGCCCGATGGCCTCGGCGCGTCCGCGCGGGGTGCAGAGCGCGGGCCCGGTCAGCTCGTAGACCCGCCCGGCGTGCCGGTCCGCGGTCAGGGCGGCGGCGGCGACCTCGGCGATGTCGGCGGGGTCGACGGTGGGCAGGCCGATGCCGGCGAACGGCGCCGCGACGGTTCGCCGCGTGCGAACCGACTCCGCCCAGGCGAAGGCGTTGGAGTCGAAGCCGCCGGGCCGCAGGATCGTCCAGTCCGTGCCCGACTGCGTGACGGAGTCCTCGAACGACCGGCCCACACCGCCGTGCGAGGACGACTCCGGACGGGTCGCGACGCCCTGGGACGACAGCAGCACGACCCGGTCGACGCCGGCAGCCTTCGCGGTGTCGAGCACGTCCCGGGGGTTCAGCAGGTGGGCGCCGGCCCCGGTGTCGTGCAGGAACAGCGCATCGGCGCCCTCGAGAACCGAGCGCAGCCCGTCCGCGTCGGCCAGGTCCACCCGGCGGTGGCGGACGCCGTCCGGCAGGGCGGGCACCGGATCCCTCCGCGACACCGCTGTCACCCGTGCACCTGCCGTCGCGAGCGCTTCCACGAGCGGTCGTCCGACGTTCCCGGTAGCTCCGGTCACCACAATCATCTTCGCTCTCCTTCCGAGAGGTACTCGGCGGAAGCTACTATCGACAGGACAGTAGGTACCCAGAGGAAAGTATCGACGAGAGCGGGAACATGTGATCGACGGCACAGGAGGCCCCGAGTCGGCCTGCCCGATCGCACCGGTGGTCGACATCGTCTTCAGCCGGTGGACCACCCCCATCCTGTGGGCGCTCCACGAGTACGGGCGGCAGCGGTTCGTGGAGCTGGAGCGTCGCATCGCCACGATCACGCCCAAGGTGCTCACCCAGCGGTTGCGGCAACTGGAGCGTGACGGGCTCGTCCTGCGCACGTACCACGCCGAGGTGCCACCACGGGTCGAGTACGAGATCAGCGACCTCGGCCGCAGCCTGGCGCCGCTGTTCGCGGCGCTGGCCGAGTGGTCCGGCGCCCACCTCGGCGAGGTCGAGCAGGCGCGCCGCGACCACGACGGGCGGCGGGTCGTGCGGGGGCGCACGTACGCTCGGCGCTCGTGACGACGCTCATCCTGCTCCGCCACGGACGCTCGGCGGCCAATGCGTCCGGCGTGCTCGCCGGGCGCGCCGCGGGCGTGGGGCTCGACGACACCGGCCGGGCGCAGGCCGAGAAGCTGGTGGACCGGCTCGCGGGCGTCCCGATCGCGGAGATCGTGTGCTCGCCGATGCTGCGGTGCGAGCAGACCGTGGCGCCGCTGGCGCAGGCCAGGGAGCTCGTGCCGAGCACGGAGCCCGAGCTCGCCGAGGTGGACTACGGCTCGTGGACGGGGCGGGAGCTCAAGACGCTCGTCAAGGAGCCGCTGTGGAAGGTGGTGCAGGCCCACCCCTCGGCGGCCGTCTTCCCCGAGGGGGAGGGCCTCGCCGGCATGCAGGCGCGGGCGGTGGCCGCGGTGCGCAGGCACGGCGCGCGGATCACGGAGGAGCACGGCGCCGGCGCGGTCTGGCTGGCCTGCAGCCACGGCGACGTGATCAAGGCGGTGCTCGCCGACGCGCTCGCGACGCACCTGGACAACTTCCAGCGCATCGTGGTCGACCCGGGCTCCATCAGCGTCGTCCACTACACCGAGACCCGCCCGTTCGTCGCGCGGGTGAACGACCTGGGCGGGGACGTGTCCGGGCTGATCCCGCCCCCGCCGAAGCGCAGGCGGCGCAAGGCTCCCGCACGCAGCTCGGACGCCGTGGTGGGCGGCGACACCGGGGCTTAACCGGCGCAGACGTGCCGTCGGCGCCGGAGCCGACTACTCTCGATGGCGCCATGTCACGCGTCATCCACGTCTTCCGCCAGCCCGAGCGATTCGTCGCGGGCACCGTCGGTGAGCCCGGCGACCGCTCGTTCTACCTCCAGGCGATCCAGGAGGCGCGCACGGTGAGCGTGCTGCTGGAGAAACAGCAGGTGTCCGTGCTCGCCGACCGGATCACCGCGCTCCTGCAGGAGGTGGCCCGCCGCTTCGGCGCCGAGGACCTGCCCGACGAGGAGCCGGGCACCGACCTCGACCCGCTCGCCGTGCCGCTCGAGGAGGAGTTCCGGGTGGGCACGATGGGCCTGGGCTGGGACTCCGAGTCGCGCTCCATCGTGGTGGAGCTGCTCGCGGTCACCGAGGAGGAGGTCGACGAGTCGGTCGTGCTCGACGACACCGAGGAGGGCCCCGACGCGTTGCGCGTGTTCCTGTCGCCGGTGCAGGCGCGGGCGTTCGCCGACCGCGCCGAGCGCGTGGTGTCCGCGGGGCGCCCGCCGTGCCCGCTGTGTGCCGAGCCGCTCGACCCCCAGGGGCACGTCTGCGTGCGGCTCAACGGGTACCACCAACGGTCCCCGGTCGAGGACTGACGCGGGACCCGGTGGACCCCCGAGACCCGGCGGTGCCGGGATTGCTGCGGCACGGCCGAATCGAGATCACCGGCCGCCTGGTCGACGCCTCCAACGCCACCCTCTTCGGCACCATCACCCTCGACGGGGTCACCGCCGAGTGCGTGTACAAGCCGGTGCGCGGCGAGCGCCCGCTGTGGGACTTCCCCGACGGGACGCTCGCCGGCCGGGAGGCGGCCGCCTACCTCGTCTCCGAGGCGGGCGGCTTCCACGTCGTCCCGCCCACGGTGCTGCGCGACGGCCCGTTCGGCCCGGGCATGGTGCAGGTCTGGGTCGACACCGACGAGGAACGCGAACTCGTCGACGTCTGCCGGCCCGCGGACGTGCCGCCGGGCTGGATCGGGGTGCTGCGGGCCCGCGGTGACCACGGCGAGCCCGCGGTGCTCGTGCACGCCGACACGCCCGAGCTGCAGGCGATGGCCGCGTTCGACGTGGTCGCCAACAACGCCGACCGCAAGGGCGGGCACGTCCTCGCGGGCATCGACGGCAACGTCTACGGCGTCGACCACGGCCTGTGCATGCACACCGAGGACAAGCTGCGCACCGTCCTGTGGGGCTGGGTGGGCAAGCCGCTGCCGCGTTTCGTGGTCGAGATGCTCGAGCGGCTGCGGGCCGAGCTGGGCGGTGAGCTCGCCGAGTCGCTGTCGGAGCACATCACGCGCCGCGAGCTGCGCACGCTCGTGCACCGGGTCGAGCACCTGCTCGAGGAATCCTGCTACCCCGAGCCGTCGGGTTACGGGCCTGCAATTCCCTGGCCGGCCTTCTGACGTCAACCGGCACTTCGCGCCATCGCGGCGATGCCGCGCTCGATCCGGTCGGGCGTGACGGATCCGTAGCCCACGACGAGACCGGGCGCCGGGCGGGTCGACCGGGCGTAGGCGGCGAGCGGGATCGCGCGCATCCCCTCGTAGGCGTGGGCCATGGCCTCGAGCGCCGCGGGCGGCACGGGGCGCTGCGGCACGAGCACGGCGTGCAGGCCCGCTGCCACGCCGGTGACCGACCAGCCCGGCAGGTGGCGGGCCACCGCGGCCAGCAGCGCCCGGCGGCGTTCGGCGTAGCGGACGGACATGCGGCGGATGTGGCGGTCGAGCGCGCCGGTCTCGATGAACACCGCGAGCGCGACCTGGTCGAGCACGGGCTCGGCGATGTCGGCCCAGTGCTTGACCTCGGTGAGGGTGGTGGCGAGCCAGGCCGGGGCCACGACCCAGCCGAGCCGCAGGCCGGGGGCGAGGGTCTTGGAGATGCTTCCGCCGTACACGACCCGGTCGGGGGCGAGGCCCTGCAGGGCGCCGACGGGGGAGCGGTCGTAGCGGTACTCGGCGTCGTAGTCGTCCTCGATCACGACGCCGTCGTGCGCCACGGCCCACTCCAGCAGGGCGGCGCGGCGCTCCGGGGCCAGCACGGCGCCGGTGGGGAACTGGTGGGCGGGGGTGACGGACACGGCGCGCAGGTCGGACGCGACGAGCGCGCCGACGTCGACGCCGTGCTCGTCCACCGGGATCGGGTGCGTGGCGAGGCCGCCGATGCGGAAGGTCTCGAGCACGCCGACCGAGCCGGGGTCCTCCACACCGACCGCGGGCACCCCGCTGCGCGCCAGCGCCTCGGCGATCAGCCGGGCCGCCTGCGCGAACCCGCCGGTGACGACGATCCGGTCGAGCGGCGCGACGACCGCGCGCGTGCGTCCCAGGTACGCGGCGAGGGCGCGGCGCAGCCGGGGGTGGCCGCGCGGGTCGCCGTAGCCCAGCTCCGCGTCGGGCAGGGAGTGCATGGCCGTCTCGAGGGCCCGCAGCCACTCGGTGCGGGGGAACGCGCCCAGCGCCGGCACGCCCGGGTTGCCGGGTTCGAACGGCCGCACCGGGGGTGGGGTGCCGCTCTCCGTCGTGTGGACGTCGCTGACGACCGTGCCCCGCCCGGTGTGGGCGCGCAGGTAGCCCTCGGCCACGAGCTGCTCGTAGGCCCGCACCACCACGCCGCGGGAGACCGCGAGGTCGGAAGCGAGGCTGCGGGACGCGGGCAGTCGCGTGCCGGAGGGGAGCCTGCCGGCGCGCACGGCGTGGCGAAGCGCGTCGGCGAGCCCGTCGGTGAGGGCGCGGGGGCCGCGCGCCGTGAGGTCGCCGAGCTCGATGCGCAGCCCCGGATTGGTCCCGTTGATCACGGGCTCGGTGGACTCGGTCACGGGACCAGTCTGGCCTAGCGTGATCCGCGTGTTCTCCTACGACCACGCCGTGCTCGACCGGTACCCGGGCATCCGGGCCGGGATCGTCCGCGCCTCCGGCCTGACCAACGGCCCGACGCCCGCCGCGCTGCTGGAGCGCTACCGCACCACGCAGAAGGAGGTCTGCGACCGCCTCGCCACCACGCCACCGGCCGAGTTCCCCTCGATCGCGGCCTGGCGGCGGGCGTTCGCCGCGTTCGGGGCCAAGCCCACGCAGTACCGCAGCGCCGCGGAGGCGCTGCTGCGGCGCCTGGCCAAACAGGGCGACATCCCGTCGATCAACGCGCTCGTCGACCTCGGCAACCTCGTGTCGATCCGGTACGCCCTGCCGGTGGCGGTGGTGGACCTCGCCGGTATCGACGGGGACATCACCGTGCGGTTCGCCACCGGGTCCGAACGGTTCACCGACCTCGGATCCGACGAGCCGGTCGCCCCGGAGCCGGGCGAGGTGGTGTTCGTCGACCGCTCCGGGGTGGCGTGCGCCCGGCGCTGGTGCTGGCGCCAGAGCGCGCAGAGTGCCACCCGGGAGACCACGACGGACGCGCTCGTCGTGGTGGAGGGGCTGCACGAGGGCGCGGAGCGCGACGTCGCCGCGGCGCGGGCGGAGATCGTGGCGCTCCTGGCCGAGTTCCAGCCCGCCGCCGCCGTCTCCGTCCTGGGATCGGCAGGGCCACCATGACCACCCGTCCGGGCGCGCCGGGAGGGCTAGCGTCGGTGGTGACCGCTGATCGGGACGCAGGCACGGAGGAGCACCAGTGGACATCGGTCTGCACATCGCCGACTTCACCTACCCGTCGGGCCCCGCGCGCCTCGCCGAGGACCTGACCCGCATCGCCACCACCGCCGAGGAGGCCGGGTTCGCGCGCGTGAGCGTGATGGACCACGTGTGGCAGATCCCCGTGCTCGGCCCGCCCGAGCACGAGATGCTCGAGGCCTACACGACGCTGGGGTACCTGGCCGCGCGCACGTCGCGCGTGGAGCTGCTCGCGTGGGTCACGGCGGTGAGCTACCGGGAGCCCGGGATGCTCGCCAAGCTCGTGAGCACGCTCGACGTGCTGTCGGGCGGGCGCGCGATGCTCGGGATCGGGGCCGCGTGGAACGGGGACGAGGCCGCTGGGCTGGGGCTGCCGTTCCCGCCTACGGCGGAGCGGTTCGAGCGGCTCGAGGAGACGCTGCAGATCGTGCAGCAGATGTGGAGCGAGAGCGAGGAACCCTACGTCGGCAAGCACTACCGGCTCGAGCGCACGCTCAACCGGCCCCAGCCGCTGCGCCGCCCGCCCATCCTGATCGGGGGCGGCGGTGAGAAGAAGACGCTGCGGCTGGTGGCGCAGTACGCGCAGGCGTGCAACCTGTTCGCCGGACCGGACCTCGAGCGCAAGCTCGACGTCCTGCGCGGGCACTGCGAGGCCGTCGGCCGGCCCTACGACGAGATCGAGAAGACCGTGATGCTGCCGCTCGACGTCGGTGAGCGGGGCGAGAAGGTCGACGCGCTGCGCGCGGAGCTGGAGCGGCTCGCCCCGCTCGGGGTGCAGGAGGTGCACGGCTGGGTGCCGCGGGTGTGGGAGCTGACGCCGCTGGAGATCATCGGCCGGGAGCTCGTGCCCGCGGCCGCCGAGCTCTGACCGCGCCTCGCGCACGCGAAAGCGCCGATCCGCGGGATGCGGATCGGCGCTTTCGCGGGTCTGTCAGAGCGCGTCGACGCGCTTGGCCATCGCCGACTTGCGGTTGGCGGCCTGGTTCTTGTGGATGACGCCCTTGCTGGCAGCCTTGTCCAGGGCACGGGCGGCCGCACGCTGCAGCTGGGTGGCCGTCTCGGTGTCGCCGGCCTCCGCGGCCTCGCGGAACTGCCGCACGGCGGTGCGGACGGCGGACTTGACCGACTTGTTGCGCAGGCGGCGCTTCTCGTTGGTCTTGACCCGCTTGATCTGGGACTTGATGTTGGCCACGCGAATGCCTCGAGTTCTTCCTGCCGGTGGACTGCTCGCTCTCCGCACCGGCGGCGTGGATCGTTCGTCACGCCGGGCGCTCGACGGTCCATGGTACAGCTCGCCGGATCCCTGGATGACATCGGCCCGGTCCGGGGCGGTGCGGGCGGGCTAGAGACCCGCGATCGGCACCGCCGCGCCGCTGACCACCGCGTTGCCGCCCGCGTGTTTGGCGCGGTACATCGCGGCGTCGGCCGCGGCCAGCGCGGCCGCGGGCTCGCCGTCGACGGGTGCGCGCACCACCCCGATCGACGTCGTGACGCCTGCCGCGAGCTCGGGCGGCAGTGCCGCCACGGCGTCGGCGGCCCGCTGCAGCGCCGCGCGCGCCACCGGCAGCGGCGTGGAGGGCATGACCACCACGAACTCGTCGCCGCCGTAGCGGGCCACGAGGTCCTGCGCGCGCAGGGTGGTGCGCAGGCAGCAGGCGATCTCGCGCAGCACCGCGTCGCCCACGGCGTGCGAGTGGGCGTCGTTGACGTCCTTGAAGCCGTCGAGGTCGATCAGGGCCACGGCGTAGGGGTGGCCGGCCGGGGTGGAGCTGACCTCGGCCAGCCGCATGTCGAGTGCGCGGCGGTTCGGCAGCCCGGTGAGCGGGTCCTGCAGCGCCTGCGCGGCGACGGCGCCGTGCTCGCGCGCGAGCCGGTGGTGCTCGGAGTGGCTGCGCAGCGCGGTGTGCCGCGCCTCCCGCAGCGCCCACAGCTCGCTCTCGAGCGCGGCCGCGTAGAGCTCCAGCGCCTCTGACGGTGTGCCGCCGCGCGCGATGTGCTCCACCCGCGCGACCTCCCGGTGCAGCGCGAGCGTGAGCACGGTCTCGGAGATCGCGCCACCGCGCAGTTCGGCCTGCAGCGGGGCGAGCGCGCAGGCGGCGTCGCGCGGCCGGTTCACGGTGAGCAGGCACCGCGCGGTGGCGATGGCGAGCAGCACCCGGTCCTCGGTGAAGTGCGCCAGCGGGTGCAGCCGCACCAGCATGTCCAGGTGCTCGGGGCCGGGCCGGCGCAGGGCGTACGCAGCGCCGATCACCGAGCACTCCTCGGTGGCGGGCCGCCCGGTGCGCATGGCGGTGACCCAGAGGCCCGCCGCGGTGTGGGCGGTCTGCGCGGCGGCGAGGAACCGGGTGGCCGCGGCGCCGTCGCGGCCACCGCGTTCGAGGCGCAACGCCCACGACAGCTGCAGCCGCACCCGGTTGAGCTGGTGCACCAGCCGGTCCATGATCGAACCGGTCTGTTCCGAGACGGCCACGGCACGTTGCGACACCTCGTCGGCCAACTCGTGCGAACCCAGTTTGATCAGCACGAGCACCAGCCCGTTGAGGCTGTGGGGCAAGTGGCGCGACCAGCGGTCCGGGTCCTCGCCCGGATCCGAACCGGGCGCCGTCAGGTCCGTCAGGATCGCGAAGGCGGACGCGGCGTCGCTGAGCGCGTTCTCCGCGTGGCCGAACACGGCGGTGCGCAACGCGCGCAGCGTGGCGGCCTCGCCGAGGCGGCGCGGGTCGGCGTCGAGCTCGGCGAGCTCGATGAACTCCTGCAGCAGGGCCTCGACGTCGTCGGCGTCGGACTCGTCCTCGCCGAGGAGCCGGATCATGAGGCTCATCCGCAGCAGCTCGGAGACCAGCGTGGACGGGCCCCGGCCGCGCGCCTGCGCCAGCATCGCGTCCAGCCCGCGGCGGGCGGCGGCCTTGCCCGCCCGGTCGGCACGCTGCTCGAAGCGCATCTTGGTGAGCGCCCGGGTGACGATCTGCTCCTCGGTGAGGTGCGGGGCGTCCTGCGCGCACCTGCACTCCGGCGCCCCGCGCAGGAGGGCGCACTCGGCGGCTGTGCGCGTCGATGTCACCGCTCGCTCCCCGCAACCTCTGGTGCCCGGAATCGTGGCATGGCGGAAGGCTCCGGGGAGCGTTGACGACGATCTCGGCCCCAAGATCCAACGGATGGTTGCCTCGCGATCACCCGCTGTGCCCGAATTCCGTCGGCCGGCCGTGCGCGCTGCACCGATAGGCGGGTATTTCCCGCCGGCGCGTGCGTGCGGTCGGTGTTCACCCGATCATCGGCCGCGATGCGGGCGACGGCGCCCGCACCGGGAGGCGGCGATGCGAGGACTGTGGGACGAGTTCAAGGCGTTCGCGCTCGGCGGCAACATGCTGGACCTGGCGCTCGGCTTCATCATCGGCACGGCGTTCGCGGGGCTGGTCGACAGCCTCGCGGGTGACGTCATCATGCAGTTCGTGGCGGCGATCTTCGGGCAGCCCGACTTCTCGGACCTCGCCTTCACCCTCAACGGCTCCCAGATCCGCTACGGGGCCTTCCTGACCGTCGTCATCAACTTCCTGTTGCTGGCGGCGGTGCTGTTCGCGATGGTCAAGCTGCTCAAGCGGCTCGGTCTGGGCAACTTCAAGGCGCAGGGCAGCCGGGAGTGCCCGCGCTGCAAGGAGTTCGTGGCGATCGACGCCACGAAGTGCAAGTACTGCACGGCCGACATCGACCCGGTGGTCGCCGACGACGAGGACGAGGCCCCGCAGGTGGCCACGGAGCAGCGCGTGGCCGAGTAACCCGTTCGGACTGCTCGGGGGTGCGGCGTGGGACGATGGGAGGACCCCGTAGGAAAAGGAACAGAGTGAGCTTCGCCGATCAGACGTTCACGCCGCCGGAGCTGATCCGGAACTTCTGCATCATCGCCCACATCGACCACGGCAAGTCGACCCTGGCCGACCGGATGCTGCAGCTCACCGGCGTGGTCGAGGACCGCATGATGCGCGCCCAGTACCTCGACCGGATGGACATCGAGCGCGAGCGCGGCATCACGATCAAGGCGCAGAACGTGCGCCTGCCGTGGCGCGTCGACGGGCAGGACCACGTCCTGCACCTGATCGACACCCCGGGCCACGTCGACTTCACCTACGAGGTCTCGCGCGCCCTCGAGGCGTGCGAGGGCGCGATCCTGCTCGTCGACGCCGCGCAGGGCATCGAGGCGCAGACGCTCGCCAACCTCTACCTGGCGCTGGACAAGGACCTCACGATCATCCCGGTCCTCAACAAGATCGACCTGCCGGCCGCCGACCCCGACCGCTACGCCGCCGAGATCGCCCACATCGTGGGCTGCGATCCGTGGGACGTCCTGCGGGTGAGCGCGAAGACCGGCGAGGGTGTGGCCGAGCTGCTCGACCAGGTCGTCGACGTGGTGCCGCCGCCGCAGGGCGACGCGGACGCGCCCGCCCGGGCGATGATCTTCGACTCGGTCTACGACACGTACCGCGGCGTCGTCACCTACATCCGCGTGGTCGACGGGAAGATCACCCCACGCGAGCGGATCAAGATGATGTCCACCGGCGCCACCCACGAGCTGCTCGAGGTGGGCATCGTGTCGCCGGAGCCCAAGGCGTCGGCGGGCCTGGGCGTCGGCGAGGTGGGCTACCTCATCACCGGCGTGAAGGACGTGCGGCAGTCGAAGGTCGGCGACACCGTCACCAGCCAGCGCCACGGCGCCACCGAGCCGCTCACCGGCTACCGGGAGCCGCGGCCGATGGTCTACTCCGGGCTCTACCCGGTGGACGGCTCCGACTACCCGGAGCTGCGCGAGGCGCTGGACAAGCTGCAGCTCAACGACGCCGCGCTCACCTACGAGCCGGAGACGTCGGCGGCGCTCGGGTTCGGGTTCCGCTGCGGCTTCCTCGGCCTGCTGCACCTGGAGATCACCCGCGACCGGCTGGAGCGCGAGGCCGGGCTCGACCTCATCTCCACCGCCCCCAACGTCGTCTACCGGGTGGAGCTCGACGACGGCACCGAGCTCACCGTCACCAACCCGTCCGACTGGCCATCGGGCAAGGTCGCGCGCGTGCACGAGCCGGTCGTGAAGGTCACGATCCTGGCGCCGTCGGAGTTCATCGGCGCGATCATGGAGCTGTGCCAGAGCCGCCGCGGGCAGCTCGGCGGCATGGACTACCTGTCGGAGAGCCGGGTCGAGCTGCGCTACACGATGCCGCTCGCGGAGATCATCTTCGACTTCTTCGACGCGCTGAAGTCCCGCACGCGCGGTTACGCCTCACTGGACTACGAGGAGGCGGGCGAGCAGGAGGCCGACCTGGTGAAGGTGGACATCCTGTTGCAGGGCGAGCCGGTCGACGCGTTCTCGGCCATCCGGCACAAGGACCAGGCCTACTCCTACGGCACCTCGATGGCCTCCAAGCTGCGCGAACTGATCCCGCGCCAGCAGTTCGAGGTGCCGATCCAGGCGGCGATCGGGTCGCGCATCATCGCGCGCGAGAACATCCGCGCCATCCGCAAGGACGTCCTCGCGAAGTGCTACGGCGGTGACATCACCCGCAAGCGCAAGCTGCTGGAGAAGCAGAAGGAGGGCAAGAAGCGCATGAAGACCATCGGGCGGGTCGAGGTTCCGCAGGAGGCCTTCGTCGCGGCCCTTTCCACCGAATCCACCGCCGACAAGGCGAAGAAGTAGGGAACCCGCGCGTCCCCGGTTCCGTCTGTGCAGGGCGACGGAAGGAGGGGACCATGGGAGTCATGACCACCGGTCGCACGTCCATCCCGACAGGTCGCCCGTTCACGGTTGCCGACCTGGAGGCGATGCCGGATGACGGCAACCGGTACGAGCTCATCGACGGGATGCTCATCGTGATCCCGGCGCCGGGCTGGAGCCACCAGGAGATGGCACTCTCGCTCGCCGTCGAGCTGCGGGGGGCGTGTCCGCGGGAGCTACGCGTCCTCGTGGCGCCGTTCGCCGTGCAGACGGCGTTCGACAGCGAGGTGCAGCCGGACGTGATCGTCGCCCGCTACACCGACCTCACGGCGCGCAACCTCCCCGCCGCCCCGGTGCTGGCGGTCGAGGTGCTGTCCCACAGCACCGCCCTGCACGACCGCAACACCAAGAAGGCGCACTACCAGCGGATCGGGGTGGCGTCCTACTGGCTGCTCGACCCCGCCGAGCCCGGCGCGCTCACGGCGTTCGAGCTCGACGGCGCCGGGGCGTACCGGGAGGTCGGGCACGTCGTGGGCGACGAGGAGTTCCGCGCGGAGCGCCCCTTCCCGGTCACGATCGTCCCCGCCCGCCTGCTGGACGGCCTGCGCCCCTGAGGCGTGTCAGGCGGGGGTGGTCGTCAGCTCGATCACCGCGCCGTCGGGACCGAGCTCGAGCACGCGGACCGCGAGCGAGCCCTGCTCCGAGCCGAACCGGACGGTGCCGGAGCGGCCGACCACGCCCAGTCCGTTGCCGCTGGGCCGGTGCACCCAGAACGCCACCGCGTAGGGCCCGATCGACGAGACCGACAGCCCGGTGGACCCGGCTCGCCCGTCCAGGGGGATCTCCACCGGGCCGGTCACCCGCAGGGTGCAGTTCCCGTCGCGGCACGCGCCGACGTCGCTGCCCGGCGGCTGGGCCAGCGCGGTGGCGGGCGGACCCAGCACGCCCAGCGCGAGCGCGGTGAGCAGGGCGGTTGCGGCGGTCGAGCGGCGCACGCCTCGACGCTAGATCAGCTCCGGCGCGGCGGCTGCCCGGATGACCCGGTCGGGGGGCACGATGGGGGGATGAGCGCCGCCCCGTTGCCCCATGCCACCGCGATCACCGGGGCCGTGCTGCTCGGCGTGCTGGTGATCGGCATCGCCGCGGGCCGGGCGAAGACCAGGTGGACGCTCCTCGCCACGGGCCTCGTCGTGATCGCGGCCGCCGGTGTGGTGCTCACCGCCGTCGGGGGCGGCCCGGCGAACGACGACCCCGGTGCCGAGCTCGCCGCCCTCTACACGATCACCCTGCCGTTCGCGATCGCCTACGTCGTGGGCTGGCTGGTGGTCCACGGCGGCTGGATCCGCCGCTTCGTGGTGGTCGCCGTCGGTGCGCTGCTGATCGTGGCGTTCCCGTACGCCGCGGCGGGGCAGGCCACCGCCGCCGCGTTCCTGCCCGGCGGCTGATCGGCGGCTCACAACTGCGGTGCCCGCACGGCGGCGCGGCATTAGCGTGAGCGGTGTGCTGACGGCGCTGGACTCCCCGATCGTGGTGGCGCCGATGGCGGGCGGCGCCACCACCCCCGACCTGGTCACCGCCGTGTCCGAGGCTGGTGGGTTCGGATTCCTCGCAGGCGGCTACCTCGGCGCCGACGCGCTGGCTGCCGCCGTCGCCGCCGTGCGGGAGCGCACCGCGCGCCCGTTCGGCGTGAACCTGTTCCTCCCCGGCGAGCGGCGCGACGCCGGCGTGGCCGCGTACCGCGAGCGGCTGGTGGCGGCGGGGCTGGAGCCGGGGGAGCCGGAGTGGGAGGACGACGGGTACCCCGGCAAGCTCGCGCTCCTGCTCGCCGACCCGGTGCCGGTGGTCTCGTTCACCTTCGGCTGCCCCGAGCCCGCCGCGGTCGCCCGGCTGCGCGCGGCGGGCAGCGAGGTGCTCGCCACCGTCACCAGCCCGGACGAGGCGCGGCAGGCCGCAGCGGCGGGCGTCGACGGGCTCGTCGTGCAGGGCGTGGAGGCGGGCGGGCACCGCGGCGTGTTCGACGACGACCCCGGCGACCCGGCGGGCGGGCCGCAGTACGGGCTGCTCGCGCTGCTGCGGCTCGTCGCCGCCGCCACCGATCTGCCGCTGGTGGCCGCGGGCGGCATCGTCGACGGCGCGGGCGTCGCCGCAGTGCTGGCCGCGGGGGCGGTGGCCGCGCAACTCGGCACCGCGTTCCTGGCCTGTCCGGAGGCAGGCACCCGGCCCGCCCACCGGGCCGCCCTCACCGACCCCGGCGGGCCGCCGACGGCGATCACCCGTGCGTTCACCGGGCGCCCCGCCCGGGGCGTCCGCAACGCCTTCCTCGATGCCCACACCACCGCGGCCCCGGCCGCCTACCCACAGGTGCACCACATGACGCGACCGATCAGGGCCGGCGGCGACCCGGCCACCACCAACCTCTGGGCCGGCCAGGCCTACCCGCTCGTCCGGGCCGTGCCGGCGGCCGAGCTCGTGGCCACGCTCCGCGCGGAGGCGCGCGAGGCGGCCGCCCGCGCCACCGGGAGCCTCCGGTGACGGGGCGGGTCGAGTCGGTCAACGTCGCCGTGGTGCGCAGCGACATCGACACGCGGGCCCCGGACGGGCGCACCGGCATCGACAAGCGGCCCGTCGACGGACCGGTGCTGCTGGCGGTCGCCGGCGTGGAGGGCGACACCATCTGCCACACCAAGCACCACGGCGGCCCCGACCAGGCCGTCTACGCCTACGCGAGCGAGGACCTCGCGTTCTGGGCGGCCGAGCTCGGCCAGGACGTGCGCCCCGGCGGGGTGGGGGAGAACCTCACGGTCTCCGGCGTCGACTGCACCGGCGCCGTGCTCGGCGAACGCTGGCGGGTGGGCGAGGCGGTGCTGCAGGTGCGCAGCAGTCGCACGCCGTGCCGGGTGTTCTCCTCGTTCCGCGGCGTGCCGGATCTGGTGAAGCGGTTCATCGCGGCCGGCCGGCCCGGGGCGTACCTCGCCGTGGAACAGTCCGGGCTGGTGTGCGCCGGCGACACGGTGGAGCTGCTCGACCGGCCTGGTCACGGGGTGACCGTGGCCGACCTGATGGCCGCGTCCACCGTGTCGCGGGAGCGGGTGCCCGAGGTGGCCGTGGCCCGGCGGTACATGGGGGTGCGGGACCAGCGGTGGCTCGATCGGGCTCTCGAGTTGTCGGGGACGTGAGTTCCGGGGGATCAGTAGGGGGGTCGGGGGATACGGGGGTCAGACGGGCTGGCTCGCCAGCGCTTCGAGGAGCTCGGCGAGCTGCGCGCGTTCGGGGGTGTGGGCGGAACCGAGGGCCTCGCCCGCTCGGCGTTCGACCCGGCCGCAGACCCGCTCGACGACGGCGCGGCCGCCGCTCGCGAGGTGGACGAGCACGCGCCTGCGGTCGATCGGGTCGGTACGGCGGTAGGCCAGCTGCGCGGCGACCAGGCGGTCGACGACACGGGTGGCGGTGGGGGCCGGCAGAGCGGTGTGCGAGGCGATCTCGCCCATGCTCCGCCCGCCGCCCCGGGCGAGCATCAACAGCACCCGCCATCCGTCACGACTGACGCCCTCGGCGGAGGTGACCGGCGAGAGTGCAGCGGCAACAGCACGGTCCAATCGGTCGAGCAGGTCGACCAGTCCTGTCATCCGCGGCGGCGCCGGGGCGGGGATGCTCCCCGGCGCCATTCGACTTGGTGGCTCAGACACGGTCACACACTGTACGTCCTGAGAAGGCCGAACGGGGTTCTCAGGAACCCGAACCCTTAGACGAACGGCCGATTCAGCGCGATGAACGGTTTCATCGGGTAAATACGATCTTCCCGGAAGTGTCTCCGTCGAGCATCGCGCGGAAGCCCTCGGCCGCCCGATCCATCGGCAACTCGAGCCCGATCTCGGGCGCGATGCCGGCGTTCTCGACGAATTTCAGCAGGTCGACGAGCTCCTGGCGCGTCCCCATGGTCGAGCCGATCACGCGCAGCTGGAGGAAGAACAGCCGCTGGAGGTCGGCACCGGGGTTCGCCCCACTGGTCGAACCTGAGACGACGATCACCCCACCGGGTTTGAGTGCACGCATCGAGTGCGACCACGTGGCGTCACCGACGGTCTCGAAGACGGCGTCGACCCGCTCCGGCAGCCGCTCCCCGGACGGGAACGTGGCGTGGGCGCCGAGGCGCTCGGCCACCGCGCGCTTCTCCTCGGTGCGGCCGGTCACCCAGACCCGCATCCCGGCGGCGCGGCCCAGCTGCACCAGCGCGGTGGACACACCACCGGACGCGCCCTGCACGAGCATCGTCTGCCCCGGCCGCAGCCCGGACTTCGTGAACAGCATCCGGTAGGCGGTGAGCCACGCGGTGCCCATCACCGACGCCTGCGCGGTGGTGAGGTTCGCCGGCTTCGGCACGACGTTGCGCGCGGGCACGACCACCGTGTCCGCGAACGTCCCCTGGTGCTTCTCGGTGAGCAGCGTGCGCCTGGGGTCCAGCGTCTCGTCGCCGTCCCACGCGGGGTCGCCGATCACCGAGTGCACGACGACCTCGGTGCCGTCGGCGAGGGTGCCCGACCCGTCGCAGCCGAGGATCATCGGGAACTGGTCGGGCTTGATCCCGACCCCGCGCAGGGTCCACAGGTCGTGCATGTTGAGGCTCGCGGCGCGGACGTTCACGGCCACCCAGCCCTCCGGCACCTCCGGATCGGGGCGCTCGCCCACGGTGAGCGAGTCGAGCGGAGCGTCGGGGGCTGGCTCTGCGGCGTAGACGGCGAACATGCCGCGGAATCTAGTGCGGATCGCCCGGGGTTACTGTGTGAGCCGCGTCGGGCGAACCGCGTCGTGCGGGAGCCGTGGGGGTGGTGGACGTGGTGCGGGCGTTGGCGGACTGGTGGGACGCCGTCGAGCTCTGGCTCACCCAGCTGCCCTTCGGGTTCCAGGTCGTGCTGGCCACGGTCGTGCTGGTGCCGCTGTGCTGGGGCACCGCCGTCGCCGCCGACCGCGCGGTCGACGCCGCCGCCTCCCGCATCGCCGCGCGGCGCGCGGCGCGTCGCCCCTGACCCGCTCCCGTACCCCGGGCGGGTGACGTAGATCATCCTTCTCAGCGTCGCTTCAGGCTGGAGCTTGCTCTCAGCGTGGCTTCAGTGCTCACCCCACAGGGTGAGAGTCGACCGCGGGGCCCGCGCCCCATCGTCGGCGACCGGAAGGCCACATGACGACGCTGCAGGACCACCCCGAGCCCGTCCGGGGCACCGCCGCGTGGCTGCTGCGCGGCTGGCGCACCCCGCAGCACCGCGACGGGCTCGCGCTCGTCCTGAGCTCCGGGCTCACCTCGGTGCTCGGCCTCGTCTTCTGGATCGTGGCTGCCCGTCTGTACGACCCGGCGACGGTGGGCGTGAACAGCACCGTCCTGTCCGCCATGACGCTGCTGGGCACCGCGGCGCAGCTCAACCTCGGCAACGCGCTCCTGCGCTTCGTCCCGGTGGCGGGCCGGCACGCCCGCGCGCTCGTGGTGGGCTGCTACGCCACGGCGCTCGCGGCGGCCACCCTGGCCGGCGCGGTGTTCGCCGCGGGCGCCCCGTGGTGGGCACCCGAGCTTTACGCGGTGTTCGGCGGCTCCGAGCTGCTGGCGTTCTTCACCCTGGCCACGCCGGTGTGGGCCGTGTTCGTGATGCAGGACTACGTCCTGCCCGCGATCAAGCAGGCCCGGCTCGTGCCCCTGGAGAACCTCGTGTTCTCCCTGCTGAAGATCGTGTTCCTCGCGGGTGCGGCCGCGCTCGGGCTCTGGACCGGGCTCGCCGTGGCCTGGGTGCTCGCCACCGCCGTGATCGTCCTGCTCGTCTCCGCGTACCTGGCCCGGGTGCTCCCGCGCGCGCCCCGCGACGCCGCACCGCCCACGGTCACCGCGCGGGACGTCGCCACGTTCGTCCGCGCCGACTACGCGGGCACCGTGCTCCTCCTGGCCGCGGTGTTCGGCCTGCCGCTCGCCGTGCTGGCCCGGCTCGGACCCGGCGCCGCCGCCGTGTACGGCATCGCCTGGCAGATCGCGTACGCGCTCTACCTGGTCGTCAACGGCATGGGGCAGTCGCTGGTGGCCCACGTCGCCGCCGACCCCGACGAGCTCGAGACCGCCCGGCGCGGCATGGTCCACAAGGCCATGGCGCTGCTCCTGCCCGCCTCGCTCGCGATCTCCGCGGGCGCCTACCCGCTGATGTCGCTCTTCGGGGAGCACTACGCGCAGGAGGGCACCCTGCTGCTCGTGCTGCTCGTGCTCTCGGCCGTGCCGAACGTCATCACCTGGTCGACGGTCTGGGCCGCCCGCGTGCGCCGCGACGGGCGCGTCCTGTTCGGGCTGCCGGCGGCGATCACCGCGGCCGTCATCGGCGGCAGCTGGTTCCTCATGCCCGTGATGGGCCTGGCCGGCACCGGTGTGGCGTGGCTGGGCGCGCAGACCGTCGCGGCCGCCTGCATCCTCCTCGCCCGCGCCCGTCCGGCCGGAGGATCGCGGCCCAGCCCGATCAGCCGCCGCTGATCACGCGCGAGCAGTACCTCACGGCTGCCTGCGGGACCGCGGTGTGCGGGTCGGCCTGATCAACCGACCCGGATCGGCCCGAGAAGTACCGGACGGTCGTAACGTCCGCCGGGACGTGCGGCTCGGTCCGATCTTGCGCTCGGGCGCGGCGCGAGCAGTGCCTCGCTGCTGTCGCGCGGACCGCGGTGTGCGTCAGGCTGCGGTGCTCGCCGCGGCGGCCAGGGTGGAGAGCGTCTCGGAACAGCCCGCGTCCACCCGCACGGTGGCGAGGTCGTCGCCGCGCGTCGCACCCCGGTTGACAATCACGACGGGGATGCCGGCCTTGTGGGCGTGGCGCACGAACCGCAGCCCCGACATCACGGTCAACGACGAGCCCGCCACGAGCAGCGCCGCGGCCGCGTCGACCATCGCGTACGCCCGGGCCACCCGCTCGCGCGGGACGTTCTCCCCGAAGAACACGACGTCCGGCTTGAGCACGCCGCCGCAGCCCGTGCAGCTCGCCGTGCGGAAGCCGTCGACGGCCGCGAGCTCGGCGTCGCCGTCCGGGGCGGCCTCGACGGCGTTGCCCGCGGCCTCGACGAACCCCGGGTTCAGCTCGGCGAGCCGTTCCTGCAGCGCGGCACGGGAGCTGCGCCTGCGGCAGCCCACGCAGACGACGTCGTCGATGCGGCCGTGCAGGTCGATCACGGCGCGGCTGCCTGCCGCCCCGTGCAGCCCGTCGACGTTCTGCGTGATCAGCCCGTGCAGCGCCCCGCAGCGCTCGAGCGCGGCGAGCGCGACGTGGCCCGCGTTCGGGGTGGCCCGCGCCATGCGCGCCCAGCCGACGTGGCTGCGTGCCCAGTACCGCCGCTGCGCAGCCTCGCCGGACAGGAACTCCTGGTACGTCATCGGGGTGCGGCGGGGCGAGCCGGGGCCGCGGTAGTCGGGGATGCCGGAGTCGGTGGACAGCCCGGCACCGGTGAGCGCCACGATCGGGCGGCCGGCGAGCACTCCGAGTGCGCGGTCGAGCGCGGGCGCGAGCAGCACCCCACCAGGCTAACCGGCCCGAGCGGGTGTCGCGTTCGTGCAATACGGCCGGGGCGCCGCCGCCGAGGCTGTGAGCATGCACGCCGACTTCCTGCGCCAGAGCATCGACCTGGCCGTCGCGACCATCCGCGACACCGACACCGCCCGCTTCGACGACCCGTCGCCGTGCGCGGACTACGCCGTCCGGGACGTCGTCAACCACCTCGCGTTCGGGTTCCTGTTGGCCCACCGGTCCGGGGCGCGCGAGCCGTGGGACCCGTCCTGGACCGCCGCCGACCGCACGCCCTACCTCGTCGGGCTGCCCGCCGACAAATGGGCGGCCGCCTGCGCCGACGAGGCCGAGGCCGCCGCCCGCGCCTGGGCCGACCCGGCCGCCTGGGAGGGCGACGCCGAGATGGGCGGCGCCGCGATGCCGGCCGCGGCGGTCGGCTCGATGATGACGGCCGAGTTCGCCGTGCACTCCTGGGACCTGGCCGTCGCCACCGGCCGCACGGTCGACGTCCCCGACGGGCTCGCCCGCGCCGTGCTCGACGGGGTGCTCGCCATCGCACCCTCGGGACGCGAGGGGGGCTGGTTCGCCGCCGAGGTGGCGCTGCCGGCCGACGCCCCACCGTTCCCGCGCGCGCTCGCCGCGTCCGGCCGCGACCCGCGGTGGACGCCGTGACCCGGCCGGGCCTGCCCGCGGACGTGCGCGCCGTCAACAGGCGGGTGATCGCGCAGTTCCGGGCGGGCGGGCCGATCGACGGGATGCACCGCGAGCGGCTCCTGCTGCTCACCACCACGGGCCGCCGCAGCGGCTCGTCCCACACCACGCCGATGATGTTCCACCGCGACGGCGACCGCGTGCTCGTGATCGCCTCGAACGCCGGCGCGCCCGAGCACCCGGACTGGTACCTCAACCTCGTCGCCGTCCCCGAGGTCGTCGTCGAGGTGGGCGACGAGTCCGGGGCGCCCCGCCCGGCCACGGCCGCCACCCTCGGGGGCGACGAGCGCACGCGGATCTGGGAGGTGCTGAAGCGGACCTACCCGTTCTTCGCCGAGCACGAGGCGATCACGGAGCGGACCATCCCGGTGGTGGCGCTGGCCGCCGCTCAGCGGTAGGCGCGGCTCAGGGCTCCTGGGCCCACGCAGGCCTGCGCTTCTCGGCGAAGGCCCGCATGCCCTCCTGCCCCTCCTCGCCCGCGAAGAACCGCGCCGACAGCTCCTGCATCGCCGCGAACTGCGCAGCGAGCTCGGCCGGGCGCTCGCCGCGCAGCATCTCCTTGGTGGCGGCGAGCGCGCCGGGGGCGCCCAGCCGCAGCATCTCCACGTAGCGGGCGACCTCGGCGTCGAGGTCGGCCGCCGGGACCGCGCTGTTGACCAGCCCGATCCGCACGGCCCGCGGCCCGTCGAACGTCTCGCCGGTGAGGAACAGCTCGTGCGCCGCGCGCGGCAGCAGCCGCGGCAGCACGGTGACCGAGATGACCGCGGGCACCACGCCGATCCGGACCTCGCTGAACGCGAACGTGGCCTCCTCCGCCACCACGGCGATGTCGCAGGCCGCCACCAGGCCGACGCCACCGGCCCGCGCCGGGCCCGCGACCCGCGCCACCACCGGCTTCGGGGAGCGCCAGATCCCCTCGAGGATCGCCGGGAACTCGTTGACCCCCTGCTGCCCGGCCCCGGCGTCACGCGACTCCTTCAGGTCCATCCCGGAGCAGAACACCCGCCCGGTGTGGCCGAGCACGATCACGCGCACCGCGTTGTCATCGATCGCCGCCTGCAGGTGGGCCAGCAGCTCGCGGCGCAGCTGCGCGGACAGCGCGTTGCGGTTGGCGGGGGAGTCGAGCGTGATCGTGGCGACGCCGGCATCGACGTCGAGGTGCACCAGCTCCGTCATGCCGGGACCGTATCCCGCCCGGTGTCGCGGTGGCCGTCGTCGTCGGCGTACGCGCGGGCCTGCAACGTGAAGAGCTCGTGGTAGGTGCCGCGGCGCGCCATCAGCTCCGCGTGGGTGCCGTGCTCGGTGATCCGGCCCCGCTCCAGCACCAGGATCTGGTCGGCGTGGCGGACGTTGGCCAGCCGGTGCGTGACCAGGACGGTGATGCGGTCGCGCGCCGTGCCTGCGAGCCCGCGCAGCGCCGCGAACACGGCGTGCTCCGCCCGGGCGTCCAACGCCGCGGTGGGCTCGTCGGCGATCACCACCGGGGCGTCGCGGTAGAGGCCGCGTGCCACCGAGATGCGCTGCCACTGGCCCCCGGACAGGTCGCGCCCGCCCTGGAACTGCCGCGACAGCACCGTGGCCCAGCCCTGGGGGAGGCCGGCCACCACCTCGTCGGTGCCGGAGCGGGCCGCGGCCTCGAGCAACCGGGCGTCGTCGGGGTCGGGGCGCTCGAGGCGGCCGATGCGGACGTTGTTCTCCGCGTGCATCGGCCAGCGCAGCGGGTCCTGCAGCACCACCGCGACCCGCTCGTGCAGCGCGCGCTGGTCGATCCCGGCGACGTCGACGCCGTCCCAGGAGACCGTGCCGGAGTCGGGCAGGTACAGGCCGGTGACGAGCTTGGCGAGGGTGGACTTGCCCGACCCGTTCTCCCCGACGAGCGCGATCACCTCGCCGCGGCGCAGCGTGACGCTCACGTCCTGCACGGCGGGCTGCTCCTGGCCGGGGTAGCGGAACGTGACACCGGACAGCGTGATCTCGGACGGCCCGCCGCGCAGCCGCCGCGTGGCGGGGGAGCGCCTGCGGCGCGCGGCGTCGCGGAGGCAGGAGCGGTAGAGGTCGAGGTAGAAGCTCGCCTCGTAGAGGCGGTTGAACTTGAACACCGTGTTGGCCACCGCCTGGCCCGCGGTGCGCATCGCCAGCGCGGCGGCGCCTGCCAGCGGGAGCGGCAGGCCGCCTGCGTAGAGGAGGAGGGCGAGCACGCCGTACGCCAGGCCGGTGCCGATCCCCGAGATCGTGCGGCCCACCAGCTGGACGACCGTGCGGTCGCGTTCGAGGCGCACGGCGTCGGCGGTGATCACGTCGGCGATCCGGCGGTGTTCGCCCATGAGCACGGACTGGGTGGTGAACGCCCGGACCTCCGCCGCCGGCCCGCGCTCGGTGATGAGGTGCGCGGTGACCCCGAGCCTGCGGTGGGCGGAGTTCATCCGCACGAACGAGTCGAACATCAGCCGTGCCGTACGCACGGTGGCCCACCCGCGCGGCAACGCCGCCAGCAGCACCACCGGCGCCAGCACGGGGTGCAGCACCCCCGCGGTGACGACCGCGGCGGACACCGACACGAGACCCGCGATCAGGTCGCCGGTGTCCTGCACGCAGCTGCGGACCCGCATCGGCCCCTGCCGGGACGCGCGCTCGACGAGCTCGGTGAAGTCGGCGTCGTCGAACGCGACGAGGTCGACACCGAGGACCGCGGCGTGCAGGTCGTGCTGCGCCCGCTGCTCGACCCGCGGCACGAGCGCCCCCTGCACGGCCCCCACCGCGGCGTCGAGCAGGCCGCGCGCCGCGGCGGCCGCGACGACCGTGGCGATGGCGGGCAGCGCCGCCACCACCCGCTCCGGCGTGGGGCCCTGCGCGAGCAGCTGCGTGAAGACGTCGGCGGTGGCGAGCAGCCCGAACGCGGTGACCGCCCCCGCGACGAGCTGCACGGCCCCGGCGAGGAGCGTGAGCCGGGGCGAGGCCCGCCAGGCCCACCGCACGGCCAGCGCGACGGTGCCCGGTGCCTTGGCCGCCACCGCCCGCCAGCCCGCACCGGCCGTGGCCGCGTAGCCCTCGGCCCACTGCGGGGTCTCCATGTCCTCGACGCCGATCAGCGGTTTGCCCACCCGGCCCCACCCCCGGCCGTCATGGTGCCGGGTGGGTCCGACAGTTCGCGCCGCGTCAGCCGAACCGCTCCCGCAGGTACGCGGAGGTGGCGTCGTCGGCGGGGAAGAAGCTCTCGACCGCGATCTCGTCGAGCGTGACGTCCAGCGGGGCGCCGAGCACAGCCACCGTGCTGAAGAGGGTGAGATCCTGGTCGGGGTGGCGCAGCCGCAGCGGCAGCACGATCCGGTCCCGCGGCTGGGCCATCGGGTCCAGCCCGGCGTCGCGGCAGTATCCGACCAGCTCGTCGAGCAGCACCCGCAGCCCCGTGGTGGCCGCCCGCTCGGCCTGCCGCCGCAGCCGCGACACCAGGTGCGCCGCGTACTCGGCCAGGTCGACCACGTGCGGGGCGAGCCCGCGCGGGTGCAGGCTCGCGCGCAGCACGTTCACCGGCGGTGTGAGCAGCTCCGGGTCCACCAGCTCGGTGAGCAGCGAGGTGGCCGCGTTGGCGCCCAGGAGGTTCCACGACCCGTCCACGAGCACCGCCGGGTAGGGGGAGTGGCCCTCCAGGATCCGGTTCAGGGAGCGCCGCACCTCGGTCATCTCGGCGTCGTCGAGCGAGTGCTCCCCGTAGGCGGGTGCGTACCCGGCGGCCAGCATCAGCTCGTTGCGTCCACGCAGGGGCACGTCCAACTCCTCGGCGAGCAGCAGCACCATCTCCCGGCTGGGCCGGGACCGCCCGGTCTCCAGGAAGGACAGGTGCCGGGCGGAGACGTCGGCCTGCAGGCCGAGGTCGAGCTGGGTGAGCCGGCGGCGCCGGCGCCAGTCGCGCAGCAGGGAACCGAAGCTCGTGCCGGTGGCGGTCGCGGCGGTCATGCGGCGACGCTAACGGCCCGCGGGCCGCCGCTCGATGACCCCGTGGGTAATGGACCGGCGTCGGCCGGCCCGCCAGGGTGGCGGCATGACCGACGAGCTCACCGCGCAGCTGCACGCCGCCATGCCGTTCACCGCACTGATCGGGGCCATGGCACTGCGCGCCGGCGCGCAGGAGGTGGCCCTGCGGCTGGAGTGGGACCCCACCCGCTGCACCAGCGGCGGTCTCCTCCACGGCGGCGCCCTGATGGCACTCGCCGACTCCGCTGGTGGCTGGTGCGCATACTTCAACCTCCCCGAGGGCGCCACCGGCACCGCCACCACGACGTCGGCGACCAACTTCCTCCGACCGGTCACCGGTGGGCACGTCGACGCCCTCGCCCGACCGCTGAACGTCGGGCGCACCGTGATCGTGGTCGACACCGAGTTGCGCGACGCGGACGGCCGCCTCGCCGCGCGGGTGACGCAGACGCAGGCGGTGATCCGGAGGCCGTAGCGCGGGGGCCCTCCCGAAGGGCAGGAAAGCCACATTCAGGGCCGGAGAGGCCCTGAATGTGGCTTTCCTGAACTCGCCGGGGGCCTGGCCCGGCGCGGAAAGCCTGCCGTTCGTCGCGCGACGCCCGAGCGGGGCACGTTCGGGCCCGCGCGGCAGGGGGCAGCGGTGGTAGGCATCGCGGGTGGGAACGATGCGCGTCATCACACAGCTGTCGACCGGCGGTCCGGAGGTGCTCGAGCTCGGCGAGGCGGAAATCCCGCAACCCCTCCCCACCGAGATCCGGGTGCGGGTCGGGGCGGCGGGCGTCAACCCGGTCGACTGGAAGACCCGCGCGGGATCGGGGATGGCCTCGGTGATCGGGCCGCCGCCGTTCACGGTGGGCTGGGACGTCGCGGGCACGGTGGACGCGGTCGGGAGGGGCGTCACGCGGTTCGCGGTGGGTGATGCCGTGTTCGGGATGCCGTGGTTCCCGCGGCAGGCGGGCGCGTACGCCGAGTTCGTCACGGCGCCTGCCCGCCAGTTCGCGCACCGGCCGGCCGGGCTCACGGAGGTGGAGGCGGCGGGCCTGTCGCTGGCCGGTCTCACGGCGTGGCAGTGCCTCGTGGACATCGCCGCCGTCCAGCCGGGGCAGCGCGTCCTCGTGCACGCCGCCGCGGGCGGGGTGGGTCACCTCGCGGTGCAGATCGCGAAGGCCCGCGGGGCGTACGTCATCGGCACGGCGTCCGGCCCCAAGCACGACCTGCTGCACGACCTGGGCATCGACGAGGCGGTGGACTACCGCGCGGAGGACTTCGAGAAGGCGGTCGACCCGGTCGACCTGGTGCTGGACACCATCGGGGGCGCCGTCGCGGTGCGTTCGCTCGACGTCATGCACCCGGAGGGCAGGCTCATCTGCCTGCCGTCGGCGGCGGCGGCCGACGCGCTCGCGGCGGCCTCGGAGCGCGGGCTGCGCGCCACGTCGATGCTCGTGGAGCCCGACGGGCACGGGCTCGAGCAGCTCGCCGCCCTCGTGGACGACCGCAGGCTGCGGGTGCTCGTGGCGGAGACGTTCCCGCTGGTGCGGGCCTCGCACGCGCACCGGGCGGGGGAGCTGGGCCGCACCACGGGCAAGCTGGTGCTCACGGTCTGAGCGGCATCCGCGCCCGCAGGAGCGCTCCCGGCGGCCCGCCCGCCACCGCGAGGGTGCCGCCGTGGTGCACGGCGATGTCGCGGGCGATGGCCAGCCCCAGCCCGGCGCCTCCCGCGTCGCGGTCCCTGGCCTCGTCGAGGCGGGTGAAGCGGTCGAAGACGGCCTCGTGCTGGTCGGTGGGGATGCCGGGGCCGTCGTCCTCGACCTCGAGCACGGCCGCGCCGTCCTGTACGCGCAGGTGGACGGTGACCGTGGCCGCCGCGTGCCGCACGGCGTTGTCGACGAGGTTGGCCACCAGCCTGCGCAGCCCGTCGGCGGCGCCGCGCACGACGATGTCGGCGTCGATGGCGAGGTCGACCCGCACGTCGGTGCGGGGGCGGGCCCGCGTCGCCTCCTCGGCGGCGACCTGGCCGAGGTCGACCTCCTCGTGCTCGGGTGGCTCGCCCGCGTCGAGCCGGGCGAGGAGCAGCAGGTCGGTGGTGAGGCGCTGGATCCGCTCGACGTCGGCGAGCGCCTCGGTGGTGAGGGGCTGGGGCGGTGCGATCTCCAGCCGGGTGCGCAGCACGGCGAGCGGGCTGCGCAGTTCGTGTGCGGCGTCCGCGACGAACCGGCGGTGCCGCCCGACGGCCTGTTCGAGCCTGTCGAGGGTGCGGTTCGTGGTCTCGGCGAGGAGCCGGACCTCGTCGCGCGCGTCGGGGACGGGGACGCGCCGGTGCAGGTCGGTGGCGGTGATGTCGGCGAGTTCGCGGCGGATCGCGGACACCGGGGCCAGGGCGCGGCCCATGGCGATCCAGGTGAGCGCGGCGACCAGCAGGAGGAGGGCGGGGATCCCGGGCAGCAGCACGGCCTGCAGGGTCTGCAGGGCGGTGGCGGCCGGGTGCAGCGACGCGCGGGCCTGCACGAGCACCTCGCCGTCGGCGGTGCGCACGGGCAGGCTGGCCACGGCGAAGCGCTCCGTCGGCGCGAAGGCCGGCGCGCTCGGCTCGGGGACGGCGGGCCGCACGACGACGTCCGGCGCCACCGTGCGGATCAGCACCGGTTTCGCGGGTTCGGCGGGTACGGACAGGAGCTCGGCGGTGACCGCGGCGCGGCGTTCGGCTTCGAGGGCCGCGCTCTCGGCGAGGCTGCCTGCGAGCACCCCGGTGAGCACCGCGGAGGCCACCCCGAGTGCCACGGCGACCACCGCTGTGGCGGCGAGCGTGGCGCGCAGCCGCACCGATGTGCGCGGGCGCGCCCTCACGGCGTGGCCTCCAGCCGGTAGCCGGCGCCGCGGACCGTCACCAGCGAGGTCCGCCCGAACGGGGCGTCGATCTTGCGCCGGAGCGCGCTGACGTAGACCTCGACGATGTTGGGGTCGCCGTCGTAGGCGAAGTCCCAGGCCTGCGCGAGCAGCTCCCGTTTCGACACGACCTCGCCCGCGCGCCGCGCCAGCCCGTGCAGCACCGCGAACTCCTTCGGCGTGAGCGGGATGTCCACCTCTCCGCGACGGCAGCGCAGGCCCGCAGGGTCGAGCGTGAGGTCGCCGACCGCGATCGACACCGGCCGCGCCGCGCCGCCGCGGCGCACGAGCGCCCGCAGCCGGGCCAGCAGCACCACGTAGGAGAAGGGCTTGGAGAGGTAGTCGTCCGCCCCGGTGTCGAGCGCCTCGGCCTCGTCGTGCACGCCGTCCTTCGCGGTGAGCATCAGGATCGGCGTCCAGTTCCGCTCGGCCCGCAACGCGGTGCAGACGGAGTAGCCGGACAGCCGCGGCAACATCACGTCGAGGACGATCACGTCGTAGGTGTTCTCGGCCGCGAGCCACAGCGCGTCCCGCCCGTCGTGGGCGACGTCCACCGCGAACCCCTCGTTCGCCAGCCCGCTCGCGAGCACGTCGGTGAGCCGTCGCTCGTCGTCCACCAGCAGCATCCGCACGACGGGCAGTCTCGCGCGCGCGGCTGAGCCGAACCTGAAGACGCGTTCGGGCGCGTTCAGGACCGGTTCAGCCTTACCCGGCCAGGGTCGCCTCCGTCAGTGGAGGACGAGTGGAAGGCGAAGGATGCGCAAGCGTGGGGGATGGAGACCCGTCGCGGTGGCCGTGCTGGTGGCGGCCGGGCTGCCGGTGGTGACGGCGGGGGCGGCCTCGGCCGACGAGCCGGACCGCGGGCCCGTGATCGTGACCTGTGAGGACGGCGAGCTCGTGACGCGCGAGCCGACGGAGGAGGAGCGCGAGCGGCTGCGGGCCCTCCCGGTGCCGCCCGAGCGGGTGCGTGCGGTGCCGGCCCGCCCGGGGACGGGCGTCGGGCCGGACGGCGCCACGGTGCGGGTGGCCCCCGCCGAGCCGGCGCCGCCGCCGGTGACGTGTGACGGCGACGGTCCGCGGGAGCCGCGGGTCGAGCGGGTGGTGCCGGCGCTACCCGCGCCGATCCGCTGACCGCGCGGGGTGGCCGGGGGGCGCGTGCCCGGCCGCCCCGTCACGACGCCGCGCGCCGGGCCTCGGCGACGACCTCGCGCACCCGCTCCTGGATGCCGCGCAGCTCGGAGAGGTAGAGCCAGTAGTCGGGGTGCACGCCGGTGAGCCGCTCCTGGGCGTTGTCTAGCCGCACCGACTGCGCGTCGAGGATCGGCCCGAACTCGCGGACGAGGCCGCGGTCCACCACGAGGCGCTGCGCGTCGCGCAGCACGAACCTGGCGTCGGCGGCGTGGCGGGCCGGATCGGCCTTGACCTCGCGCAGCGCGGCGAGCCGGTCGACCACCGCGTCGTGGCGGTCCTCGGCCCGCGCGAGCGCCGAGCGGGCGGCGGTGACCTGGTCGGCCGCCTCGTCCCAGTCGCCCGCGTCGGCGAGTCGTCCGGCCTCGGCGACGGCGCGCCCGGCGTCGGCGATGGCCTCCCGCGCGGCGTTCTCGGCGCCGGTGAGGTCCCGGGAGCAGGGTTCGGAGAACTCGCGCCGCAGCGCGGAGAGCGCGGGCGCGATGCGGCCCGCCTTGGTCTCCGCGGCGGCGCGGCGGGTGGCGATGCTGGTGAGCGCCGTGCGCACCTGCTGCGCCGTGCGCGGTGCGTCGGCGGCGAGCGACGCGGCCGAGCGGGCCAGCTCGAGCGTGCGCTGGGCCGCCGCCCGACGCTCCCGCAGCCCGGCGCCGGCGGCGTCCAGTGCGGCGGCACCCTGTTCGGCCTCGCCGAGGCGTTCCTCGGCCCGCCGCGAGCGCACGCCCGCAGCGGTGGCGCCCTCCACGGCGGTGCGCGCGGTGACGAGCGCCGTGCGCGCCTCCTGCACCGTGCGAGGCAGCGTGCGCGCGGCGTACTCGGCCTCGTCGAGGGTGCGCGAGTGCCCGGCGCGGAACCGGCGGATGGCCTCCCGCGCCCGTTCGATCTCGCGCAACGCCTTCTCGTCGGCGTCGCGGGCGCCGCGCGTGGACCGGCTGCCGTCGAGCGGGTGTTCCTGGGTGGCGGTGAGGTAGGCGCTGGTGGCCGCATCGCCGACCGCGGCGATCCCGGTCCACTCCTGCCGCAGCCGCGACCCGCTGCCGAGCTCCATGGCCACCCGCACGGCCTCGGCCACCGCGCGCTGTTCGTCGTCGAGGGCGAGGAACGCCTGGGTGGCTGCGTTGCGCGCGGCCAGGACCTCCTCGTCGGGGAACTCGTCCCCACGCTCTGACCTGCGGAACACCTCGCTCCCCTCGCGCGCGCCGGCGGCCCAACCGTACCGGCATGGCGCCGGTCCGGGCACCGGACGAGTGATCCGGGCCGGAGCGCTTGACGGACGGAGAGCGGTTCGATCCTGATCTTGGCCGCGTGCCGCCCGGCGCAGCGGCTGCGGCGATCGGTAGGCCGGGTTGCCCCGTTCGTCGGTACCGGGGCGGGCGGACACCGTCCGGTACCGGCCGGTAACCGCGGTCCGCCGGGGGACACGACATGACCATGCGGTGAACGGCGAGCCATCCCCATGATCGTTTCTGGGGGTCGCGGCGTTACTGCCGCTCGTCGCGCGACTCGGGCCAACGGCCTCAGTCGCCGCGGTCTCGGCTTGTTCAACGCCCAGCGGCCGTTAACGTTGCTCGTGGATCGATAACGACCCGGTCACAAAACCGGACACGGACCGAACGCCCCCCGACGGTCCGCCCGCACCCCCGAGCGGGACGTCCGGCCGGGTCGCCACGAGATCCGGAAGGAAAGGTCGTGGCTCGGCACCGCTCCCCCCAGGGCCGGCGCGCGCACCTCGGGCCCCCGCTGTCCGCCGCACTGGCGGCAGCGGGGGTCGGTGGCGCCCACCGGTCGGTACCCGTCCAGCAGTTGACCTCGTCGCTGCCCGCACGATTCGTCGCCACCGTGGTGGCAGGCGGAGCGCTGGCGGCCACGGCGCAGCACGCTCTTGCCCAGACCCTCCCCGTCGCCGCCGACGGCGCCGCGTTGCGCGTCGCCGTCGAGGAGCTCCTCGGCACCGAACCGGAGCCGATCTCCGCGGCCGACACCTTCGACGCCGCGGGCGCGGCCTCGGTGGCGTTCGCCCCGGTGGTGCCGGAATCGGTCGCCGACCTGCCCGCCGACGCCCCCGTGGCCGACGCGGCGTCCCTGGTCAAGGCCGCCGACCTGCAGGCCGCCGCCGAGGCCGCGGCACGCGCGGCGGAAGAGGCGGCCAAGGCGGCGGAGGCCGCCCGCGCTGCCGAGGCGGCCAAGGCCGCGGAGGCGGCGAAGGCTGCAGAGGCGGCGAAGGAGTCCGCTTCGGCCGGCGGCGCCGTCCAGCTGGTCAGCGGCCGCGTCACGTCCGGTTTCGGCTCCCGCTGGGGCCGCGCCCACCGGGGCCTCGACATCGCCGCGCCGATCGGCACCCCGATCCACGTCCCGCTCGCGGGCACCGTGATCGAGTCCGGCCCGGCGAGCGGCTTCGGCATGTGGGTGCGGGTGCGGCACGAGGACGGCACCGTCACCACCTACGGCCACATCAACCGCTCGCTGGTGAAGAAGGGTCAGGAGGTGGGGGCGGGCGAGGTGATCGCCGAGGTCGGCAACCGCGGCCGCTCCACCGGCCCGCACCTGCACATCGAGGTCAACACCCCGGGCGGCAAGAAGATCAACCCGCGGCCGTGGCTGGACCAGCACGGAATCGGCTACTGATCACCGGCCGCTGCTCGCCCGCCTCCACGATCCGCTCCACCAGCCGCGCGCGCAGCTGCGCGAGCACGTCACGGTGGGCCGGGCTGTCGACGAGGTTGTGCAGCTCGTGCGGGTCGTCCCGCAGGTCGTAGAGGTGGGAGTCGACGTAGCGCGCGGCGGCCGGGGTCGTCCACCCGTCCTCGCCGGGGGCCACGGCCGCGTACTTCCAGCGCGGGGTGCGCAGCGCCCGCCCGACCTGCGACTCGCTGATCTGCACGAGGACGTCGTCGGGCCGCGGGTCCGTCTCGCCCCGCAGGAGCGGGAGCAGTGAGCGGCCGTCCATCTCCGGCGGCACCGCGATGCCCGCGGCGTCGAGGAGCGTCGGCGGGAGGTCGAGGTGGCTCACGAGTCGCCGGGCCGGGCGCCCGTCGTCGAACCCCGGGCCGGCGAAGGCGGTGGGCACCCGGATCGACGCGTCGTGGCAGCTGCGCTTGTATTCGCCGTTGCGCGTCTTGAAGTGGCAGCCGTGGTCGGAGGTGTAGAGCACCACCGTGTCCTCGGCGAGGCCCAGCTCCGTCAGCGTGCTCCGGATCCGGCCGAGGCACTCGTCGACCCGTCGCACCATCCCGTAGTAGCCGGCGATGTGGTCGCGGGTGGTGCCGTCGAGGGCGGCGAGGTCGCCGGGCAGCCAGGGGTCGGGGTAGCGCTCGGCGTAGCCGTGCGGGGCCGGGTAGTCGTCGCGGCTGTTCTGGTGGTGCGGCTCCAGATAGGACAGGAACAGGAAGAACGGCCGGTCCCGCTGCTCGCGCAGGTAGGAGATCGCGGCGTCGGTGAGGGCGTCGGCGCGGTAGCCGGGCAGGTCGTGCGGCTCGCCGCGCTCGTCGTAGAGGGTGGTCTCGTAGGCGTCGGAGGTGAACTCGAGCAGGTTGGACGTCAGCCACCGCTCGTAGCCTCCGCGCTGTTCCGGGCGCACCGGGCCCGCCACGTCGTCGTCGGCGAGGTGCCACTTGCCCATGTAGGCGGTCTCGTATCCGGCGGCGGTGAACCGGTGCGCCAGCGTCGGCTCGCCCACCGGGAGCGGGATGCCGTTGCGGAAGCAGCCGGTGGACGTCGGCCAGCGGCCGGTCTGCAGCGCGGCCCGCGAGGGCGCGCACACGGGCTGGCAGGTGAACGAGTGCTCGACGTGCGTGCCCTCGCGGGCCATCCGGTCGAAGTGCGGCGTGAGCCCGTGCGGGTTGCCGTGCACACCGGTGGTGTCGAAGCGCTGCTGGTCGGTGAAGAAGACGAGGACGTTGCGCGTCACGCAGGGGCCTCCTGGGACCGGGTCTCGAGTTCGGACACGTCGACGTCGCGGGTCTCCGGCAGGAACGCGGTGGCCAGCGCCGACACCAGGCCCAGCCCGACGGCGAGCGTCGCCACCGGCCAGCTCGCGCCGCCCGACGCCACGAGGAGCGCGGTGGCGATCGCGGGCACGAACCCGGCCACCATCGCCGAGAGCTGGTAGGCGAACGACATCCCGGAGTACCGCACGCCGACGCCGAACATCTCGGTGAACAGCGTGGCCTGCAGGCTGGACATGCACACCGCACCGCCGAGCACGGCCAGCGCCATCGCCGTCCAGATCAGGGTGGTGGAGCCGGAGTCGAGCAACCAGAAGTACGGGAACGCGCTCACGGCGACGAACAGGGCGCCGACGAGGTAGACGGGCCTGCGGCCGGCCCGGTCGGAGAGCGCGCCCGCCACGGGGATGAGCGCGAGCCCGAGGAGGTTGTAGAGCACCACGCCGGTGAGCGCCACGCCCGAGCCGTGCCCGAGGCTCGTGGTGACGTAGCTGATCGCGAACGGCTGGTAGATCTGCGAGCTGCCGGCCTCGCCGAGCCGCACGCCGAATGCGACGGCGATGTTGCGCGGGTAGCGGCGCAGCGCGGTGAGCAGCGGGATGCGCTCCTCCCGCCCGGCGGCCTTCACCTGCTGGAACGCGGGCGTCTCCTGGATCGTGAGCCGGACGACGAGCCCGGCGACCAGCAGCACGGCGCTGAACAGGAAGGGGATGCGCCAGCCCCAGGCGAGGAACTGCTCCTCGGGGAGCGCGGCGAACAGGCTCACCACGCTGACGGCGATGAGGTAGCCGATCGCGCCCCCGGTCTGCGGGAGGCTGCCCCAGAAGCCGCGCCGGTGGCGCGGCGCGTGCTCCACGGTGAGCAGCGACGCCCCGCCGAACTCGCCGCCGAGGCCGAGCCCTTGCACGACCCGCAGGAGCACCAGCAGCGCCGGGGCCCAGAGGCCGATCGAGTGGTAGTCGGGGAGGAGCCCGATGAGGAACGTGGCCGTCCCGATGATCATCATCGTGGTCACGAGCACCTGCTTGCGGCCGAGCCGGTCGCCGAGGTGGCCGAACACGAGCGCGCCGAGCGGGCGGGAGACGAACCCGACGCCGAACGTCGCGAGGGAGGCCAGCGTGCCGAGCACCGGGTCGATGTCCGGGAAGAACAGCTTGCTGAAGACGAGCGCCGCCGAGATCCCGTAGAGGTTGAAGTCGTACCACTCGAGCATCGCGCCGGAGAGGCTCGCCGCCACCACCCTGGGCATGGGCTGAGCGGGCATGGGCCGACCGGGCTCGTGCCGCGTCATCGCTGCCTCCTGTGTTATTCGATTAACACAGCAACCTGGGGGTTGTCGCCCTCGGTGTAAAGGCGGGCTAACGTCACCATCGTGCCGCCGCGCCGACCCACCCAACGCGACATCGCCGAGCGCGCGGGGGTCTCCACCGCCACGGTCTCCTACGTGTTGTCCGGTCGCAGGGGAGGCGTGAAACCACCCCCGCCGGAGACGCGGGAGCGGGTGCTGCGCGCCGTCGCCGAGACCGGCTACCAGCTCGACCACGCAGGCCGCAGCCTGCGCAGGCAACGCACCGACGTGGTTGCGCTGATGTACCCGGCACCGTCGAGCCCTTGGTCGGACCGGCTGGCCGAGGAGCTGCAGGTGGCCGCGGCGGAACGCGGCTTCGCGGTCGTCGCGCTCCCGGTGATCACGAGCGCGTCCGGCGCGGCGATCCTGCGCGTCCTGCGCCAGCGCTACATCGACGGCGCCGTGCTCCTGCCGGACTGCCCGCTCGACGGCCCCGAGCTCACCGCGCTCGCCGCCCAGGGCCAGGCGCTGGTGGTCTTCGACGACGACCTCGAGCCCGACGGGTTCGACGTGGTCCGCCAGCACCGCTCCAGCGCCTGCCGCGCCGCCACCGAACGGCTGATCGCCGCAGGTCACCGGCGCATCGCCGTCCTCGCGCACGCCGACGACCACGGCCGCCCGCTCGCCGACGTCAAGCTGCGCAGCCACCTCGACGCCCTCGCCGCCCACGGCATCCCGGCAGACCCCGGGCTCATCCGGCCGGTCGCCGATTCCCGGTCCGACGCCTACGCCGCGGTGCGCGACCTGCTCCGGCTCCCGGACCCCCCGACGGCGTTGCTCTCGGCCACCGACCGGGCCGCCGTCGACGGCATCTGGGCCGCGCGCGACCTCGGCGTCGACGTGCCCGGCGGCCTCGCCGTCATCGGCATCGGCAACATCCCCGAAGGCCTGATGATCTCCCCGCCGCTCACCACCGTGGGTGCGGCGGCCCTCGACTTCTCCCGCGAGGTCGCCCGCCTCTTCGAACGCCTCGACGCCCCCGCCGCGCTCCCGGGAGTGGAGCTCGCGACCCCGTGGGAGCTCATCGTGCGCGCCTCCGGTTGATGCCTACGTCGCGGCGAGCAGCACCGCACCGGTGAGGACGGCGAGCACGGCACCGGCCTGGCGCAGCGAGAGGCGCTCGCGCAGCACCATCCGCGCGAGCACCACGCTCACCGCGGAGTCCAGGGACGCCAGCACGCTGACCACCCCGATATCACCCAGCGTGAACGCCACCGCCAATGAGACGTCGCCACCCGCGGCCAGCAGCCCGGCCCCGAGGAGCACGGGCAGCGCCGCGCGGGGCACGGCCAGCCGTGCGAGCGACCCGGCGAGCGCGATCGGCAGCAGCCCGAGCAGGCCACCGATCTGCAGGCCGGCCGCCACCCAGAGCGGGGACGTCGCGGCCGACCCGCCCGCGTCGATCAGCACGAACGCCGAACCGAAGGCCACGGCGGCGAGCAGCGCGGCCAGCGGCGGCGGGAGCCGCGGGGAGCGGGCACCACCCTCGTCCGGGCACCCGGGACGGGCTCCGGCACACGGTGGGTTCGGCTCCGCCGTCTCGGCCGCCCCCATGGCAGTGGCGAGCACCAACACGCCGAGCACCGCGACGGCCAGGCCCAGCCACCCGAGCACGCCGGGCACCTCGCCGCGAGCCACGCCCACCGCCACCGGGACGGCCGCACCGGACGCGGCCAGCGGAGCCACCACCGACACCGACCCGCGGGCCAACGCCCCGTAGAACAGCACCAGCCCGACGGCCGCCACAGCACCGGCGAGCAGCCCGAACACCAGGCCACCGAGCCGCGGTCCGCCCGCGACCGACCAGGCCATCGTGCCGACGACCAGCGTTCCCGTGAGGTGACCCCAGAACGCCACCGCGATCGGGCGGGCGTGGCGCGCCGCGAGCCCGGCCACGAGATCGCTCGACCCGTAGGCCACGCTCGTCAGCAGCGCCAGCAGTGCCGCGACTGCCACCCCGACCGCCCCCCCGCCGCCCGCCACGCCGGGCCGTGCTACGCCTGGAACACCTCGAGCGCGCGGATCTTGTTCGTCGCGTCCAGCGCCGCCACCTTGTACGCCTCGGAGAGCGTGGGGTAGTTGAGCACCGTGTCCACGAGGTAGTCGACGGTGCCGCCGCATCCCATGATCGCCTGCCCGATGTGCACGAGGTCGGTGGCGCCGGTGCCGAAGACGTGCACGCCCAGCAGGGTGCGGTCGTCGGTGGAGACGAGCAGCTTGAGCATCCCGTAGGAGTCGCCCACGATCGCGCCGCGGGCGAGCTCCCGGTAGCGCGACATCCCCACCTCGTAGGGCACGGACGCGGACGTCAGCTCCGCCTCGGTGCGGCCGCAGTAGGAGATCTCCGGGACCGTGTAGATCCCGATCGGCTGCAGTTCCTGCAGCTCACGGGCCGGCTCGCCGAACGCGTGGTAGGCGGCGAGCCTGCCCTGGTCCATGCTGGTGGCCGCGAGCGCGGGGAAGCCGATCACGTCGCCGACGGCGTAGATGTGCGGCACCGTCGTGCGGTACTGCTTGTCCACGGTGATGCGCCCGCGCTTGTCGGTGGTCAGGCCGGCCTTCTCCAGGTCCAGCTCGTCGGTCACGCCCTGGCGGCCCGCCGAGTACATCACCATGTCGGCCGCGATCCGCTTGCCGCTGGCCAGGCTCGTGACCGTGCCGCGCGGCGTCACCTCGACCTTCTCGACCTCCTCGCCGAACCGGAACGTGACGGACTGGTCGCGCAGGTGGAACTTGAGCGACTCGACCACCTCGGGGTCGCAGAAGTCCAGCATCGAGGGCCGCTTCTCGACCACCGTGACCCGCGTGCCCAGCGCGGCGAACATCGACGCGTACTCGATCCCGATCACGCCCGCGCCGACCACCACCATCGACCCCGGCACCCGCTGCAGCTTGAGCACGCCGTCGGAGTCGAGCACGTGCTCGTCGTCGAACTCCACCTCGGCCGGGCGCGCCGGCTTCGTGCCGGTGGCGATCACGATGTTCTCCGCGGAGACGGTGCTGCGGTCGCCCCGCGCCTCACCCTGCACGGTGACGGTGTGCTCGTCCTCGAACCGGGCGGTGCCCCCGATGATCTCGACGTGGTTGCGCAGCAGCTGGTTGCGGATGACCTCGACCTCGCGGCCGACCACGTGCTGGGTGCGCGCCAGCAGGTCGGCGATCGTGATCTCGCTCTTCACCCGGTAGCTCGCGCCGTACATGTCCCGCTGCGCGAACCCGGTGAGGTACAGCACCGCCTCGCGCAGCGTCTTGGACGGGATGGTGCCGGTGTTGACGCAGACGCCGCCCATCATGTTGCGCCGCTCCGCCACGGCGACGCGCTTTCCCAGCTTGGCGCCCGCGATCGCGGCCTTCTGGCCACCCGGTCCGGAGCCGATCACGAGCAGGTCGTAGTCGTACACGCGACGGTCCTCCCAGGGTCGACGGGCAGCCGAACGCCCTCCACGCAGCACAGCGTTGCCGCAGTGCCGCCTCGCGGCAAGCGCGGGAGATTAACAACAGGCGACGACGAGCTCGGATCCGCCGCCGCCCGCAGGCCCCGGTTGTCCACCTCGCGCCGGAAAGCGCCGCCCGGCGACCGGTTGTCCACAGCCGCACGGAGCAACGCCCGCGCCGCCCGACCGCACCGGCCCATTCTCGTCGCATGACGCCTCCCGCCGACCACCCTCCTGCCACCCCGCGGGTCGAGAGGCCCCCATCCGTGCCCCGGTCCGTGCTCCGCATCCGCGACCAGGGCGACCTGGTGGCCGCGGTCCCGGCGATGCTCGGCTTCCACCCGAGCGAGTCGCTCGTCCTGATGGCCACGGGTGGCGCCTCGGGTCGCCGGATCGGTCTCACGTTGCGCGTCGACCTGCCACCGCCGGAGCACCCGGAGTACGCCGAGCACGCCGAGCTCGTCGCCGCCTCCGCGGTGCGCGGGCTGCTCCTCGATGCGCCTGCGGGTGCGATCTGCATCGTCGTGAGCGCGGCAGCAGGGCGCCCACCCGACGATCTCCCGCACCGGTGGCTGGCCGGGCGGGCGGCCAAGGAGCTCGATCGGCAGTCCGTGCCGGTGCACGCCGCGATGTGGGCCGAGCACACCGTCGGTGGTGCCCGGTGGGCCTGTTACGACCCGTGCGGGTGCGCCGGGCGCGTCCCCGACCCGGCGGCCACCGCGTTCGTCGCGGCGGTGGTGGCCGAGGGCCGGGTGGTGCACGCCGACCGCGCCGAGCTGCTCGCGCTCGTGGCTCCCGCCGACGCCGAGCGGATCCGGCGTCGCGAGGAGGCGCTGATCCGGGCCACCGACGGTGACGTGGGGGACGTCGGCCCCGTGGTCGTCGAGGCGCGAGCCGGCATCGCGGCGGTCGACGCGGCGATCACCGACGCCGCGGCCGGCCGGCTCGACCTCGCCGACGACCGCGTGCTCGCCCTGGCCACGGCCCTGGGCATCGGCGAGGTGCGCACCGCCGCGGTGCAGTGGTGCCTGGGCGGGCGGGCCGCCGCGGCCGAGCAGCTGTGGGCGGCGCTGGCCCGCGAGACCCCGGATCCGGAGTCGGCCGAGCCGGCGGCGCTGCTGGCGGTGTCGGCGCTGCTGCGCGGCGACGGCGCACTCGCCAACGTCGCGCTCGACCGTGCGGAGCGGGCGTGGGCGGGCCACGCCTTCGCGGGGCTGGTCCGGCGCGTGGCGGCCGCCGGCATGCGGCCGTCGGCGGTGCGGGAGTTGCTGCTCGACGCCACCGCGGGAGGTGCCCGGTGAGCGCGCCGGTCAGCCCGCCGGTGGCTGCGGTGCCGCGGTCAGGGCGTCCGGGTGCGGGTGAACTCCCAGGCGTCGCGCACGATCGTGGTGAGGTCGGTGCGCTGTGGGCGCCAGCCGAGTTCGGCCTGGGCGGCCTCGCTCGAGGCGATCAGCACCGCCGGGTCGCCCGCGCGGCGGGGCGCCGACACGGCGGGGATCGGGTGCCCGGTCACGGCGCGGCAGGTTTCCACCACCTCGCGCACCGAGAATCCGCTGCCGGAGCCGAGGTTGTAGATCGCGTGCCGCCCCGGCTGCGCGTGCTCGAGCGCCAGCAGGTGGGCGTCGGCGAGGTCGTCCACGTGGATGTAGTCGCGCACGCACGTGCCGTCCGGGGTCGGCCAGTCCTCCCCGTACACCTGCACGGAGTCGCGGGTGCCCATGGCCACCTGCAGCACGAGCGGGATGAGGTGGGTCTCCACCGCGTGCCGCTCGCCGAACGCGCCGTGGGCACCGGCCACGTTGAAGTAGCGCAGGCTCACGGCGGCGAGGCCGTGCGCCACGGCGTACGACCCGATGGCGTGGTCGATGGCGAGCTTGCTCGCGCCGTAGGGATTGGTCGGCCGCGTCGGGGCGTCCTCCCGGATCGGCACCGACTCCGGCTCGCCGTAGGTCGCCGCCGTGGAGGAGAACACCAGGCGGGGCGTTCCGTGCTTGCGCACGGCCTCGAGCAGCCGGAAGCTCGTCACCACGTTGCCGTTCCAGTACAGCTCCGGGCGCTGCACCGATTCGCCCACCAGCGATTTCGCCGCGAAGTGCAGCACGCCGTCGAAGCCGTCGGCGAGCACGTCGTCGGCGGCCTCGGCGAGATCGGCCTCCACGAACCGCGCACCGCCCGGCACGGCGTCCTTGTGCCCGGTGGAGAGGTCGTCGAGCACGGTCACGTCGTGGCCCGCATCCACCAGGTGGGCGGCACACACGCTGCCGACGTAGCCGGCCCCACCGGTCACCAGCAGCTTCACGGCTCTCCTCCTCCAGGTTCGGCGCGCATCGCGCCACACCGTCTCACGACGGGCGCGCGCCGACCCGGAGGGGCCTGGAGTCGATCAGCGCGCCCGCACGAGCACCGCGTGGGCGATGAGCGGTGCCACCGACGAGGAGGCGCCGTTGCTGGCCACCGTCACGGCGTCACCGAAGCGGGAGATCGCGTTCACGTCCACGTCCTGCCCCGGCACGATGCCCGCGGTCTTGAGGTCGGCCATGAGGTCGGCGTCCACCTGCACGTGCTCGGCGATCCGGCGCACCTCCACCGGGCCACCGCCGCGGCGGGCGAACTCGTCGAGCCGCTGCAGGCCCACCTCGAGCACGGGCGGCGCCGACACCGAACGCGCCGTGGTGGCATCGGCCGTGCCCGGCACCAGCTCGTCGAGGCCCGGGATCGGGTTGCCGTACGGGGAGGTGGTGGGGTTGTCGAGCAGCGTCACGAGCTTGCGCTCCACCGCCTCGCTCATCACGTGCTCCCAGCGGCACGCCTCGGCGTGCACGTACTCCCACTCGAGGCCGATCACGTCCACGAGCAGCCGCTCGGCGAGCCGGTGCTTGCGCATCACCGACACGGCGCGCGACCGGCCTTCTGCCGTGAGCTCGAGGTGGCGGTCGCCCGCCACCACCACCAGCCCGTCGCGTTCCATCCGGGCCACGGTCTGGCTCACCGTCGGCCCGCTCTGGCCGAGTCGCTCCGCGATGCGCGCGCGCAGCGGAACGACGCCCTCCTCCTCGAGTTCGTAGATCGTGCGGAGGTACATCTCGGTGGTATCGATGAGCTCGTTCACGCCCCCAGCCCTTTCGTCAAGAGGACATTCTATCGGTGCAACGGCTCGCCGACGCCCCGCCATCCCGGGCAGGATGACCCGGTGTTCGCACCGCTCGATCCTCTGCTCGCCCCGTCCCGGCTCGCCGCGCTCCTCGACCACCCCGATCCGGCGCGCCGCCCGGTCGTGCTCGACGTGCGGTGGCGGCTCACCGGCCCCCCTGCGCGCCCCGACCACGACGCCGCGCACATCCCCGGGGCCGTCTTCCTCGACATGGACACCGACCTCGCCGACCCGCCCGGGCCGGCCGGGCGCCACCCGCTCCCGTCCGTCGAACGGCTGCAGGCGGCGCTGCGCCGTGCGGGCGTGCGCGACGGGTCCCTGGTCGTCGCCCACGACGACGCCCAGGGCGTCCAGGCCGCGCGGGCGTGGTGGCTGCTGCGCTGGGCCGGGTTCGCCGCGGGCACCGTCGCCGTGCTCGACGGCGGGTACCGCGCCTGGGTGGAGGCGGGCCTGCCCACCACGGCCGAGTCCTCCCGGCCGGCGCCCGGCGACGTCACCGTCCGGCCGGGCGGCATGCCGGTGCTCGACGCCGACGAGGCGGCCGCCCTCGCCCGCAGCGGGGTGCTGCTCGACGCCCGGGCGCCCGAGCGCTACCGGGGTGAGCACGAGCCGATCGACCCCAAGGCGGGCCACATCCCGGGCGCCCGCAACGCGCCGGCCACCGACGTGCTGGGGCCCGACGGCCGCTGGCTCCCGCCCGCGGCGCTGGCCGAGTGGCTGTCCGGGCTGGCCGAGGCGGGGGAGGGGGAGGTCGGCGCCTACTGCGGCTCGGGCGCCACCGCAACGGCGCTCGTGCTGGCCGCGGAGCACGCGGGCTTCCGGCCGCCGGACCGGCCGATCGAGCTCTACGTCGGGTCGTGGTCGAACTGGTCGGCGGATCCGCAGCGGCCGGTCGCCACCGGTGCGGCGCCGTGAGCGCGCGCGCCGCCGTCGTCTGGACCCCGGACTTCCTGCGGTACGACCTCGGCGACGACCACCCGCTCGACCCGGTGCGCCTCGACCTCACGATGCGGCTGGCCACCGAGCTCGGTGTGCTGGAGGGCGTCGATCTGCTCGCACCCGACCAGGCCCCCGACGAGGAGGTGCAGCGGGTGCACGTCCCGTCCTACCTCACCGCCGTGAAGTCGGCGCCCGAGCAGCCCTTCGGCGTGGGCCACGGCCTCGGCACCGACGACAACCCGATCTTCCTGGGGATGCACGAGGCCAGCGCGCTCGTCGTCGGCGGGTCGCTGCTCGCCGCCCAGGAGATCGCGGAGGGGCGCGCCGACCGCGCCGTCAACATCGCGGGCGGGCTCCACCACGCGATGCCCGACCGGGCCTCGGGCTTCTGCGTGTACAACGACTGCGCCGTGGCCATCTCCTGGCTGCTCGACCACGGGTTCGACCGCATCGCCTACGTCGACGTCGACGTGCACCACGGCGACGGCGTCCAGGCCGCGTTCTACCGCGACCCGCGCGTCCTCACGATCTCGCTGCACCAGCACCCGATGACGCTGTGGCCAGGCACCGGGTGGCCGGGCGAGTACGGGGAGGGGGAGGCCGCGGGCACCGCGGTCAACCTCCCGCTGCCACCGGGCACCCCCGACGCGAGCTGGCTGCGCGCCTTCCACGCCGTGGTGCCCTCGCTGCTCACCGAGTTCCGGCCGCAGATCCTCGTCACGCAGTGCGGGGTCGACACCCACGTCGAGGACCCGCTGGCCGACCTGGGCCTCACCGTCGACGGCCACCGCACGATCTACCGGGCGCTGCGCGAGCTGGCCACGCACACCGCGGGCGGCAAGTGGCTCGCCGTGGGCGGCGGCGGGTACGGGCTGTTCCGGGTGGTGCCCCGCTCGTGGACGCACCTGATCGCCACCGTGCTCGACCGCGACGTCGAACCCGACCGCCCGCTGCCCGCGGGCTGGGTGGCCCACACGGCAGGCCTCACCGGCAGGCAGCTGCCGATCTCCATGACCGACGGCGCCGCCACCGGGTACACCCCGTGGACCGAGGGTGCCGACCGGGTGGACCCCGCCGTCCTGGACACCAGGCGGGCGGTGTTCCCCCTCCACGGCCTCGACCCCGACGACCCGAGGGACTGACGGGCATGACCACGAGCAGCGAGCCGGCCGCCGCCCCGACGGAAGGCCTCGGATATCCGCAGCACTGGGAGGCCGACGTCGTGGCCTCCGACGGCGGCATCGTGCACCTGCGGCCGATCGTGCCGGGCGACGCCGATGCGTTGCTGCGGTTCCACCAGAGCCTCTCCGAGCGCACCCGCTACCTGCGCTACTTCGGCCCCTACCCGCGGATACCCCCGCGCGACCTCGAACGCTTCACCACGGTCGACCACCGCACCCGGGTGGCGCTCATCTGCCTGCTCGGCGACGAGATCATCGCCGTGGGCCGCTACGAGGGGCTGGGGGCGGGGGCCGACGGGCGGGTCGAGTCGGCCGAGGTCGCGTTCGTCGTGCGCGACGACCACCAGGGCCGCGGGCTGGGCTCGATCCTGCTCGAGCACCTGGCGGCGGCCGCGCGCGAGAACGGCCTGCGCCGGTTCGAGGCCGAGGTGCTGGTGGAGAACCACCAGATGGTCCGGGTCTTCCGCGACGCGGGGTACCAGGTAAGCCGCGAGTTCGCCGAGGGCGTGCTGCACCTCGAGTTCGACATCGACCCCACGGAGCGCTCGCTCGCCGTGCGCGACTCCCGGGAGCAGCGGGCCGAGGCCCGCAGCGTGCACAACGCGCTGCACCCCACCTCGGTGGCCGTGATCGGCGCGTCCACCGACCCGTCGAAGATCGGCCACGCGGTGCTGGCCAACCTGCTGCGCGCCAACTTCACCGGGCCCGTCTACCCGGTCAACCCGGACGCGCGCTCGGTGCGGGGGGTGCGGGCCTACGCCTCGGTCACCGAGATCCCCGACGAGGTCGACCTCGCGGTGGTCGCGGTGCCCGCCGCCGGCATCGACGAGGTGATGGACTCGTGCCTCGCGAAGGGGGTCACCACCCTCGTGGTGGTGAGCGCCGGGTTCGCCGACGTCGGCGGCAGCGGGGTGGTCGCGGAGCGGCGCCTGGTGTCCGAGGCCCGTGCCCACGGCATGCGGGTGATCGGGCCCAACGCGCTCGGCGTCGTCAACAACGACCCCGCGGTGCGGCTCAACGCCACGCTCGCCCCCGATCTCCCCGGCACCGGCCGGGTGGGGTTCTTCTCGCAGTCCGGTGCGCTGGGCATCGCGATCCTCGCGGCGGCGAAGGAGCGCGGGCTCGGCCTGTCCACGTTCGTCTCCGCGGGCAACCGCGCCGACGTGTCCGGCAACGACCTGCTGCAGTACTGGCAGACCGACCCCGACACCGACGTCGTGCTGCTCTACCTCGAGACGTTCGGCAACCCGCGCAAGTTCGCCCGCCTGGCGCGGCGCCTCGCGCGCACCAAGCCGATCGTCGCCGTGAAGAGCGGGCGGCACTCGGGCCCCACCCCCGCGCTCGCCGCCAGCGCGGCCCCCATCGACGACGCCAGCGTGCGGGCGCTGTTCGAGCAGGCGGGCGTGATCCGCGTCGAGACGCTCACGCAGCTGTTCGACACCGCGCTCCTGCTCGCCTACCAGCCGCTCCCGGCGGGGCCGCGGGTCGCCGTGGTGGGCAACTCGAGCGCGCTGGGCGTCCTCGTGGCCGACGCCGTGCTCGACGGCGGCATGGAGCTCGCGGGCCCGCCGGTCGACGTCGGCACGGCGGCGCCGCCCGAGGAGTTCGCCGCGGCGGTCGCCCGGGCCGTCCGCGACGACCCACCGGACGGCGCCGACGCGCTCATCGCCGTGTTCGTGCCGCCGGTCGCCATCCCGGGCGCGGAGTACGCCCGTGCGTTGCGGGAGGCCGTGGCCGGGTCGGACAAGCCGGTGGTGGCGGTGTTCCTCGCCGTGGAGGGGGTGCCCGCCGAGCTGTCCGTCGCGCGGGAGGACGGCTCGCCCGGGCCCGGCTCGGTGCCGAGCTACCCCAGTCCCGAGCGCGCGGCGGCGGCGTTGGCCCGGGTCAGCCGGTACGCGCGGTGGCGGGCGCAGCCGGTCGGGGAGTTCGTCAGCCCGCCCGGAATCGACGCGGAGCGGGCCCGCGCCCTGGTCGCGCGCCTCGGGGCCGAGCGCACCCACAGCCTCGGCGACGACGACGCGGTCGAGCTGCTCGCCTGCTACGGGGTGGCGGTCACCGACTTCCGCCTCGTGTCCCACGCCGACGCCGCGGTCGCGGCTGCCGAGGAGCTCGGGTACCCGGTGGCGATGAAGGCGGTGGGCGACCGGTGGCGCCACCGCACCGACCTGGTGGGGGTCCGGCTCGACCTGGACGCGGCGTCCGGGGTGCGCCGGGCCCACGCCGACCTCGCCCGGCTCACCGGCCAGAACGAGGTCTACGTGCAGCGGATGGCCCCGAAGGGCAGTTCCTGGGTGCTGGAGATCGTGGACGACCCGTCGTTCGGGTCGCTGCTGTCGTTCGGGATGTCCGGGATGGCCACCGAACTGCTCGGCGACCGTGCGTTCCGGGTGGTCCCGGTGTCCGACCAGGACGCCGCCGCGCTGGTGCGCGCCCCGCGCGCGGCGCCGATCCTGGCCGGGTACCGGGGCACCGAGCCGGTTGACCTGGCCGCGCTGGAGGAGCTGGTGCTGCGGGTCGGCCGCATTGCGGAGGATCTGCCCGAGGTGCGCTCGCTCGCCCTCGACCCGGTGCTCTGCTCGCCCGAGGGGGCGTTCGTCACCGGCGCCCGCATCGTCCTCGGGCCGCCGCCCACCCGCCACGACAGCGGCCCGCGGCGGCTGTCGTGAGGCACACCGCTCCGGGTCGGGCGCCCGCGTGCGCCGAGCGGTCGCCGCCGGCCCGCCTGAGAACGCGATGGGCCGGATGGCCACGAGGTCGTCCGCTGTTCGCAGGGACGGCAGGCCGCTCGCCGACGTGCGCCGGCTGCGCGGCCTCATGCGGGCAACCCGGGCTCTCAGGTTCGGCGTGGTGATCACCGTCCGTGGCTAACCTGCCGCGCCGTGAAGCGATTGGCAGCCCGTGCCGCGTGGGCGGTCGCACTGGTGACGTTGCCCGCGGTGCCCCTGGTGATCCTCGTCCGGCTCGGCGGAGGGAACGTCCTCGCGGTGGACATCCCGGTCCTGCTCGGGGTCCTCGCGGTCGTGGCGCTCGCCGCCACCGTTGTCGTGAGCTCGCGGGTGCGGGCTCTCACCAAGGAGCTGGGGATCGAGCAGATCCTGCGGGTGCACCGCTGGTGCGGCCTCGCTGTGCTCGGCCTCGTGCTGGCCCATGTCGCGGCGGTGGTGCTCCGCAATCCCGCCAAGGGACTGGCCTACCTCGACCTGGTGCACGCGTCACCCACGATGCGGTCCGGCACGATCGCCACGCTGGCGTTCGTGCTCCTGACGGTCACCTCGGTGATGCGCCGCCGGCTGCGGTTGACCTACGGGTTCTGGCGGATCGTGCACGTGGCGCTCGCCGCCACCGCGCTCGCCGGGAGCGCGGTGCACGTCGTCCTGCTGGACAACCTCATCCACGCCGACGGGATGGGCATCTGGTTCACCGCGGTCACCGGGAGCCTCGTCGCGGTGCTGGTCGCCCGGTGGGCCGTGCGACCGCTGCAGTCCGGTTTCCGGGTGCTGCGGGTCCGCCGTGAGTCCGGGGACGTCAGCACCCTCGTCCTCGCCCCCACCGGGGATGGGCCCCTGTCCCGCCGCCGCCCGCTGACGTTCGCCCCGGGCCAGTTCGCCTGGCTGCGCCTGCGTCGCTGGGGTCTGTTCGCCGACCACCCGTTCACGATCGCCTCTGCCGTGCGCGCCGACGGCACGGTGGAGTTCACGGTGCGCCACGTCGGCGACTACACGCACAAGCTGGGCCGGCTGAGCCCGGCGGCGCGGGTCTACCTCGACGGACCGCACGGCGCGTTCAGCGTGGACAACACGCACGCCACCGGGCTCGTCCTCCTCGCGGGCGGCGTGGGCATCACACCCATGATCAGCATGCTGCGCACCCTCGCCGACCGCGGGGACCGCAGGCCCCACCGGCTGCTGGTCAGCGGCCGCACACCCGAGGACCTGCTGTTCGCCGATGAGCTGCGCGAGCTGCAGGAACGCCTGCACCTCACGGTCGTGCCCACGCTGACCCAGCCGCATCCGGCCTGGCGCGGCCCGATCGGCCGGATCGACGCGGACATGCTCACCGCCGTGCTGCCCGGTCCGTTCCGGCGCAACCAGCTCGACTACTTCCTCTGCGGCTCGCCCCCGTTCGTCGACGGGATGGTCAGCACGCTCGACGACATCGGCATCCCCCGCCAGCGGATGCACACCGAGCAGTTCGAGACCGCCTGACCGGCGGCGGGCCGCGGGCCGCTTCCTACCGGCGGAAGGAGATCTGCAGGGTCGGCTGGCTCACCCCGGCGAAGAAGTCGTTGCCCTTGTCATCCACCACGACGAAGGCGGGGAAGTCCTCCACCTCGATGCGCCAGACCGCCTCCATGCCGAGCTCGGGGTACTCGAGCACGTCCACCTTGCGGATGCAGTCCTGGGCGAGCCGGGCGGCGGGACCGCCGATCGAGCCGAGGTAGAACCCGCCGTGGGTGGCGCAGGCATCGGTCACCTGCTTCGACCGGTTGCCCTTGGCCAGCATCACGAGCGAGCCGCCCGCGGCCTGGAACTGCTCCACGTAGGAGTCCATCCGCCCGGCCGTGGTGGGGCCGAAGGAACCCGACGCGTAGCCCTCGGGGGTCTTGGCCGGGCCGGCGTAGTACACGGGGTGGTCGCGCATGTACTGCGGCATCGGCTCGCCGGCCTCCAGCCGCTCGGCGATCTTGGCGTGGGCGATGTCGCGGGCCACGACGAGCGGGCCGGTGAGCGACACGCGCGTCTTCACCGGCAGCGTCGAGAGCTGCGCGCGGATCTCGGACATCGGACGGTTGAGGTCCACGTGCACGACCTCGTCGGACAGGTCGTCCTCGGTGGTCTCGGGCAGGAACCGGGCCGGGTCGCGCTCGAGCTGCTCCAGGAACACGCCCTCGGGGGTGATCTTGGCCTTGGCCTGGCGGTCGGCGGAGCACGACACCGCGATCCCCACGGGGAGCGAGGCGCCGTGGCGGGGCAGCCGGATCACGCGCACGTCGTGGCAGAAGTACTTGCCGCCGAACTGGGCGCCGATCCCGAACTCGCGGGTCAGCTCCAGCACCTGCTGCTCCAGGTCGTGGTCGCGGAACGCGTGCCCCAGCTCGGAGCCCTGGGCGGGGAGGTTGTCCAGGTAGCGGGCGGAGGCCAGCTTGGCCACCTTGAGCGTGTACTCGGCCGACATCCCGCCCACCACCACCGCGAGGTGGTAGGGCGGGCAGGCGGCGGTGCCGAGGGAGCGCAGCTTCTCGTCGAGGAACGCCGCGAGCTTGCGCGGGTTCAGCAGCGCCTTCGTCTCCTGGTAGAGGAAGGTCTTGTTGGCCGAGCCGCCGCCCTTGGCCATCACCAGGAACTCGTACTTCGGCGCCTGTCCCGGTGCGGTGTACAGCTCCACCTGGGCGGGCAGGTTGGTGCCGGTGTTCTTCTCGTCCCAGAACGAGGTGGGGGCCATCTGGGAGTAGCGCAGGTTCAGCTCGTCGTAGGCCTCGAACACGCCCTGGGAGATCGCGCGCTCGTCGTCACCTCCGGTGAGCACGGTCTCGGTGCGCTTGGCCACCACGATCGCCGTGCCGGTGTCCTGGCACATCGGCAGCACCCCGCCCGCCGACACGCACGCGTTGCGCAGCAGGTCGGTGGCCACGAAGCGGTCGTTGGGGGACGCTTCCGGGTCGTCGATGATCGCGCGCAGCTGCGCGAGGTGCGACGGACGCAGCATGTGCTGGATGTCGCGCACCGACTCGCGCACGAGCGCGGTGATCGTGGGGGGCTCGATCTCGAGGAAGGTGCGGCCCGCCGCCTCGACGACGCGGCCCGGGGGTAGGTCGAGGAGCCGGTAGTCGGTGTCGTCCGGGCCGAGGGGGAGTACGTCGGTGTGGTGGAACTGGGGCACCGGGTGAAACTAACAGCGCACCGGGGCCGGGTGCGCAGAACGGGGGAGAATGGGTCGGGAGGCCGGACCGGCCCCCGACCAGTCCGACCTCCCGTCGAGTGCGCGCCCGACTGGCCGACGCGCGAAGCCTCCGGTGGGAGAGGTTCTCCCGACAACGGGCCCACGTCAACTTCTGGGCATCGGCCGCCGGTGAACCGTAGGGTCACCACATGCCTGGCTCGATTCTCGGTACCTCCGTTCGCCGCGTCGAGGACCGTGACCTCATCACCGGTGCAAGTACCTACGTCGGAAACCTCGATCTCGAGGGCGTCCTGCACCTCGCGTTCGTCCGCTCCCCGTTCGCCCACGCCGTGATCACCGGGATCGACACGGCCGCCGCCGCGGCCGCCCCGGGCGTGGTGGCCGTCCACACCGCCGCCGACCTCGACCTGCCCGCCCACCACGGCCTCATGGTCGTGAACAAGGACCTGCCGCGCCCGCCGCTGGCCACCGACCGGGTCCGGTTCGTGGGGGAGGCGGTCGCCGTCGTGGTCGCCGAGACCAAGGCCGCCGCCGTCGATGCCGCCGAGCTGGTGGAGGTCGACTACGACCCGCTGCCCGCGGTGGTCGACATGGAGGCCGCGCTCGAACCCGACGCCGAGCTGCAGTTCCCGGCGCTGGGCAGCAACCTCGCCGACGGCCACCGCTCCACCGACGAGGACGTGCTCGCCGACGCCGAGGTGGTCGTGCGGGGGCGGCTGGTGAACCAGCGGGTGGCCGTGATGCCGATGGAGGGCAACGCGATCGCGGTCCTCCCCGGGGGCCACGAGGGCGAGGACCACGACCTCACGATCTGGGTCTCCACCCAGATGCCCCACGGCTTCCGCGCCCAGGCGGCGGCGCTGTTCGGGCTCGAGCAGGACCGCGTGCGGGTGATCGCGCCGCACGTCGGCGGCGGGTTCGGCGGCAAGGCGGGAATGATCGCCGAGCACACCGCAGCGGTCGGGATCGCGCGGGCGCTCGGCAGGCCCGTCACGTGGGTGGAGACGCGGTCGGAGAACCTGGTGTCGATGCCCCAGGGCCGTGGGCAGGTGGCCTACTACGAGCTGGGCCTCACCCGCGACGGCGTGATCACCGGGCTGCGGGCGCGGGTCGTGGGCGACAGCGGGGCGTACGCCGGGTTCGGCGGTGGCCTCGTGTTCATGTCGACGCACACGATGGCCACCGGGGTGTACCGGATCCCGAAGCTCGCGTTCGAGGGCGCAATCGCGCTCACCAACACCACGCCGATGGGCGCCTTCCGCGGTGCGGGCCGCCCGGAGGCCACGGCGCACATCGAGCGGATCATGGACCTCGCGGCAGCCGAGCTGGGCATCGACCCGGTGGAGCTGCGGCGGCGCAACTTCATCCAGCCCGACGAGTTCCCCTACCAGACCCTCTCCGGGGTGCGCTACGACATCGGCGACTACGACCTGCCCCTGCGCGAGGCGCTGCGGATCGCCGACTACGAGAAGCTCCGCGAGGAGCAAGCCACCCGGCGCGAGGGCGGCGACCCGGTGCAGCTCGGCATCGGCGTCAGCGTGTACGTCGAGATCACCGGTGGCGCGGGCGACGAGTACGGCTCGGTCACCGTGCACCCCGACGGCTCGGCCACCATCTCCGCGGGCACGTCGGCCCACGGGCAAGGCCACGCCACGTCGTTCGCCATGGTCGCGAGCGAGCGGCTCGGCATCCCGATCGAGAAGATCCGGTTCGTGCAGTCCGACACCGCCACGGTGCCGCGCGGTGGGGGCACAGGTGGGTCGCGGTCGCTGCAGATGGCGGGCAACGCCGTCCAGGCTGCGGCCACCGACGTGCTCGAGCAGGGCCGCAAGCGGGCGGCCGCGATGCTGGAGGCGTCGGTCGACGACGTGCAGCTCACCGAGGACGGCGAGTTCGGGGTGGCCGGTGTGCCGTCCGCGACGATCACCTGGGCGCAGGTGGCGAGCGGGGCGGAGGCCGAGGGCGAGCAGCTGTTCGCCGGCCTGGACTTCCACCAGGACAGCGCCACGTTCCCGTTCGGGGCGCACGTCGCGGTGGTGGAGGTCGACACCGACACCGGCCGGGTCACCCCGCGGCGCATCGTCGCCGTGGACGACTGCGGCCGGGTGCTCAACCCGCTGATCGTCGAGGGGCAGCAGCACGGCGGGCTGGCGCAGGGAATCGCGCAGGCGCTGTACGAGGAGGTCGTCTACGACCCGGACGGCCAGCCGCTCACCGGCACGCTCGCCGACTACCGGATGCCGAGCGCGGCCGACCTGATGGTGTTCGAGGCCTCCAACACCGAGACGCCCACGCCGCTCAACCCGTTGGGGGCCAAGGGGATCGGGGAGTCGGCCACGGTCGGCTCCACGCCCGCGGTGCAGAACGCCGTGGTCGACGCGCTCAGCGCGCTCGGCGTGCGGCACGTCGACCTGCCGTGCACGCCGGAGCGGGTGTGGCGGGCCGTGCAGGACGCGCGTGCCGGGCAGCTCGCGCAGCCGTGGCGCGAGCCGCCTGCCGTCTTCGCCACGCTCCCGGTGCGCAGCCAGAGCGGCGACGCCGGCGAGGGCACCATCTGACGGGCCGACCCGCCGGACCACCCGCACCCGGGCGGCGACTCGCGGCCCGGGTGCGGTCGTCCGGGGCCCCGGATCGGGTGAGCGCCGATCGGTTCTTCCCGTTCGTCCGATCCAGGGCTTCGGTGACGGATGCCGGTTCCGTGATCGTCTCGGCCCCCCGATCGTGTGCCGCGCGGCCGGTTGGGCGACACTGCCGCCGTGACGACCGGTGAGGAGTGCGAATGAGGCTCGCGACGATCCGCACGGCGGCAGGCAACCGTGCGGTCCGGGTGGATGCGACGGCTGCGGTGGAGACGGGGGAGGCCGACGTCCGCGCGCTGCTCGAACGACCCGACTGGGCCGAGCACGCCGCGGCAGCGGCCGGGCCGTCGCACGCGCTCGACGGGCTGGACTACGCGCCGCTCGTGCCCTCGCCGGAGAAGATCATCTGCGTCGGGCTGAACTACCGCGACCACGTCCTCGAGATGGGCAACAAGCTCCCCGACCACCCCACGGTCTTCGCGAAGTTCGCGCCCGCGCTCGTCGGCGCCCACGACGACATCGTGCTGCCGCGGGTGTCCACGGCCATCGACTGGGAGGTCGAGCTGACGGTCGTGATCGGGCGGCCGGTGCGGCACGCCACCCCCGAGCAGGCGCAGGCGGCGATCGCCGGCTACACCGTGCTCAACGACGTGAGCGTGCGCGACTACCAGCGCCGCACCTCGCAGTTCCTGCAGGGCAAGACGTTCGAGCGCTCCACCCCGCTGGGGCCGTGGCTCGTGACGCCCGACGAGCTCCCGGACGGCGGCTGGGAGGTCTCCACCGTGCTCGACGGCGAGACGATGCAACGCTCCTCCACTGCGGAGCTGGTGTTCAACCCGGTGGACCTGGTGGTCTACCTGTCGGAGATCGTCACGTTGAACCCGGGTGACGTGATCGCCACCGGCACGCCGGGCGGGGTCGGGCACGCCCGCAAGCCCCCGCGCTACCTCACCGACGGGGCGGAGCTCGTCACCCGCATCGAGGGGATCGGCGAGTGCCGCAACACGTGCCGGCTCGAGGCCGCGTCGTGAAACATCGCGCCGTGAGCGTCGCCGGCACCCGTTCGCTCGCCCACACGCTCGCCTGGGCGGGCGACGGCGCCGCGCACCTGCGGGGCCTCATGATGCGGATGGGCCACGACGCGTTCGCCGCACCCTCGGCCCTGCCGGGCTGGAGCCGCGCCCATGTGCTCACGCACCTCGCGCGCAACGCCGACGCGCTGATCAACCTGTTGGACTGGGCGCGCACGGGGGTGCGCACCCCGGCGTACGCGAGCCGCGAGCAGCGCGACGCCGACATCGAGGCGGGCGCGGCCCGGCCCCCGGCGGAGATCCGCGCCGACGTGGTGGAGACCTCCGACCGGCTGGCGCGCGTGGTGCGGGCGATGCCGGAGCAGGCCTGGTCGGCGCAGGTCCAGAACGCGCAGGGGCGGGACCTGCTCGCCGTCGACATCCCGTGGCTGCGGGCCCGCGAGATGTGGATCCACGCGGTGGACCTCGACGTCGGTGCCTCGTTCGCCGACATGCCGGCCCCGATGGTCACGGCGCTGCTGGCCGACGTCACCGTGGCGATGGGGGAGAAGCCGGACTGCCCGCCCCTGCACCTCGTCGCACCCGACGGCTCCACGTGGGACGTCGGCGACCGGGCGGCGGCCACGACGATCTCCGGCCCGGCCCCCTCCCTCGCGGCCTGGCTGCTCGGGCGCAGCAAGGGACGTGAGCTGCGCAGCTCGGCCGGCCGCACCCTCCCGGCCCTGCCCCGCTGGCTCTGACCCGCGGACGCGGCATTCGCCCCGCGAGCCGCGAGACTCGCCGCGCCAAACGGGAGACTCGCGGGGCAAGGGCGCGAGTCTCGCGTTTGCGGGCGTGAGTTGCGCGTTCCGTGGGCCGAGTCGCGCGTCGGCCGCCGGGTGCGCTCGCCGTTGCCGCCTCCGCGCGGTGGCGGGTCGTGGGAGGCTCGCGTCGTGCAGCCGCCACCGCGTCCCGTTCCCGACTTCGACGCCGTCCGCAGCGAGTTCGCGCTCCCCGACACTTCCCTCCCGGCGTGCTGGCCGAGGCCGCACGGGCGGCGGCCGACGGGCCCGTGACTGGCGGCGGGCGGCGGGACGCCACGGACGTCGAGCTGGTGACGATCGACCCGCCCGGCGCGAAGGACCTGGACCAGGCGCTCGGGGTGGTGCGGCGCGGGTCGGGCTTCCGGGTGCACTACGCGATCGCGGACCTGGGTGCCGTGGTGGTGCCGGGCGGCGAGCTGGACCTGGAGGCGCGCAGGCGGGGGCAGACGGTCTACCTGCCGGACGGGTCGGTGCCGCTGCACCCGCCCGTGCTCTCCGAGGGGGCCGCGAGCCTGCTCCCGGACGGGCCGCGTGCCGCGGTGCTGTGGACGATCGACCTGGACGACGCGGGCGAGCAGGTCGCGGTGTCGGTGGAGCGGGCGGTGGTGCGGTCGCGGGCCCGCCTGGACTACGCGGGCGTGCAGGCCGACGTGGACACGGGGCGGCTGCACCCGGCGCTGGCCGCGTTCGCCGAGCTGGGTCCGCTGCGCCGGGCGCACGCGGTGCGCCGCGGCGCGATCGAGCTGGAGCTGCCGGAGCAGGAGGTGGTGCCCGACGGGGCGGGCGGCTGGACCGTGCGGGTGCGCCGCCGGCTCGACGTCGAGTCGTGGAACGCGGAGATCTCGCTGCTCACAGGGATGGCGGCGGCGAGCATGATGCTGGAGGCGGGCGTCGGCCTGTTGCGCACGTTGCCCGCGCCGGAGCCGGATGCGCTGGCCGCGTTCCGGCGCGCCGCCCGTGAGCTCGGGTTCGCGTGGCCGGACACCATGCCGGTGGCGGAGGCGCTCGCCGGGTTGCCCGCCGACTCGCCCTCGGCACTCGCGCTGCGCCGGTCGGCCACCGTGCTGCTGCGCGGTGCGGGGTACGGCGCGTTCGACCGCTCCGCGGGCACCGAGCCGCCCGCCGACGCGGGCCACGGGGGGATCGGCGCCCCGTACGCGCACGTCACCGCGCCGTTGCGGCGGCTGGTCGACCGGTTCGGCACCGAGGTCTGCCTCGCGGTGAGGGCGGGTGCCGAGCTGCCGGACTGGTTGCGGGAGGCGCTCCCGGCCCTGCCGGACGTCATGGCTGAATCGGACTCCGTGGCGGGCCGGGTGGACCGCGCGTGCGTGGACCGCGCGGAGGCGGCGCTGCTGACCGCGAGCGTCGGGCGGGAGTTCGACGCGGTGGTGTTGCGTGCGGACGGGGAGGCAGGCGAGGTCTACGTGCCCGACCCGCCGGTGCTCGCACGCTGCACGGGCGAGCTCACCGCGGGCGCCGTGGTGCGGGTGCGCCTCGCCGTGGCCGACCCGGCGTCCGGCCGGATCGAGTTCGCGGCCCCCTGAGTCGCCGTCTGAGCCGCCCTCTGTGCCGGCGTCTCGGCGAACGGAGCCCATGGGACGGCTGGTGAGGCTACCCTCATTCGCGGCGGGCGGTCCGCCACGATCACGGGGAGGTGGGCCGGTGCGCGAGCGCGCGTTCCGCTACGGCATCGAGCACGAGATCGCCCTCGTGCACGCAGACGGAGGGTTCGCCGACTACACCTCCACCACGTTCGAGGAACTGCAGTCCGTGGTGGACGCCCTGCCGGAGGACGCGGCCGACTACCCCGACCTGCGCATCGGTGACCAGGGGATCAAGCGCAAGCGCTGGTACGTCGAGGGCTACGAGCGCTTCGACGAGCACGGCGGTCTGGTGCGGTGTGATCCGAAGGGGCTCGAGGTCCGCACCCGCATCCACGGCTCGGTCGAGGCCGCCGTCGCCGCCCTCCAGGAGGATCTGCGGCTGCTCGACGCGCAGCTGGCGCACACCGGCCTGCGCGCCACCACGGTCGCGTTCAACCCCGTGCGCTCGGAGTACCGGATCGAGCCGCCGCTGAACGCGTGGGAGCGCAGCCACCGGCAGGACTCGCCGGAGGAGCGCACCGCACACCTGCACATGTCGACCTACGGCCCTGACCTCAACCTGTCCTGCGCCGACCTCGACGAGGCCGCCGTCGTCGACGCGGGCCGCAAGCTCACGCACTACAGCCCGTGGCTGGTGCCGCTGTCGTTCTCCTCGCCGTTCCGCGACGGCGGGCCGTGGGGCGGGTTGTCGGCGCGCACGGCCGTGCGCACCGGTGCGCGGCCCGCGGCGCTCGTGTTCCTCGCCGGGGAGGAGGGGCAGCTCGCGGCCGACCCGTCGCTCACCCAGGTGGCGCGCCTGCCCGCCGAGGTGGGCCGCATCGAGTTCAAGGCGTTCGACGCCTGCCCCGACCCGCGCTTCTACGGCGAGCTGCTCTCCCTGCTCACCGGAATCGTGCTGGACGACACGCTGCCGGGCAGGCGCACCACCCCGGACGCCGGCCTGCACAAGCACGTGGCCGGGGTCGGGCTCGCCGACGACGACGTGCACGCCGGCACCGGCGAGCTCCTCGACGCCGCCGAACGGGCGCTGGCCGACCGGCCCGCCGACCTCGCCCGGCTCGCGCGGCTGCGCGAGCGCTGGCGCCGGCGGGAGTCACCCGCCGACGCCATGCTGGCGGCCTACCACGCGGGCGTGCCTGTGGCCGGGCTGCGCCCCTGACCAGGGCCGCTGATCAGGTGTAGGAGTGCTCCGGCGCCGGATAGTGGCCGTCCGCCACGTCGGCGCCGAAGCGGCGGGCCGCGTCGAGCAGCACCGAGCCGACGTCCGCGTACTGCTTCACGAACCGCGGCTTGCGGCCCCGGTTCATCCCGGCCATGTCGGACCAGACGAGCACCTGCGCGTCGCAGTCGGGGCCCGCGCCGATCCCGATCGTCGGGATGTCCAGCTCGGCCGTCACGCGCTTGGCCACGTCCGCCGGCACCATCTCCAGCACCACCGAGAAGGCGCCGGCCGCCTGCAGGGCGAGCGCGTCCTCGACGAGCCGGTCGGCCGCGTCTCCACGGCCCTGCACGCGGTAGCCGCCGAGCGCGTGCTCGCTCTGCGGGGTGAAGCCGAGGTGCGCCATCACCGGGATGCCCGCGCCGACGAGGGCCTCGACCTGCGGCACGAACCGCGTCCCGCCCTCCAGCTTCACGGCGTGCGCGCCGCCCTCCTTCATGAAGCGGAACGCGGTGGTGAGCGCCTGCTCGGGGCCGATCTGGTAGCTGCCGAAGGGGAGGTCGGCCACGACGAGCGCGCTGCTGGCTCCCCGCGTGACAGCCTTGACCAGCGGCAACAGCTCGTCGACCGTGACGGGCAGGGTGTTGTCGTAGCCGTAGACGTTGTTGGCGGCGGAGTCGCCGACGAGCAACACCGGGATGCCGGCGTCGTCGAAGATCTCCGCGGTGTAGGCGTCGTAGGCGGTGAGCATGGCCCAGCGCTCACCGCGCTGCTTGAGCGCGTGCAGGTGGGGGATGCGGGTGCGCTTCGGCCGCTCCACCGAGCGGTACGGCGACTCTTCTGGCATCGCTGTCCGTCCTCCCTCGAGGCCCATCGGGTCCCCGGGTCGTCGGGTGCTGACGGGAGAAAGCGTGACATCGCTGGGGAGGTCGGGGCGCGTGGCTGGGACGAGGTTCACACCGTGGGGATCTGACCTCGCGAAATGCGGATCTCGCCCCTCGAGACGGGAGACTCGCGCTGGTGGGGGCGAGTCTCCCGGCTCAGGAGGCGAGTTGCACGTTCCGTGACCGGAGTTCGCCGCGGGCGTCACCGAACGCGCCCGGACGGCACACCGAGCGGAATCGTGGGCCGCTGGCATGCTGGGTGCCGTGCTCGACCCGATCCGCTCCGTCGTCATCGCTGCCTGCTCCGCCGCGCTCGTCCTGTCGGGGTGCAGTCAGCCGGCGGCGCCGGAGCCCGACCCGGCACCCCCGGCGCCTGCGCCTGCACCGGGGCCGCCCGCCGAGCTCGCGCCCTTCTACGACCAGGAGCTGTCCTGGGGTCCCTGCCCGGACTACGCCACGAACGCGCAGGACCGCACGGCGTTCGACGACCCGGAGCTGGAGTGCGCGCGGCTGGAGGTCCCCCTCGACTACGCGGCGCCGCAGGGGCGCACGGCCCAGGTCGGCGTGCTGCGCGACCGGGCGAGCGGCGACCCCATCGGCTCGCTCCTGGTGAACCCGGGCGGGCCGGGAGCGTCCGGGATGAGCCTCGGGGCCACGATGGCGCGCCGCCTGGCGGACAGCCCGCTGGCGGAGCGGTTCGACCTCGTCGGCTTCGACCCGCGCGGCGTCGGGGCGAGCACCCCGACCATCGACTGCCTGGACGACGCCGAGTGGGAGGTGGAGCGCGCCGATCTCGACGTCGACCCGTCACCGGAGGGCGTGGCGCAGACGGAGGCGGAGAACCAGCAGTACGCGCAGCGCTGCATCGAGCGTTCCGGGGGCGCGGACGTGCTGGCGAACGTCGGCACGCGCGACGTGGTGCGCGACATGGACATCCTGCGCGCGGCGCTCGGGGACGAGAAGCTCACCTACCTCGGCTACTCGTACGGCACGCGGCTGGGCTCGGCGTACGCGGAGGCGTTCCCGCAGAACGTGCGGGCGCTCGTGCTCGACGGCGCGCTGGACCCGCGGCAGTCCACGGTGCAGCGCACGGTGGACCAGAGCGCGGGCTTCCAGCAGGCCTTCGACGCGTTCGCCGCCGACTGCGCGCGGCAGCCGGCGTGTCCCCTGGGCACCGACCCCGCGCAGGCCACGGCCGCCTTCCAGGCCCTCACCCGCCCGCTGATCGACCGGCCCGCGCCGGCCTTCGGCGGTGAGCGCACGCTCTCCTACCCTGACGCGGTGACGGGCACGATCCAGGCGCTGTACGTCTCGGACCTCTGGCCGGTGCTCTCGGCCGGGCTGTCCGCGCTCGCGAACGGGGACGGCTCGGTCCTGCTGCGGCTCGCGGACATGTACAACGACCGCGGCCCGGACGGCCACTACGGCAACGGCATCGAGGCGTTCATCGTGATCAGCTGCATCGACGAGGAACGCATCACCGACCGGGCCGAGCAGGGCGAGCTGGTGCGGCGGTCCAACGAGGCGGCGCCGTTCCGCGACGACCGGCGGGGCGTGGTGGCGGCGCTCGACCCGTGCGCGTTCTGGCCGTCGCCGCCCACGAGCGAGCCGCACGTCCCGCAGGTGGACGGACTGCCGCCCACGCTGACGGTCTCCGTGACGGGTGATCCGGCCACGCCGTACCAGGCCGGGGTGGACCTGGCGGAGGCGCTGGAGGGCAGCCTGCTCACCGTGGAGGGCGCGCAGCACACGGTGGCGCTGCAGGGCAACACCTGCGTCGACGACATCGTCAGCGCCTATCTCGTCGACCTGCAGCTGCCGGCCGACGGCGCGCGGTGCAGCCTCGCGCCTCCTCCTGGAAGGTGACCTGTAACACACCCGGGTGCGGCCGCGATCAGACGAGTAGGGCCCGGTGAGCCGAGGGGAGCACCACCCGGTGCTACCGGACCGTGGACAGCGCCCGCCCGGGCACGGGCGGGCGCTGTCGCACGTCCGGGGAGGCGCGGGACACCCGGAAACATGTTCGTAACGCGGCATTCCTAGGCTCGGCGCCCATGGACCGACAGCAGGAGTTCGTGCTCCGCACGCTCGAGGAACGCGACATCCGGTTCGTCCGGCTCTGGTTCACCGATGTCCTCGGGTACCTCAAGTCGGTCGCGGTGGCGCCCGCCGAGCTCGAGGGGGCGTTCGCCGAGGGCATCGGCTTCGACGGTTCCGCGATCGAGGGCTTCGCGCGCGTCTACGAGTCGGACATGGTGGCGCGCCCCGACCCGTCGACGTTCCAGGTGCTGCCGTGGGAGACGTCCCCGGGCGAGCACTACTCGGCGCGCATGTTCTGCGACATCGCGATGCCGGACGGCTCCCCGTCGTGGGCCGACCCGCGCCACGTGCTGCGCCGGGCCCTGTCGCGGGCCGGTGAGGCAGGCTTCACCTGCTACGTCCACCCCGAGATCGAGTTCTACCTGCTGCGCGACCTGCCCTCCGACGGCTCGCGGCCCGAGCCCGCCGACTCCGGCGGCTACTTCGACCAGTCCAGCCACGACGTCGCCCCGCACTTCCGGCGCAACGCCATCGAGACCCTCGAGTCGATGGGCATCTCCGTGGAGTTCAGCCACCACGAGGGCGGGCCCGGCCAGCAGGAGATCGACCTGCGCTACGCCGACGCGCTCACGATGGCGGACAACATCATGACGTTCCGCTACGTGGTGAAGGAGGTCGCGCTCATGCAGGGCGTGCGGGCCTCCTTCATGCCCAAGCCGTTCTCCGAGCACCCCGGCTCGGCCATGCACACCCACTTCTCGCTGTTCGAGGGCGACCGCAACGCCTTCCACGACCCCGACGACCCGTACGAGCTCTCCGAGACCGGCAAGGCCTTCGTCGCGGGGGTGCTGCGGCACGCGCGGGAGATCAGCGCCGTCACCAACCAGTGGGTCAACTCCTACAAGCGCCTGATCACCGGTGGCGAGGCGCCCACCGCCGTCTCGTGGGGGCACGCCAACCGGTCGGCGCTCGTGCGCGTGCCGATGTACTCGCCGGGCAAGGCATCCACGCGGCGCGTGGAGATCCGCACGCTGGACAGCGCGTGCAACCCCTACCTCGCGTTCGCCGTGATCCTGGGCGCCGGCCTCACCGGCGTGCAGAAGGGGTACGAGCTCCCGGCGGCCACCGAGGACGACGTCTGGTCGCTCACCGAGACCGAGCGCCGCGCGCTCGGGTACGAAGCGCTGCCGCAGAACCTCACCGAGGCCCTCGCGGCGATGGAGCACTCGGAGCTCGTGGCCGAGATCCTGGGCGAGCACGTCTTCGACTTCTTCCTGCGCAACAAGCGCAGCGAGTGGGACGGCTACCGGCGCCAGGTCACCCCGTACGAGCTGGCGAGCTACCTGCCCGTGCTCTGAGCTCCCTGAGCCCCAGGAGGTTCAGGAAAGCCACATTCAGGGCCTCTCCGGCCCTGAATGTGGCTTTCCTGCCCTTCGGGGGCGCCCGAAAACCGGTTGGCCGCCCGCGGGCCGGGCGGGATCGTCGCGGCGTGGAGATCGTGTTGCACGACGACCCCGGTTCCTTCGCCGCCGCTGCCGGGCCGCTCCTGCAGGCCGACCCGCTGAGCCACACGGTCGCGCTGAGCGTCCTCGACGCGATGTGCCGGGGCGGCGAGCCGAGCGCGGTCCTGCTCACCGTGCACGAGGTCGGCGAGGTGACTGGTGCGGTGCTGCGCTCCCCGGGCCGCCCGGCCCTGGTCTCGGCGGTGCCGGCCCGGCTCGCGCCGGCCGTCGACCGGGCGCTGGCGCAGGTCGATCCCGCCGTCGACGGGGTGAGCGCACCGGTGGCCGAGGCGGAGGCGTTCGCGGCCGCGCGGGTGGCCCGCACCGGCTGCCGGGCGGAGCCAGCGATGCGGATGCGCCTGTTCACCCTCGGCACGCTCGTGCCGCCGGAAGGGGTGCCCGGGCGGGCGCGCCGCGCCGACGCCGGCGACGTCGCGCTGCTCGGGAAGTGGCGCCACGCGTTCGGCGTGGAGGCCGAGCACGACCAGGGACACGCGGGCGATGCGGAGGAGCTGGTCGCCCGCTCGTTGCGGATGGGTGCCGGCGAGATGCTGTGGGAGGTCGACGGCACGCCGGTTGCGCAGGCGTGCGCGAAGCCGGTGGTCGCGGGCGCGTCGCGGATCGGCCCGGTCTACACCCCGCCGGAGCACCGGGGGCACGGCTACGCCGCGGCGGTGACGGCCGCGGCCTCGCAATGGGCGCTGGACGCGGGTGCGCGCCAGGTCGTGCTCTTCACCGACCTGGCCAACCCCACGACCAACCGGCTCTACCCCCGCATCGGCTACCGCCCGGTGCACGACGCGGTGGAGCTGCGGTTCTGACGGCCCGCCGGGGTTCAGGAAAGCCACATTCAAGGCCTGTGCGGCCCTGAATGTGGCTTTCCTGAACTACCGGGCCCCGAGCTCGACCTCCAGCAGCGTGATCGAGTGCGCCGGGAAGGTGTGGGCGCCCCCGACCAGCTGCACCCGCTCCGGGGCGCCGAGCGCCACAGCCTCCGGCTCGCTGATCGAGTTCGCCGCGAAGAGGTCGTGGGTGTCGGCGCCGATCGTCCGGGCCGTCGCAGTCGGCGGGAGGGCGGCGCCGTCGAGGTCGAGGCGGGCGGTGATCGCCTCGGTGGCGGACCGGTTGATGACGGCGACGTGCAGCGTGCGGCCGTCGGCGCTGCGGGTGGGGGAGACGTCGAGCAGGTTCACCGCGGCCGGCACGGTGCGGAACGAGCCGTCGGGGCGCCGGTCGTCGCCGAGTCGCAGCGCGGTGGTGCGCGCGGGGCCGTGCACGGTGGCGGTGAGCGGCACCGGGCCGGTGTGGTTCTGGTACAGGTCCCACACGTGGTAGGTGGTGGCCTTCACCAGGCCGTCGGGCCGCACGGCGAGCAGCCCGTTGGCGTTGACGAGGTTGACGGTGTTGGCCATGCGCACCGGCACGTCGAGCTGCGAGGCGCGGTGCATCGCGTGGAACACCCCGGCGTAGTAGAGCGCGTCGGCGAGGGTGCGCGGGCTGTAGCGGTTGACGCGCAGCTCGGGCGAGTCCGCGGTGAGCTCCCGCGGCGCGACGCCGCCGTCGGCACCCGGCTGCGGTTCGGGCCACGTCGCCGGCTCGACGTGGCGGATGTTCCACTCGTCCATCGCGATCGAGAGCGGCCGGTCGTGCACGTGGGCCCGGCGGATCGTCTCGGACTGCTCGTGGATCGCCCGCTCGACGTAGAGCGCCTGCGCCACCACGGCGTCGAACTCGGTCTCGCTCGGGTCGATGAGGTGCCGGCTCGCGCCGTAGAGGTGCAGCGAGACGTGGTCGACGCGGTCGCCGAGCCCGGCGACCACCGGCTCGGTCCAGTCCGCGCGCTCGTTGCCGACCGCCACGAAGGACAGGCCGGGGTCGACGAGGTCCATGAAGCGGGCGTGCTCGCGGGCGGCGGCGATGTACTCGGCCACGGGCCGGTGGCCCATCTGCCACGGCCCGTAGACCTCGTTGCCGAGGCCCCAGATCCGCACGCCCCAGGGGTCGGGCCGGCCGTCCGCGGCACGCTGCCGGGCGAGCGTGGTGTCGCCCGCGTAGTTCGTGTACTCCACCCATCGCACCGCGTCGTCGACGTCGCGTGCGTGGTGGGCGAGGTAGGGCTCGGTGCCGACGGCCTCGCACCAGGCGAGGAACTCCGGGGTGCCGAACCGGTTGTCCTCCTCGGAACCCCACGCCAGCTCGAGGCGGCGGGGACGCTGGTCGCGCGGGCCGATGCCGTCCTGCCACCAGTAGGGCGAGGTGAAGTTGCCGCCCGGCCAGCGCACGACCGGCAGACGCAGCGCGCGGCAGGCCTCGAGGACGTCGACGCGGCAGCCGGCGAGCGGGCCGTCGGGGATCGACAGCGGCGAGCCCTCGTCGAACACGCCGCCCTCGATGTTGCCGAAGAACGCCGACTCGAGGAAGTGGCCGTAGATCCGCTCGTCGATCGGCGCGGCGCCGGGGATCGTCGAGATGGTGATGCGGGCGGTCATGGACGTCCTCTCGGGAGCACTAGCCTTTGACGCCGCCCTGCGAGACGCCCTCGATGATGAAGCGCTGCGCGAGGACGTAGACGGCGAGCACGGGCACGCTGGCGATCACGCCACCGGCCATGAGCAGGTCGAAGCGGGTGGTGTTCTCGTTCTGCAGCTGGGCGAGCCCGGCGGGGAGCGTGAGCATGTCGGTGCTGAACAGCACGAACACCGGCCACAGGAAGTCGTTCCAGCTGGTGAGGAACGCGAGCACGGCGAGCGTGGCGATCGCGGGGCGCGCGAGCGGCACCATGATCCGCCAGAACACGCCCCACTGGTTGCAGCCGTCGACGATCGCGGCCTCCTCGATCGAGGCGTGGATGCCGAGGAAGAACTGGCGCAGGAAGAACACCCCGAACGCGCCGGCCGCCGACGGCACCACGAGCGAGGCGTAGCTGTTGAGCCAGCCCAGTTCGTTGACGATGAGGAAGTGCGGGATCAGGAAGATGATCCCCGGCACGAACATCGTGGCGATGATCAGCACGAACAGCGTGCGCTTGAACGGGAACTCCATCCGCGCGAGCGCGTACGCGGCGGTGGTGGCGAGCACGACCACGAGCGCGCTGTGCAGCACGGCGGTGAGCAGGCTGTTGCCCAGCCAGCGCAGCACCGGGATCTGCGGGTCGGTGAGGATCTCGCGGTACGCCGAGAGCGTCGGCGCGTCCGGCAGGAGGGAGAACGCCAGCGAGTTCGCCTCCTGGGGCGACTTGAACGACGTCGAGACCATGAACACCAGCGGCAGCGCGATCACCGCGGTGAGCACGAGCAGCGTGATCGCGAGCGCGATCCGGGGACGCCTGGTCATCTACTCGTTCCCCCCGACCTTGCGGAACAGCAGGTGGACGAGCGCGCTCACGCCCATCAGCGCCGCCGCGAGGATCATGCTCATCGCCGAGGACGAGCCGATGTCGAAGCCCGCGATGCCGGTGTCGGCGATGAAGCCGATCGCGGTGCGGGTGGCGGTGCCGGGCTGTTCCCGGGTGATCAGCGCCGACTGGCCGTACATGTTGGCCGAGGCGATGATCGTGATCGTCACGACGAACTGGAGCACGCGCTTCACCCCGGGCACGGTCACCGCCCACAGCCGCTGCCACGGCCCGGCACCGTCGACCTTCGCCGCGTCGTAGAGCTCGGTGGGCACGTCGGCGAGCGCCGCGAGGTAGATGACGGTGTTGAAGCCGAGCGTCCACCACACGGTGGCCACCACGAGGCCCACCCACCCGGCAGGCAGCGAGGTCGTCCAGGCGACGTCGAGGCCGAGGAGCTGGTTGACCGGCCCGAGCTGGCGGTCGAGCAGGTAGTTCCACAGCAGGCCGACCACCGCGACGCCCAGGACGTAGGGGGCGAAGAACACGGCCCGGAAGAACGTGCGTCCCGGGAAGCGGCGGCCCAGCAGCAGCGCCAGCGCGAACGGGAGCACCACGAGCAGCGGCGCGCTCGCCACGGTGAAGATCGCCGTGGCCCGCATGCCCTTCCAGAACTCCACCGACAGCACGCTCTCGCCGGTGAACAGGTCCACGTAGTTCTCGCCGCCGACGAACGGCTGGTGCGGCAGGCCCAGGCTCCACCGGTGCAGGCTCGCCCAGAGCCCGAGCCCGATGGGGAGCACGACGAACGCCGCGAACAGCACGAAGAACGGGGCGAGGAAGGCGTAGGGCGTCCACGGCCGGCCGCGCAGCGACCGCACCGGACGGGCTGCGGGGGGCGCGTCGGACCGCGGCAGTGCGATCGAGCTGGTGGTCATGGCGTCCTCGGTGATGGGTCAGGCGGCGTAGAGCTGGCGGAACTCGTCGAGCTGGCGCTGCGCGGTGTCCTGGGCGAACGCGAGCGCGTCGGCGGGGCCGGCGCTGCCGAGCACCGCCTCGCTCACCGCGCGCTCGTAGCCGTTGCGCGCGATGTCGCGCGAGCCGGGGATCTGCGGGGGGAAGAACAGGTTCTCGAACACCTCGTCGGTGGCCAGGACCGCCTGGCGGGAGGCCCGGAACACGTCGGTGTCGCGGGCGATCCCGCGCGCCGGGGTGTTGCCCGCCTCCGCCCAGGTCGCGGAGTTGCGGCTGGTCCAGTCCAGGAACACCTGCGCGGCGTGCGCGGTGTCCGGGTCGGCCTGCGACTGGCGGGTGAGCACGAAGTTGTGCGAGTTCGCGAACGCGCCCGGCCGCGGGCCGACCTGGGGGAGCGGCGCCACCTCCCAGGGCAGGTCGGGCGCGGTCTTGCCCAGGTCGGGGATCGTGGCCGGCAGGTCGGTGAGGAACGCGGCGGACCCGTTCTTGAGCGGGGCGCGGTCGTTGGACGCGCCTTGCGGGCTGTACCCGCGCTCCACCGCGGCGCGCATCCACGTGAGGGCCTGCACGCCCGCCTCGGAGCCGAACGTCGCCCGCGTGCCCGACTCGTCGTAGAGGCTCCCGCCGAACTGCCCGAGCAGGCTCACGAACAGCTGCCAGCGCGTGGGCGGCACCCAGTACGGGTTCTGCAGGCCGGAGGCCTGCAGCGCGGCCATCGCGCCGGCGAAGGTGTCGCCCCGCAGCGGCCCGGTGAGGCCGGCCTCGGCGAACGCCTCGGTGTTCCAGAACTGCGCGAGCGTGAAGACGTCGAGCGGCACGCCGTAGCGGCGGCCCTGGTAGGTGCCCTGGTCCCACGCGGCGGGCACGAAGTCGGCGCGCGCGAGCCCGAGCCCGGCGACGACGTCGTCGAGCTCGACGATCGTGCCGCGGATCGCGAACGTGGCGAGCTGGTCCAGGTGCATGATCGCGACGTCAGGCCCCTGGCCCGCCCCGACGGCGGGCACCACCTTCGCGTAGAGGTCGACCGCGTTCAGCGACGACATCTCGACGGTGATCTGCGGGTGCGCCGCGTTGAACGCGTCGACGATCTTGGCCATGGTCGGCCCGTCGCCACCGGTGAACGGGTTCCAGAACTGCAGCGTGCGGTGCGGGCCGGTGTACTCGCCGGGGAACGCGCGGGCCGGGACGCGTGGGGCGTCCGCGTCGACCGAGGCCGAGCAGCCGGCCAGCGCGAGCGCCGCGCCGAGACCGAGGAACCCGCGCCTGCTGATCACTTCGCCACCTCGAACGCGCTCAGGGACGCGTCGTGGTCCTTGCCGCCGACCGGGTACATCGAGGTCATCCAGTGGTAGAAGTTGTCGCCGCGCTCGCGCAGCTGCCGGTAGAGGTTCGCCAGCAGCGCGTCGCGCACCGCCTCGTGGGCCGGGTCGGCGTAGCGGTTGTGCAGCTCGTGCGGGTCCTCGACCAGGTCGTAGAGCTCGTTCACCGACTCGGGGTTCACCACGAGCTTGTAGCGGTCGGTCACCAGCGCCCGCTGCGGGTACGGGAAGTGGTGGCCGTGGAACTCGAGCACGAGGTCCTCGCGCCAGCCGCTCTCGTCGCCCTGGACGATCGGGCGTAGCGAACGGCCGTCGACGGCCCGCTCGGGATCGAGCCCCGTGACGTCCAGGATCGTGGCCGTGAAGTCGAGCAGGGTGGCGAACCGGTCGCTGCGCCGCCCCGCCACCCCGCCGGGCAGGCGGACGATCCCGGGCACCCGGTAGATGTCCTCGTACATCGCCGGGCCCTTGTCGTGCAGCCGGTGCGCCCCGGTGAACTCGCCGTGGTCGGCGGAGAAGAACACCGCGGCGTCGTCGTAGAGGCCCAGTTCGCGCGCCGTGTCGATGATCCGCCCGATCTGCTCGTCGATCATCGTGGTGTAGCCCCAGTAGGCGGCCACCAGCTTGCGTGAGACGTCCTCGGGGATCGTGTCGAACGTCCAGTGCGCCGAGTAGTTCCGCTGCACCGGCGGCTTGCCCTCGAAGGTCTCGGCCACCGACGGCGGCAGCTCGACGTCGTCCGGGTCGTACATGTCGAAGTACTCGCCCGGCACGATGTAGGGCAGGTGCGGGCCGAAGAAGTGCGTGGCGAGGAAGAACGGCCGGTCCGGCTCGGCGGCGTAGCGGCGCAGGGTCTCGATCGCGCGGTCGGCCAGGAAGTGCTCGAACGTCGCCTCCACCGGCTGGCACAGCCGGGCCGCGAGCAGGTTGCCCGGGGTGCCGTTGGGGAAGGTGCCGCGGATCTCGTCGGTGATCGCGTACGGCGGCAGACCCCGTTCCTGCAGGTAGGAGAGGTACTCGGGGTGGTCCACCGGGTTGTGCCAGCCGGGCAGGTGCGGGCCGTCGAACCCGTAGTCCTCCGGGCTCCGGCGCGTGCCGACGTGCCACTTCCCGACCAGGCCCACGTTGTAGCCGGCGCCGCGCAGGTCGTGGCCGAACGTGTACTGGTCGTCGGCCAGCTCCTCGCGGTAGCCGACGTTGCGCTCGTAGTTGGCGAGCAGCTGGTGGCGGTAGGGCGCCGCGCCGGTGAGCAGGCTCGCGCGGGCGGGCGTGCAGATCGCGGTCGGCGTGTAGAAGCGGTCGAACGTGGTGCCCTCGGCGGCCACGGCGTCGAGCGCGGGCGTGCGCACCACCTGGTTGCCGTACGCGCCCAGGGTGTCGGTGCGGTGCTGGTCGGTGAGGAAGAACAGGACGTTCATGCCGTTCCGGTGAGGTGTCGGGGCGCGAGTGGCCCGGTGAACGGGATCGAGGGGTCGTGCAGCACGAGGGCCACGCCACCGAGCGCCCCGTCGAGGTCGCCGAGCTCCGCGAGCCCGACCGTGGCGTCCGGGTTCGCGTGCAGGTGCCGGGCGAGCGTCTGCCGGACGGGGCGCACGAGGTGCTCGCCCAGCACGGTGAGGTCGCCACCGAGCACGACGTGCGGGACGTCCAGCACGTTGCCCGCGCCGGCGAGGACGAGCCCGATCCGCTGGCCCGCCTTCGCCACCACGGCGGCGGCGTCGCGGTCGCCGCGGTCGAGCGCCGCCCCGAGCTCGGCGAGGGTGGTACCGCCCGCCTCCGCGAGCACCGCCTCCACCCCGACGTAGCACTCCAGGCAGCCGCGGTTCGAACAGCGGCACAGCGGCCCGGTCGGGTCGATGCAGACGTGCCCGAACTCGCCCGCCGCGCCGCCTCGGCCGCGGTGCACGCGCCCGTCGAGGATCACGGTGCCGCCGACCCCGCTCGACAGCCGCACGTACAGCGCGTCCGGCACACCCCGCGCCGCACCCCAGACCGATTCGGCGAGCCCGGCGAGCCGCGCGTTGTTGTCGGTGCGGACCGGCACGCCGAACGCGTCGGTGAAGGCGTCCCGGATCGCCTCGACCACCGCGGGCCGCCCCGAGATGCTCCCCGCGATCCCGATCCCCACGGCCGCGAGGCGTGGCGCGCCCCCGGCGAGCACGGTGCGGGCGAGGCGCACCGCGATCGCGCAGCGCGTCTCCCACGGCGTGCTGCGCGGGTAGGGGCGGGTGGCGGAGCCGATGATCGCGTGGGCGGCGTCGGCGGCCACGACCCCCACGCGGGAGTGCCCGAAATCCAGGCCGAGCACCAGACCGGCGGCCGGGTTCAGGGCGAGGGCCTGGGGCGTGCGGCCGGGACCCGTGGCGGTGGCCGGCTCGGTGACCACGACCTTCCCCTGCGCCAGCAGCTCGCCGGTCAGAGCGGAGACCGTGGCCCGCGACAGCCCGGTGGCCGCCACGAGCTCGGCCCGGCTCGCCCGGCCACGTCGGCGCAGGTGGTCGAGGATCCACGACTCGTGGAGGCGGCGAGGGGAGCGCGGCACGGGGCGAGCCTCGGTGCCCGCCCCGGATTCCGTCAATGCCTGCACACCACTTCTGTCGAGGTTTCGACAGAATCAGGCAGAACCGCCCCCGCGGCTGCGCGTCCGGTGGGCCGACTGCGCCGCCACCGCCAGCTCGGCCAGCCGGCACGGCGACCGCGGCGCCGCGTGCGCGCTGCTCGGGCAGCCGCGGCAGCGACCGTCCGGCCCCGCCACGTGCACCACCAGCAGCTGCGACCACAGCCGCGTCCACCCCGCGATCACGGCGCCCGCCTCGGTGATCCGGTCCCGCTCGATCTGCATGCCCGGCGAGGCTCCGGGTGCTCGGTGACGGCTGGATCTTTCACTTGTCACCCCCCGCTGCCACGATCTGTGCTCGAGCGGTCGCGGAGAGCGGGGAGTGTGGGGCGTGCGCAGCGGTTCCCTCGTCCGGAGACGGCAGCTGGCCCGCACCCTGCGCGAGCTGCGGGTGCACGCGGGCCTGACGATCGAGGCGGCCGCGCCGCTGCTCGACTTCTCCCCGAGCAAGCTCAGCCGCATCGAGAACGCCCACCAGGGCGTCGACGTCCACGTCGTGCGCAGCATGCTCGACCCGTTCGACGTCGGCGGCGACCGGTGGAGCGAGATCCTCGAGCTCACCCGCGAGGCCAGTGCCAAGGGGTGGTGGCGGGCGTACGGGCTGGACGACCGCGGCTACATCCCGCTCGAAGCGGAGGCGAGCACCATCCGCGACTTCACGGTGACCTACGTGCCCGGGCTGTTGCAGACCACCGACTACATCCGGGCGTTGTTCGACGCGTCGTTCCGGCGCCGGAGCGAGGCGACCCGCGAACGCGACGTGACCGTCCGGAAGATCCGGCAGGAGCGGCTGACCTCGGCCGAGCGGCCGCTGGAGCTGCTCGCGGTGATCGAGGAAGCGGTGCTGCACCGACCAGTAGGCGGACCTGCGGTGATGCGTGCCCAGCTCGCGCGCCTGGTCGAGGCGGCCGCTCTCGACACGGTGACCGTTCAGGTGCTCCCCACCGATGTCGGGGCGCACGCCGGAATCGACGGCGCATTCACCGTGCTGAGCTTCGAGGGACTCGGCGAACCGGACATGGGCTATGTCGAGCACCCCATGGGGTCGACACATGTCGAGAAGGAGGAGGACGTCACGCAAGCTAGGCTGGTGTTCGACCACCTGCGCACGGTCGCGTACAGCCCGGCCGAGTCGGTCTCAGTGATCGAGCGGGTGGCCGCGCAGATGTAGCCGCGACCGCGAGAGGTGCCCGATGCCCACCCTCGATCCTGCAGGCACCTGGCGGAAGAGCAGTTTCAGCGGCGGCAACGGCGGGGCCGACGGCTGCGTCGAGGTGGCGGCCCTGCCCGGTGGCGTCGTGGCTGTCCGGGACACGAAGGACCGTACCCGGCCGGCGCACCACCACCCGGCGGCCGCCTGGACCGCCTTTCTGGCTGGGGTGCGTGCGGGCGAGTTCGAGGAGTAGGCCGCGGTTCCGCGGAACCGGGTGCGCTCGCACATCGGTTGTGGTGCTCGCACATCGGTTGCAGTCGGTGTGTAAGTCCCACTGCTCGTGTGTGAGTACGTCGGGGTCGCATTCCAGGCGGGCTTGATCGCCGTCCCGGCGCGTTTTCCGACGTGAGGTGTCGGGAATCGCGCCCGTCTGGCGATCACCGGGGCTTCGAGGCCGCGGCGTCGAAGAGGGCGTGGCGCTGGTCCGTCCTCTTTGCTGGGGTGCGTGCGGGCGGGGTCGAGGCGTGAGCGCCCCGGGCGGGTACGGTTCCGCGGAACCAGGTGCGCTCGCACACCGGTTGTGATGCCGACACATCGGTTGCAGTCGGTGTGCGGGCTCCCCTGCTTGTGTGTGAGCAGGTCGGGGTCGCCTTCCAGCGCCCGTCCGGCGATCACCGGGCCTGCGAGGCCGGGGTGTCGAAGGCGCCCGCGTACGCGTTGAGCGCGGGCTGGCCGCCGAGGTGCGCGTAGAGCACCGTGGAGTCGCGGGGGATCTCGCCGGTCCGGACGAGGTCGATGAGGCCTGCCATCGACTTGCCCTCGTACACCGGGTCGAGGATCACGCCCTCCAGCTGCGCGGTGAGGCGGATCGCGTCGATCGTGGAGGCCACGGGGATGCCGTAGCGCTCTCCCGCCCAGCCTTCGAGCACGGTGATCTCGTCGTCGCGCAGCGGCCTGTCCAGGCCGATCAGGTCGGCCGTGTGGCGGGCGATGCGTTCGACCTGGTCGCGGGTCTGGTCGAGGGTGGCGGAGGCGTCGATGCCGAGCACCCGGCGTGGCCGGTCCTGCCCGGCGAACCCGGCGATCATGCCCGCGTGGGTCGAGCCGGTGACGGTGCAGACGACGATGGTGTCGAAGAAGACCCCGAGCTCCTGCTCCTGGCGCGCCACCTCGTCGGCCCAGCCGGCGAACCCCAGCCCGCCGAGCGGGTGCTCGGACGCCCCGGCGGGGATGCCGTAGGGCACGCCGCCGGCGGCGCGGACGTCCTCGAGGGCCTGCTCCCACGAGTCCTTGATGCCGATGCCGAAACCGGAGGGGTCGAGGCGCACGTCGGCGCCCATGATCCGGGAGAGCAGGATGTTGCCGACCTTGTCGTTGACGACGTCGGGCCAGTCGACCCAGCGCTCCTGCACGAGCCGGGCCTTCATCCCCAATCGGGCCGCGACGGCCGCCACCTGGCGCGTGTGGTTGGACTGGTAGCCGCCGATCGAGACGAGCGTGTCGGCGCCCTTCGCGAGGGCGTCCGGAACGATGTACTCCAGCTTGCGGATCTTGTTGCCGCCGAACGCGAGGCCGGAGTTGCAGTCCTCGCGCTTCGCCCAGATCTGAGCCCCGCCGAGGTGGCGGCTCAGCCGCTCCAGCGGGTGGACGGGGCTGGGGCCGAAGGTCAGCGGGTAGCGGTCGAAGTCGGCGAGGGACAAGGTGCCTCCAGTCTGATCACGGGATGAGCGCGGTGCATGATGGGGTATGCCGGTTCCCGCCGCGTCCGAGAAGCGCCAGCTCCTGCGCGACAGCGTGTTCGTGCGGATCAGGGACGCGATCATCGACGGCACGCTCGAGCCCGGCGAACGCCTCCACGACGGTGAGCTGGGTGGCTGGCTCGGGGTCAGCCGCACCCCGATCCGCGAGGCGCTGGCGCGGCTGGAGGCGGCGGGCCTGGTGGAGACCAAGCCGGGCCGCTACACGATCGTCAGCCCGATCGACCCCGTGAGCGTGGCCGACGCGCAGGTGGTCACCGCGGCGATGAACGAGCTCGCGGTGCGCACCGCGGTGCCGCTCCTGACCGCGGACGACCTGGCGGCGATGCGCGCCGCGAACGAGTCGTTCGACGCCGCGCTGCGGGCCTCCGACGTGGCGGGCGCGCTCGCCGCCGACGACGCCTTCCACCGGGTGCCGGTCGACCGGGCGGGCAACGCCGCCGTCAGTGCGGTGCTCGACCAGTACACGCCGGTGCTGCGCCGGGTGGAACGCATCCGGTTCGCGTCGCTGGGCGGCCGCGACTCGGTGGCGCAGCACGCCCGGATCGTGGATCTCGCCGAGGCCGGGGACGCCGAGGCGGCTGCCGTCGAGACCCGGCGCAACTGGATGACGCTCGACCCGTACGCCCCGGTCGACTGAGCAACCGCGGCGGCCGTCGGTGGTGGGGCCCATCGCGTCCTTCCGCGTCCGGAATAAGTGATATGCAAAATATCGCAGCGGCCGGACGGGGGTCAACGCCGCCGCACGAGCTGCCCCGTGACGCCGATCGGGTGAGCCGCTTATGCTCCCGGCCCGGGGGATCACATGACCATCGCGGAGCGGGCGACGGTGTCGGCAGGCGCCGTGGTGCGCCTGTGGCACCCGAGGGTGGGCGTGGTCGGGGGCGGGTTCGTCGTCGCGCCCGACCGGATCGCCACCTGTGCGCACGTGGTTGCGGAGGCGCTCGACGCCGACCCGTACGCGCCGGAACCCCCCGCCGCCACGGTGCGGGTGGACTTCCCGCTCGCGGGTGACGGTGCCGACGAGCCGTTCGACGCGGTCGTGGAGCGCTGGTCGCCCATCCGGGACGACGGGTCCGGCGATGTCGCGATCCTGCGGTTGAGGCGTCCGGCGCCGGTGCCCGTACCGCCGGTGCGCGGGATCGCCCGGCTGTGGGGTCACGGTTTCCGGGTGCTCGGCTTCCCCGAGGGCGGCGCCGGCGGGGTCTGGACGAGCGGGGAGATCCGGGGCGAGCAGGGCACCCGGTGGTTCCAGCTGCACACCGGGGTCGGCGAGCCGCGCGTGGAGCCGGGGTTCTCCGGCACCCCCGTGTGGGACACGGCGTCGGGTGCGGTGGTGGGCATGACCGTGGCCGCCGTGCGCGGGGACACCACCGCGGCCGCGTACCTGATCCCGGTCGACGCGGTCTTCGCGCTGGACCAGTCGCTGGTGCCGTGCCCGTACCCGGGCGCGCGGCCGTTCGACGACGAGCACGCCGCCTACTTCCACGGCCGCGACGACGACATCGCGCGGCTCGCCGACGCCACGTCGCGCCGGGCGGTGGTGGCAGTGGCGGGGCCGTCGGGGGTGGGCAAGTCGTCGCTGGTCCGGGCGGGTCTGCTGCCCCGGCTGCGGGCCGCGGGCACACCGGTGGTGGAGTGCCGCCTCGACGTCGACCCGGTCGGGGAGGTGGCCTCGGCCCTCGCCGGCGCGCCGGAGGGCGCGGTGGTGGTGCTCGACCAGTTCGAGGAGCTCGCCACCCTCGCGCCCGAGACCGCGGGCGCGCTCCTGGACGAGGTGATCACCCGCACGGGCACGGGGCGGGTGCGGGCCGTGCTCACGTTGCGGTGGGCCGCGTTCGAGCGGCTCGACCCGCGGCTCACCGCCGCGCTCGACGAGGCCACCGTGCAGGTCACCCCGCTGGATCGCGCCGGTCTGCGGGACGCGATCGTCGGGCCGGCGGAGCAGGCCCCCGGCCTGAGCTTCGAGGACGGGCTGGTGGACCGCATCCTCGACGACGCGGGCACCGAGCCCGGTCAGCTGCCGCTCGTGTCGGCCCTGCTTGCCGACCTCTGGGACCACCGCGAGGACGGCCGCGCCACCCTGCGCGGCTACCTGGAGTGCGGCGGGGTCGCCGGCGCGCTCGCACAGCACGCCGACCGCGTCGTCGACTCGCTCGCGGCCGACGAGCAGACCGTGCGCAGGCTGTTCACGGCGCTGGCCGAGCCCGGCCGCGACGGGCGGTTCGTCCGGCGCCCGGTGCCGCTCGCCGACCTGCCTGCCGAGCAGCGCGAGCTCGCCGAGGCACTCGCCGACCGGCGCCTGCTCGTCGTCTCCCGGGACGCCGTGGAGCTGGCCCACCAGGCCCTCATCGAGCACTGGCCGCGGCTGCGCGACTGGCTGAGCGCCGACCGCGAGTTCCTCTCCTGGCTCGCCGGGCTCCAGGACCGGCGCGCGCGGTGGGAGTCCGGTGGCCGGGACGACGGCGCGCTGCTGCGCGGGGCGCCGCTCGCCGCCGCCGTGGAGTGGTCGTCCTCCCGCGCCGATGACCTGACCGCCGCCGACCAGGAGTACGTCCGGTGCGGCGTGGCCCTGGAACGCCGCCGGGTGCGGCGCAGGCGGGTCGTCACCGCGGTGCTCGCCGTGCTGCTGCTGGTGGTCGGGTCGCTGTCGGTGCTGGCGGTGCAGCGCCGCGACGTCGTGGCCACCCAGCTGGCCACCGCGAACGCCGGCACGCTCGGGCGCGAGGCGCTGGCGAGGCTGTCCTCGGATCCGGCGCTGGCCGCGCAGCTGGCGCTGGCCGCGTGGCAGGCAGACCCGGACCACCCGACCACCCGCGACGCGCTGGCGGGCGCGTACCTCGGCCTGCACGCGGCCGTCGGCGAGCTCGCGGAGCTGAGCCCGGAACCGATCGAGGCCATGCTCGTGCGGGGCGACACCGCGCTGCTGGCCACCCGGCCGCACCCGGTGCTCGTCACCGGCCTGGCCGGTCCGGCGCCGCAGCGGCACGAGCTGGCCGACCTGCCGCCCGGCAGCGGTGCGCCCGTGCTGAGCCCGGACGGCCGCCTGGTGGCGGTGCCGATGACCGACCGGCCGGTGGTGCTGCTGCGCGACCCCACCGGGCAGCAGCCCGACCGGGAGCTGCACGGCGCGCGCGGCACCCGTCCGTCCGCGCCGATCTTCGCACCGGGTGGGGACAGGCTCATGTGGTTCGCCCTGTCCGAGGCGCAGACCGCGAGCGTGCAGCTGTGGGACCTGCGCACCGGCGCGGAGATCCCGAACGGGATCGGCACGGTGCCCAACGACGTGACGTGGGGCTGGCCGACCGACGACCCCGGGCGGATCCTGCTGCGGCACGGCCGGTTCGAGATGAGCGACTCGCGGCTGGTCGTGCGCTCGGTGACCGACGGCGCCGAGGTGGCCACCCTCCCGCCCGGCACGGCGGTGGCGCCCGACGGCGGGGCGCTGGTGCGGATCGACGACGACACCACGGAGTTCACGGACCAGGCGGCGGTGGTGGTCGACCCGGCGGCCGGCGCGGGTCCGACCCGGCGCTGGCCCACCGCTGACAGCCGCGTGTCGTGGTCGCGGTTGTCGGCGGACGGCGGGTGGTTCCTCGAGCGGCAGCTGACCGCCGCCGAGGCGGACTACGAGCTGGTGCGGATGGTCCACCTCGCCACCGGGGAGGTCCGGCAGGCCGCGCTCCCGCGGGTCCCCGCCGCGGACGCGCAGGGGGCACCCGGAGACCTGTTGTCGGCGGCGACGAGCATCGGCGTGGTCTCGGCCGGTGACCGCACCGTGCTGGTGCGTGCCCAGGGCACCTCGCTGCTGACGTTCGACACCGAGCGGCTGCCCGCCACCAGGGACCCGGACCGGAGGGCCACCACCAGCGTGGGCGGGACCGTGATGTCGACCTCCTACACCCGCGTCACCACCTGGGACCGCCGCACCGGGCAGCAGCTGGGCGAGATCACCGGGATCCCGTACCGGTTCATGGGTCCGGTGCTGGAGGGCGAATCCCTGTGGATCATGTCGCCGGTGGAGGCGGAGGGGGTGTGGGAGATCGTCCGGTACGAGTTCCCGGCGCTGCGCCCGACCACCTCCTTCCGCATCCCCGACCGTCGGCGGGCCCCGAATCCCGTGGACCTGTTCTACGTGGGGGAGGAGGTCGACCTCGCCGTCGACGGGGAACAGGTCGTGATCTCGCACGGCGGGTGGCTCACCGCGCACGACCCGGCCACCGGGCAACCGCTCGGTGAGCCGGTGCGGCTCGGGGACACCCCCGCGGAGACCGAGTACAGCAGCGCCCACGCGCACGTGTGGGCGCGTCCCGGCCATCCGGGCCAGGTGGCGGTGAAGACGGCGGACGGCAGCACGCAGTTGCGGGAGATGCCCTCGGGTCGCCTCCTGCGCACGTTCCCGACCACCACCGAGGTGGGACCGGTGTTCGACGCGTCGGGCGCTCGGATGGCGATGCCCAACCGGGACCGGGCGATCGAGGTGTGGGACGTCGACGAGGGCGTGCAGATCGGGCCTCCGATCGTGCTCCCGGAGGAGGACGTGGCGGTGGTGACGTTCCGGCCCGACGGCCACCTGGTCCTCCGGGTGGCGGCCGGGTCGGGTGTCGAGCACCTGGTGCGGCTGCTGTTCGTCGAGCCGGTGAGCGGCCGGCACGCGGGTGAGATGCGGCTCGCCGACGACGTGGGCACGATCAGCGGGGACCAGACGGTGGGCCTGCGCGACGGCACGCCGTACGGGCCCGTCCACCCGAACCCGCCGGAGGTGCGGATCTCCGCAGAGGGCTGGCGGGACGCGCTCTGCGCGCTGGCCGACCGACCGTTCACCCCGGCCGAGCGGGCGTTGCTGCCCGCCGGGGTCGACCCCGTCCCGCCGTGCTCGTGAACGCGACCGGGTCGGTCTTCCGCGAGCACGCCGACCTCGCGGGCGCGCACTTGCGCGTGTGGTCGGGCTCCGGTGAGGTCGCCGGAGCCGGCTTCCTCATCGGACCGGACCTGCTGGTCACCGCCGCCCGGGCCGTGGCGGACCACGGGCGGCCGGTGTGGCTCGACTTCCCGTTGCTGCGTGACGAGCACGGCGAGCCGGTGCGGGTCCCGGCGGTGAGCGAGCCGGCCCGGCCCGGCGGGGTGCCCGGCGACGTGGCTCTGCTGCGGGTGCGCGACGCGGTGCCCCTCGACGCGCGCGTGCCCCCGCTGCGGCGCGTCAGCGACCTCGACGGCAGCGGGTTCCAGGTGCTCGGCTACCCCGAGGGCCTCGTGGACGGCGTGTGGTCGGCGGGCACGGTCCGCGTGGAGGACGACGGGCGCATCCGCCTGGACCCCGCCCCCGGTGAGCACCCGCTCGACACCGGGTTCGCCGGCGCGCCGGTGTGGCACGCGGCGGGCGGCGCGGTGGTGGGGGTGACCGTGGTCGACGAGCGGGGCGCCCATCTCGTGCCGGTCGACCGGGTGCTCGGCGTCGACCCGGACGCGCTGCCCTGCCCGTACCAGGGCCTGCGGCCGTTCGACGAGGAGCACGCCGAGGTGTTCTTCGGGCGCGACGACGAGATCGACCGCCTCCTCGCGGCCGTCGACCGGCTGCCCGTGGTGGCGGTGACCGGCCCGTCCGGGGCGGGGAAGTCCTCGCTCGTGCGGGCGGGGCTGCTCCCGCGTCTGCGCGCCGCCGGCGTCGACGTGCTGGACCTGCGGATCACCCCGGGATCCGGTGTGCCGGCGTCGCCGGCCGAGGTGCCGGCGGGCCGGGGCGCGCGACAGGTGGTGGTCGCCGACCAGTTCGAGGAGCTGGCCGCCTCCGACCCGGAGGCCGCCCGCGGGCTGCTCGAGTCGATCCTGCGGATCACGCGCCCGGACGGCGACGGCCCGAGGGCCCGGGCCGTGCTCACGCTGCGCTGGAGCACGCTGGACGAGCTGCTCACCCCCGACCTGGCCGACGCGCTGCACTCCGGCAGGCTGCTCGTCGCGCCACTGGACCGGGGCCGGCTGCGGGAGGCGATCGTGCGGCCCGCCCGGCTCGCCCCGGGGCTGGTGTTCGAGCACGGGCTCGTGGAGCGCATCCTCGACGACACCGGTACCGAGCCCGGGCAGCTCCCGCTGGTGGAGTCGCTGCTCGCCGAGCTGTGGGAGCGCCGCGAGGGCGGGTACCTCACCATGGCCGACTACACCGCGGTCGGCGGGGTGGCGGGGGCGTTGGCCCAGCACGCCGAACGGGTGGTGGGCGGGCTCGACGCCGAGCCGGACGCGCTGCGCGGGCTGTTCACCGCGTTGACGGGGGTGGATCGCGCCGGGCGTTTCACCCGCCGGGCGGTCCGGCTCGACGCGCTGCCGGAGGCGCAGCGCGCCCTGGTGCCGGCGCTGGTGGCCGGGCGGCTGCTGGTGCGCAACCGGTCGAGCGCCGAGACGAGCGCCGAGGTCGTGGAGCCCGCGCACCAGGCGCTCCTCGAGCACTGGCCGCGGTTGCGTGAGTGGCTCACCGAGGACCGCGACTTCCTGGTCTGGCGCAGTGAGCTCGCCGCCCAGCGCGAACGCTGGGAGGACGAGGACCGCGACGACGCCGCGCTGCCGCGAGGCGCGGCCCTGGCCACGGCCGCCGGTTGGCTCGGCACCCGCGCCGACGAGCTGCCCGCCGCCGACCGCGACTTCCTGCGGCGTGGCATCGCCCGCCAGCGCCGCGACGTCCGCCGCAGCCGGATCGTCAACGCGGTGCTCGCCGTGCTCGTGCTGGGCGCGGCCACGCTCGGCGGCGCCACCGTGTACAGCGGCAACCGGATCGCCGAGCAGCTGGCCACTGCCAACGCCGAGACGCTCGGCGTCGAGTCCCAGAACCGCGCCCCGGGCGACAGCGCGGTGGCCGCCCAGCTCGCGCTGGCCGCCTGGCGGTCCGACCCGGAGAACCGGCAGGCGCGCACCGCGCTCGCCCGGTCGGCGCTGGCCATGCGGTCGGTGCGCGCGGTCGTGCCCGAGGTCGCCCCGAGACCGGTCCACGTGCTGAGCCGCAACGGCGACACCGCGCTCCTCGACAGTGCTCCCGGGCTGGTGGCCGTCACCGGCGTGAGCGGCGCGGACCCGGTGCCGCACGCGCTCGACGACGTCGGCGCCGGGGCGACCATCGCGCTCAGCCAGGACGGCCGCTGGTTCGCCGACGTCGGTCCGGACGGGCGGGTGCAGCTGCGCGATCTCGTGACGGGGGAGCCGCCGCAGACCCTGCCGAACGTGCCCGCTGCCCCGCCGGACGCCGTCACGAACCTCCAGTTCTCCGACGACGGCGACCGCCTGGCCTGGGTGGTGCCCGGCGCCACCGGCGGCTGGAATCTGGTGATCCGGGACCGCCGCAGCGGCGCCGAGATCCCGCACGGGCTCGGACCGCTTCCCGCGGGAGACCGGTTCGACCTGCGGCTCACCGCCGACCCCGACGTGGTGGTGCTGCGCTATGCCGACAGTCCCTGGACCGCCACAACCCGGCTGGTGACGCGCTCGCTGGTCGACGGATCCCTGGTGGCCGAGTTCCCGGCCGAGTCCATGCCGAACAGGGAAGGCGTCGTCTCCTGCGAGCAGTCCGACGGGTCGCAGCCGGGGCTGCGGGCCACCGTGGTGGTCACCCCGCTGCGCGGTGGCCCGCCGAGCACGCGGATTCCCGTCGACGGCACGGCCATCTGCTTCGGCATGCGTCTCTCCGGGTCCTGGCTGGTCGAGCCCGCGTTGCCCGGTGTCGACGAGGAGTCCTACCGGCTCACCCACCTCGCCACCGGCGAACGCAGGCGGGTCACGCTGCCCCGCAGCCTCATGCCGCTGTCCCTGGCGAACGTGTCGCTCGCCCGGGCCGATCGGCTGAGCGTGGAGGACGGCGCCGGGGAGCCCACCGTGCTGGTGGCACACGGGAGGTCCCTGCTGCGCCTGGCCACGGAGCCCGCCGAACCGCTGGGTGGCGCACGCTCGGACATCGCCCGGATCGGCACCCGCGACCACCGCGTCGTGCGCGAGCGGGACCTCGTGCGCGTGCTGGAACGGGGTACGGGCCGCGAGGTCGCCGCCATGGAGTTGCCCGTGGCCACCAACGTCCTGATGGGGGACCGCGACCAGCTGTGGGTGGTGCACCGGCTCGACAGCGGCGAGGTCGACCTGACCTGGTACGAGCTCCCCACGCTGCGGCGCACGGCCGGGGTGCGGGTGCCTGCCCGCCCCGGCGTGCCGCCGGCTGCAGGCGCGACGCGCGGGGCCGTCTCCTACCACCGCGAGTCGGTGGACGGCCGCGATCGCCTGCTGGTCCTCAGCGAAGGCGTGCTCTCGACCTGGGACGCGGCCACCGGGCAGCCGCTGGCCGCCCCCGTCCCGATCGGACCGCCCGAGGACGCCGCCGCGTACCGGCTGCGCTCCCTCCTGCACGCCAGGCCGGGCCACCCCGGACAGGTCGCGGTGTCCACGCACGAGCGGCAGGTGCAGCTGTGGGACGTGCCGGCGGGCCGGCAACTGGCCACCATCCCGGTGGAGCCGAACCCGGACCTGACGCAATCCGGCAACGACGTCCTCGAGTTCGACCCCACCGGCGCGCGGCTCGCCGTCCTCGCCGCAGGCGCCATCGAGTACTGGGACGTCGACGCCGTCGCGCCCGTCCGCCCGCCCGTCCCGGCGCCCCTCGCACGGGACCTCGCGGGATTCGATCCCGACGGCCGCCTGGTGACCTTCGGCGGTGCCACCCTCTCGGACTCGACGCTGGCCTTCGTGGACCTCGACACCGGCCAGGAACGCGGCAGCGTCGAACCCCGGCTGGGCTTCGACCAGCTCACCGACGACGGCCTGCGCGTCGCGCTGCACGGCGACCAGGACGCGGAACGGTACGAGTTCCCCCTGGACGCGCGGGCGTGGGCCGAGCAGCTCTGCACGTGGCAGGCGCGGCCGTTCACGGACACCGAGCTGGGCCTGCTCCCGCCCGGCGTCAGCACGGCTCCGCCCTGCTCGTGAGGCCCGGGGGCGCGTCCCGAGGTTCAGGAACGCCACGTTGCTGTCCTGCAGGTTCAGGAACGTGGCGTTCCTGAACTCCGGTCGCAACTCCCGGTCGGCCACTGCGGTCAGCGCAGCCGGGCCACCAACCGCGCCGACTGCCGGGCCGTCACCTCCGGCAGGTAGGCCCGGGTGATCGCCAGCCCGATCGCGGGGAGCGCGGCCGGGTCCGGGTAGCACAGGTGCAGCGGGCGGTACTCGGGCTGGAACTTCGCCTTGAACGCCAGCAGCGACCGGAACCCGTAGACCGGCTCGAGGGCGTGACCGACGACGTCCAGGAGCCGTTGCAGCGCGGCCGGCTGCTCGCCGCGGTCGAGGCGGGCCAGCGGGGCCCCGGACAGGCTGAGGAACTCCGCGTCCTCCTCCTGGAACCGCAGCACGGCCGAGGCGATCAGGAACTCCATCACGCCCCGGAAGCCGGTTTCGCGGCGGCGCATGAAGTCGAGGGTCCAGCCGACCACGGCGCCGTCGCGGTGGACGGGCAGCCAGCTGGTGACGCCGTGCACCGTGCGGTCGGCGTCCACGGCGAGCAGGCAGCGCACATCGGGGTCGGCGAGCTCCTCCAGGCCGCCCAGGGTGAAGCCCATCTCGGGGAGGCCCTTGTCGGCCACCCATTCCTCGCTGATCGCGCGGATCTGGTCGGTGAGGGCGAGCGGGGCGTCGGCCCAGCGGATCCACTCGGCGGTGATCCCGGCCTTCGCGGCGCGGTTGAGCGCCGTGCGCACGTCCTGCCACTTCTTGCCGGTGAACGTCAGCTCCGGCAGCGGCAGGACCGTCTCCTCCGCCACCTGCACGGAGCTCCAGCCCAGGGCGTCGCACGCGCGGCGGGTGTCGTCGGTGACGCTGTAGAGCGCGGGCGTCCACCCGTGCTCGCGGCAGAACCGGGCGAACGCGGCGATCGTCTCGTCGCCGGGGGCCCCGATCGGGTCGGCCGTGGTGAGCGCGACGGGGCCGTGCACCCGGTAGGCGACGGCCGCCTCGCCCGCCTCGTCGAACCAGTAGGAGTTGCCGGCCCACGTGGTGAGCCAGCCCAGGTCGGAGCCGCCGCGCCGGGCGAGCTCCCTGGCCCGCTCCGCGTCGCTCGCCCCCGGGTCGGCGCGCGGCCTGCGGAACGCCAGCAGCAGCCCACCGGCCACCACCAGCCAGAACACCGCACCGGTCCACTCGAACAGGAGGGTGGCGAGGTAGCCCTGGGGCAGGAAGTCGGGCTCGACCTCGCCGAGGTAGCCGGGCGGCAGGAAGCGCAGCGGCAGGTCCGCGAGCAGCATCCCGAGGGTGGGCGGGCGGTCGAACTGGTCGGCCACCGCCGCGCCCACCAGTACGTACACCGCGCTCACGGCCACGAGCACGCCGCCCGTCGTGGCGAGCAACCGGCGGTATGTGCCCGCGGGGGCGCGCACGGCGAACCGGCGGCGGGTGCACCACAGCAGCACGGCCACGGCGAGCGGGAGCAGCGGCGGCAGTACCAGGGCGAAGATCCGCCGCGCGCCCGGCGCCGCCTGGTAGACCATGAGCTGCTCGGTGGGGGTGGACACCACCAGCACGGCCAGCAGCACGCCGAGCGCGGCCAGCACGAGGTTCAGCGCGATCCCCACGACGAGGGCGGCGCGCCGGCCGCGGCGCAACCCGTCGGCCACCACGAGGAGCAGCAGCACCGGCACCACGGACGCCAGCGCCGGGCCGATCCCGTACAGCCGCAGCTGAGCCTGCAGGTCCCGGCACATGGCGGCGTCGGCGGACGCGCAGATCTGCTGCACGGTGGCGGCGTCGGGTGGCGGGGAGAGCACCACGAACTGCAGCACCGACAGCGGGCCGATCGGGGCATGGGCGAAGGCGGCGATCAGCGGGCCGACGGCCGACACCGCCACCACGAGCGCGATCAGCACCCGCACCTCGGTGCGGCTGGCCGGGCCCGGGTGCCGGTCGGGCGGGGCGAGCAGCCTGCCCGCGGCGAGGCCCGCCAGCCCCGAAAACAGCATGATCACGTCCGTCAGCTCGCCGGAGTAGGCCACCAGCATCACCAGCGTGGCCACCCCGATCAGGCGCAGCCTGCGCCGCCACAGCGCCGTGAGCGTGCTGCTCACCGCGAGGACGAGCCCGATCGCGCCGGGGGCGGCACCGACCACCACCTGGGCGGCGAGGTCGCCCGCCCAGCCCTCACCCCGCACCGCGACCCCGGCAGCGACCAGCCCGAGCGCGGCGAGCGTGCCGACCACCTGCGTGCCCACCAGCAGCGCGGCCGTGCGCGCCGCCCCGATCCGGGGTTCGGCGAGCGCCCCGCCGAGCAGCACGAGCGCGGTGGTGGCGAGCGCGGCACCGAGCGTGCCCCACCACAACATCGCCGACAGCGGCGTCCACCAGCGGCCCGCCGCGAGCGGCCCGACCCCGGTGCCGGCGTGCTCCAGCAGCCGCTCGCCCGGTCCGCCCGGGAGGCTGCGGGTGGCGAGCCCGTACGCCCAGACCATCAGGACGAACGCCACGGAGAGCGGCGCGCGCCGGACCATTCGCACGAGTCGGTTCACGGCGTCATCCCGAGCCGCGTGGCGAGCCAGGGCAGCGCCTGCTCCAGGGCGGGCCCCCAGACCTCCCACGTGTGCCCGCCCGGATCCACCTCCCACCGCACGTCCATCCCCGCCGCTGCGCAGGCCGCGAGCACGCGTTGCGCCTGCGGCAGGTACTCGGCGTCCTGCTCGCCCGCCGCGAGGAAGGCCGCGGTGCCCGGGAACCGCTCCCGCGCCATCACGTCGAGCGGGTTCACGGCCGCGAACGCGGCGGCGTCCCCGCCGAACGCGGCCTGCACGGTGGAGGTCCGGTCGCCGAGCGTGGGCTCCTCCTCGCCCGAGATGTCCACGAACGTGGGGTACACCTGCGGGGCTTTCACGGCCATCTGCAACGCGCAGGTGCCGCCGTTGGAGAACCCGCCGATCGCCCACCCGGACGGCTGCGGGTCCACCTGAAGGGTGTCGCGGATCCAGCGTGGGACGTCGACCGACAGGTAGGTCGCGACGTTGCCGAGCCGCGAGTCCATGCACAGCGGGTTGGTCAGGGGAGCGCCGAGGTGGTCGGGCATCACGACCACCGGGGCGAGGCCGTCGTGCGCGGCGGCGAAAGCGTCGGCCCGCCCGGCGAGCATGCCGCCGTTCAGCCAGTCGTCCGGCGAGCCGGGCTGACCGGACAGCAGCACCAGCACCGGCAGCTGCGCCCGGGGACGCGCGAGGTAGGCGGGCGGCAGGTACAGCCACGCGGGCCGGGCGGCGAACCCCGATTCCGGCGCCGGGATCGTCACCTGCGTCACCACCCCGGTGGCGGGCATCCCCGCGGGCGCCCGCCAGATCGCCGACAGCGGCAGCCCGGACCGCGCGCCGATCACCTGCTCGCGCAGCGGCACCTCGGTGAACGGGATCTGGTCGGCGGCGGGCAGGCCCAGCGCCGTGCGCAGCGTCGGGTACTCCCGGTAGACGAGGTTCGTCCCCGCGGCCGAGCCCAGCACCACCAGGAGCACCGCCACCAGCGCCGCCGCGCGGCCCGGCCAGCGCCGTGCGCGCATCCCGGCAGCGGCCAGCCCGACCGCCGCGAGCGTGGCACCGACGAACAGCAGCACCGGCAGCGGCACCGCGTCCGGGAACGGGCGCCACACCCGCTCGACCAGCACGGCGAGCAGCGCGGTGAGCGCGGCCGCCACGAGCAGCGCGCCCGGCACCGTGCGCGTCCACCAGCAGCGGCCCCGCCGGACGAGGAGGAAGGCCGCGCCCGCCACGGCGCCCGCGCCGACGAGCAGCGGCACGGCGCCGCTCACCAGCGGTGCGTCGAGCAGTGCGGCCACGCAGGGAAGCCTGCCACCGGAGGTTGACGCGGCGCCGCGCTACGGCTCTCCGGGAGCCGGGTCCACGAGGTAGCGCTGCAGCGTGGGGGCGAACCACGGGATCAGCTGCTCGTGGGTCAGCGCCACCACCGGCGGCAGCCGCAGCACGTAGCGGCACAGCGCCACCCCGAGCGCCTGGGTGGCCACGAGGCCCGCGCGGGTGGCCGCGCCGGCCCCGTCACCGGTGAGGGTGGCGATCTGAGGGGCCAGCTGACCTGCGAAGATCGCCCGCATCCGGTCGGCCGCGTCGTCGTCGGTGGTGGCGGTGCGCAGCAGGATCTGCAGCCCGTCGTCGGCCTCCCAGCGCTCGAGCAGGTGGGTGGCGAGCACCCGGCCCACGTCGTCGCGCGGGACGGACGTGAGGTCGGGCAGGCGGAGGTCGAACTCCGCGGTGCGCGCGAACAGCTGGCGTTTGCTGCCGAAGTAGCGCATCACCATCGACGGGTCGACGCCCGCGTCGGCGGCGATCGCGCGCACGGTGGCGCGGTCGAAGCCGTCGGCGGCGAAGCGGGCCCGGGCGGCGCCGAGTATCGCCTCGCGGGCCGGGAGCGAGCGGTCGGTGAAGGGCATGGGAGCAGTCTAGCCAACAGGTGTTGGCAAACGCGGCTAGAACGCCTACAGTTGTTGGCAAACAGCGGTTGGCAATCGAAGGAGAGCGGTCATGCCGCACGTGCTCGTCCACCAGCGCATCGGGGAGTTCGACCGGTGGAAGGAGGTGTTCAACAGCCTCGGCCCGGCCCGTGCCGCCGCGAGCTGCCGCAGCACCGCCGTGTTCCGCAACCGTCAGGACCCGCACGAGGTCGTCGTGCTGTTCGAGTTCGACGACCTCGAGCAGGCCCGAGCCCACATGGGGAGCCCGCAGCTGCGCGCCGCGTGGCAGGACGCGGGGGTCACCGACCCCGGCACCCGCACCATCCTCGACGCCGTGCAGATCGACGCCGCGCAGATCGACGGGGGTGCGCGATGACCGCCGGCGGAATCGACGTGGCCGACGTCGTCGTGGTCGGCGCGGGACCGACCGGCCTGCTGGTGGCGGGCGACCTCGCGGAGGCGGGCGTGCGGGTCACCGTGCTGGAGCGGCGCCTGCACGAGTCGAACCTCACCCGCGCGTTCGTCGTGCACGCCCGCACGCTCGAGCAGCTCGACGCGCGCGGCGTGGCCGACGGGCTCCTCGCCCGAGGCACGAAGGTGGACCACTTCCGGCTCTTCGGCAGCGTCTCGGTGGACCTCACGCCGCTGCCGAGCCGGTATCCGTTCATGCTGATCACGCCGCAGTACGAGGTGGAGCAGGCGCTCACCGAGCGCCTGCTCGCGGCGGGCGCGACGGTGGTGCGCGGCGCCGAGGTGGGCGACGTGCGGCAGACGGCCGACCACGTCGAGGTGGCCTACCGCGACGCCGACGGCGCCGACCGGACGCTGCGCGCCGCGTACCTCGTGGGTGCCGACGGGCACCACAGCGTCGTGCGCGAGCGGCTGGGGCTGGCGTTCCCCGGTGAGTCCGTGGCGAGGTCGCTGGTGCTCGCCGACGTGCGGATGAGCGAGCCGCCCGCCGAGCAGCTCACGGTGGACGGGAACGCCGCCGGGTTCTGCTTCGTGGTGCCCTTCGGCGACGGCTGGTACCGGATCATCGTGCGGGACCGCCGGCGGGAGCTGCCCGACGACGCCCCCGCCGACCTGGAGGAGATCCGCTGGGTGGCGCGGCAGGTGTTCGGCACCGACTTCGGGGTGCACGACCCCCGGTGGATCTCGCGCTTCCACAGCGACGAGCGGCAGGTCGAGCGCTACCGGGTGGGCCGGGTGTTCCTCGCGGGCGACGCCGCCCACGTCCACTCGCCTGCAGGCGGGATGGGGATGAACACCGGCCTGCAGGACGCTGCCAACCTGGGGTGGAAGCTCGCCGCCGCCGTGCGTGGCCGCGGGGGTGAGCAGCTGCTCGACAGCTACCACGACGAGCGCCACCCCGTCGGGGAGATGGTGCTGAAGATGAGCGGTGGCCTGCTCCGCGCGGCGCTGCTGACCTCCCCGCTCGCCCGCAAGCTGCGCAACCTCGCCTTCCCCGCCGCGTTCGCCGTGCCGCCGATCGGCGCGTTCGTGCGGCTGCGCCAGAGCGGCATCGGCATCGGCTACGGCCGGCCCCGCGGCGCCGACCGGCGCGTCGGCACCCGCGCGGCCGACGTCACCGCCACCGACGGGACGCGGCTGTACGAGGCGCTGCGCGGCGGGCGGTTCGTCCTCGTCGCGCCGGAGGGGTTCGCCGTTCCCGAGGGCGTCACCGCGCACGTGGTGGCGGGCGCGCAGACCGCGCTGCTCGTGCGCCCCGACGGGTACGTCGCCTGGGCCGGGCGCAGCGCCGACGGCCTGGTGCCCGCACTGCGCCGCTGGGGCGTGACGCCCGCCGTGGCCGCCTGAGGGGTCCGGTGCGCCGGACCCGGCTGTCGATGACGGCGCCGGCGGGGCAGGATCGACTCCCGTGACGCGCACCGGCACTTCGCTCGCACGGCTGGGGCTCACCGAGGCGTGGGCCGAGAGCGTGCTCACCGAGCTCGGCTGGTGGGCGGGCGATCGGCCGGCAGCAGGTGCGGAGGCGGTGATGGCGGCGCTGGCCCGCAGCCCTGACCCCGACCTCGCGCTCCGGTCCGCCGAACGGCTCGTGCACGCCGTGCCCGACCGGGCGGACCTGGACGCGGCACTGCGTTCCGACGAGGTCCTGCGCGGGCGCCTGCTCGCCCTGCTCGGCAGCTCCACCGCGCTGGCCGACCACCTGATCTCCCACCCCGACCGGTGGCACCGGCTCACCGGGTCGGCGCCGCCGCCGGGGGAGGGCGCGCGGGAGGCCCTCCTGAACGCCGTCGGGGCCGACGGCGAGCCGCTCACCGGCGCCGAGGCCATCGCCGCCCTGCGCACGGCCTACCGCGACGAGGTGCTCGTCCTCGCGGCCGCCGACCTCGCCGCCGTCGCGGAGCCGGACCTGCCGGTCATCGACGTCGCCGTGGTCGCCGCCCAGCTCGCCGACCTGGCCGACGCGGCGCTGCAGGCCGCCTACACCGTGGCCAGGGCCGAGCTCGGCGCCGACGGCAGGCTCGCCGTGATCGCCATGGGCAAGTGCGGGGGCCGCGAGCTGAACTACGTCAGCGACGTCGACGTCGTGTTCGTCGCCGAGCCCGCCGACCAGTCGACCACCCGGCTGGCCAGCAGGCTGATGCGCATCGCCGGGGACGCCTGCTTCCAGGTGGACGCGAACCTGCGCCCGGAGGGCCGCCACGGGGCGCTGGTCCGCACGCTCGACGGCCACCTGTCCTACTACGGGCGGTGGGCCAAGACCTGGGAGTTCCAGGCCCTCCTCAAGGCCCGGCCGGTGGCGGGCGACGCCGAGCTGGGAGCCGCCTACGCCGACGCCGTGGCCCCGCTCGTGTGGAGCGCCGCGGGCCGCGAGGACTTCGTCGCCGATGTGCAGGCCATGCGCCGCCGCGTGGAGGAGCACATCCCGCCCGACCGCGCCGACCGCGAGCTCAAGCTCGGTGCGGGCGGTCTGCGCGACGTCGAGTTCGCGGTGCAGCTGCTGCAGCTGGTGCACGGGCGCACCGACGAGGCCGTGCGCTCGCGCTCCACCCTCGACGCGCTGGCCGCGCTCGCCCGCGGCGGGTACGTCGGCCGCGATGACGGGGCGAACCTCGCCGCGTCCTACCGCTTCCTGCGACTCCTGGAACACCGGCTGCAGCTGCAGCGGATGCTGCGCACCCACCTCATGCCCACCGAGGACGACGTCAGCGCCCAGCGGTGGCTCGCCCGGGCGGCCGGCCTGCGGCCCGACGGGCGCCGCGACGTGGTGGGCGTGCTCAACGCGGAGTGGTCACGCACCGTGCTGCGGGTGCGCCGGCTGCACGAGAAACTGTTCTACCGGCCGCTCCTCACGGCCGTGTCCCGGCTGCCGGTCGACACCGCGCGGCTGTCGGAGAAGGCCGCGGTGGCCCGCCTCGCCGCGCTGGGCTGGGCCTCGCCCGAGGGGGCGCTCGGGCACCTGCGGGCGCTCACCTCCGGCGTCTCCCGCGCCGCGGCGATCCAGCAGACCCTCCTGCCGGTGCTGCTCGACGAGCTCGCCGACACCCCCGACCCCGACCGCGGGCTGCTCGCCTACCGGCGCGTGTCGGAGGCGCTCGCCCAGACCCCCTGGTACCTGCGGCTGCTCCGCGACGAGGGGCTGGTCGCCGAGCGGCTCATGCGCCTGCTCGGCACCTCGGCGCTCGTACCGGACCTGCTGGTGCGCGCCCCGGAGGTGCTGCGGCTGCTCGCCGCGCCGACGCCCGGGCGCTCCGACGAGCTGCAGCGCGACCCCGCCGAGTTCGCCGCGGCGCTGCGCACCACCGTCGCCCGCCAGCAGGACCCGGACACCGCGGCCGCAACCGCGCGCTCCCTGCGGCGCCATGAGCTGCTGCGCGTCGCGGCCGCCGACCTGCTCGGGCTCCTCGACGTCGAGCAGGTCTGCGCGGCGCTCAGCTCCGTGTGGGTGGCGGTGCTGCAGGCCACGCTCGACTCCGTCCTGCGCGCCACCGACGGTCCCGCTCCTGCGCGGCTCGCCGTCATCGGCATGGGCCGGCTCGGTGGTGCGGAGCTCGGCTACGGCAGCGACGCCGACGTCCTGTTCGTCTGCGAGCCGGTGGGCGGCGCCTCCGACCACGACGCCGTCCGGTGGGCCACCACCGTGGTCGAGACCGTTCGCCGCCGCCTCGCCGCCCCCACCCCCGACCCCGCGCTCGTCGTCGACGCCGACCTGCGGCCCGAGGGCCGCTCCGGGCCGCTGGTGCGCACGCTCGACTCGTACCGCGCGTACTACGCGCGCTGGTCCGAGCCCTGGGAGGCGCAGGCCCTGCTGCGCGCCAGCGCCGTGGCGGGCGACCCGGACCTGGGCACCCGGTTCCTGCACATGGTCGACCCCATCCGCTACCCGGCCGACGGCATCGACGCCGCCACCGTCACCGAGATCCGCCGCATCAAGGCCCGCGTCGACGAGGAACGGCTGCCCCGCGGCGCCGACCGCAGCACCCACACCAAGCTCGGGCACGGCGGGCTCGCCGACGTCGAGTGGACGGTGCAGCTGCTGCAGATGCAGCACGCGGGCGACGTGCCCGAGCTGCGCACCACGTCCACCCTGCACGGGCTGCGCGAGGCCGCCGAGGCGGGCCTGCTGCAGGAGGAGGACGCCGCCGAGCTCGCCGCCGGCTGGCGGATGGCCACCCGCGCCCGCAACGCCGTGATGCTCGTCAAGGGCAAGCCCGGCGACCAGCTGCCCCGGTCGGGCCGGGAGCTGGCCGCCGTCGCCTCCGCGCTCGGCTACCCGCCCGGCGGTGACCCCGGCGTCTTCCTCGACGACTACCGGCGCGCCACCCGCCGGGCCCGGGCCGTGGTCGAGCGGGTCTTCTACGGCTGGTGAGCCGTCACCCGGCCAGTGGCTGACCGGGCACCCCGGCGGGGCCATGGTGCTCGGACCACGACCGGAGGGGTGGCCATGAGCGCTGAGTGGAACTTCATGGACCCGGCGAGCCGCACCAACCTCATGCGCGCGCTGCGCGCCGAGGCCGACTGGTTCTTCCGACTGGCGGCGGCGACGGACTGGGAGGCGCCGACGGCCTGCGACCGATGGCAGGTGCGGGACCAGGTCGGCCACATGATCGACGTCACCGAGGGCTACTTCCCCCGCTTCGACCACGCCAGGGCGGGCACCGAGGCACCCGGCCCGCTCGGGCTCCCGATCATGGCCGAGGGCCTCGACGAGCACGCCCGCGCGTTCCGCAGCCTGGGCAAGGAGGACGCGCTCAAGCGCGTGCACGAGGCGTACGAGCGGATGCTGGAACTCAGCGACGGCCTCACCGACGAGGAGTGGACCGGGCTGCTCGTGCAGCACCCCTACATGGGCCCGCTGCCCGCCTGCTGCTACCCGCTCTTCCAGCTCGTCGACTACACGGTGCACGCATGGGACATCCGGGAGCGCACCACCGCGCCCGGGCCGCTCGCGGGCGACTCCGCCGACCTGCTCGTGCCCCTCGCCCTCACCGTCTGGCAGAACACGGCGGTCACGTCGCAGCTCGCCGAGCCGTTCGCGGTGGGGGTGCGCGTGACGTCCGGCGCGAACGCGGGCGACTACCGGTTCGACTGCGGCCCGGACGGCCTCACCTACAAGCCCGCGAGCGTCGACGGCGTCGCGGCGGTGCTGGAGTACGACCCGGGCACCCTCGTGCTGGCGTCCTACGGGCGGCTCCGCGGCGGCACGGTCCGCGGCGACCTGGCCGCCGCGGACCGGTTCCGCGGTCTCTTCTTCCGGATCTGATCCGCGGGGGCGGCCGTCAGATCAGGCCGAGCCCCTTCACGGCCTCGCGCTCCTCCACCAGCTCGGCGACGGAGGCGTCGATCCTGCTGCGCGAGAACTCGTCGATGTCCAGGCCCTGCACGATCTCCCACTTCCCGTTCTTCGAGGTCACGGGGAAGCTGGAGATGATGCCCTCGGGCACGCCGTAGGAGCCGTCGGACGGGATGGCCGCCGAGGTCCAGTCGCCCTCGGGCGTGCCGTTCACCCAGTCGTACACGTGGTCGATCGCGGCGTTGGCCGCCGACGCCGCCGAGGACGCACCCCGCGCCTCGATGATCGCGGCGCCGCGCTTGGCGACGGTCGGGATGAACTCGTCGCGCAGCCAGGCCTCGTCGACCTGGTCCGCGGCGATCTTGCCGCCGACCTCGGCGTGGAAGAGGTCCGGGTACTGGGTGGCCGAGTGGTTGCCCCAGATCGTCATCTTGCGGATCTCGGTGAGGGGCACCTCGAGCTTCTTGGCCAGCTGCGCGATCGCGCGGTTGTGGTCGAGGCGGGTCATCGCCGTGAACCGCTCGGCCGGCACGTCCGGGGCGGCCGACTGCGCGATCAGGGCGTTGGTGTTGGCCGGGTTGCCCACCACGAGCACGCGCACGTCGTCCGCGGCGTGGTCGTTGATCGCCTTGCCCTGCGGCGCGAAGATCCCGCCGTTGGCCTCGAGCAGGTCGCCGCGCTCCATGCCCTTCGTGCGGGGGCGGGCGCCGACGAGCAGGGCCACGTTCACGCCGTCGAACGCCACGTTGACGTCATCGGTGATGTCGATGCCCGACAGCAGCGGGAACGCGCAGTCGTCGAGCTCCATCGCCGTTCCCTCCGCGGCCTTGACGGCCTGGGGGATCTCCAGCAGGCGCAGCCGGACCGGCGTGTCCGGCCCGAGCAGCTGCCCGGAGGCGATCCGGAAGAGCAGCGCGTAGCCGATCTGACCGGCGGCCCCGGTGACGGTGACGGTGACGGGGGAGGAGGTCGAAGACACGCGGGCAGGCTAGCCCTCCTGGCCGTCCGGCGCCGCGACGGGGACCACGTTTCCGGAGTGCGTTGCCGCACTTTCCTTTCCGCCTCCCGGTCCGCTTCCCGGGGTGCCTGTGCGGGTACCCGACCCACCCGGGGGGTGCCTGGACGTGCGAGGAGGCACCGTGGCCGACATCGACAACCCGGCCGGGAGGCCGGAACCCACCATCTACGAGGAGGTGCAGCGGACACCCGAGTTCCAGGAGCTGCGGCACCGGCTGCGCCGGTTCGTCTTCCCGATGAGCGCGGCCTTCCTGCTCTGGTACCTGCTGTACGTCCTGCTGGCGAGCTACGCGCCCCCGTTCATGGCCACGAAGGTGGCCGGCAACATCACCGTCGGCCTGGTGATCGGGCTCCTGCAGTTCGTCTCGACGTTCGCCATCACCACCGTCTACGTCCGCTACGCGAACCGGCGCCTCGACCCCGCCGGAGCGCAGCTGCGCGAGATGATCGAAGGAGGCGAGGTGTGATGGGACCGCTCGCCCAGGGCGCCGCGCCGGCGAGCGTCGGCAACCCGCTGCTGAACATCGGCATCTTCGCGGTGTTCGTCGTCATCACGTTGGTCGTTGTGTTCCGGGCCAGCCGCACGACCAAGACGGCAGCCGACTACTACGCCGCCGGCCGCGCGTTCACAGGACCGCAGAACGGAGTGGCCATCTCGGGCGACTACCTGTCGGCCGCGTCCTTCCTCGGGATCGCGGGCGCGATCGCCGTGAACGGCTACGACGGCTTCCTGTACTCGATCGGCTTCCTGGTCGCCTGGCTGGTCGCGCTGCTGCTGGTGGCCGAGCTGCTGCGCAACACAGGCAAGTTCACGATGGGCGACGTCCTCGCCTTCCGGATGCGGGAGCGCCCGGTCCGCGCGGCGGCCGCCACGTCGACCCTGGTCGTGTCGTTCTTCTACCTGCTCGCCCAGATGGCCGGCGCGGGCGCGCTGATCGCTCTGCTGCTGAAGGTCCCGAACACGAACACCCTCGGTCAGGGTGCGGTGATCGCGGCCGTCGGCATCCTGATGATCATCTACGTGCTCGTCGGCGGGATGAAGGGCACGACGTGGGTGCAGATCATCAAGGCAGCGCTGCTGCTGAGCGGCACCGCCCTGATCACGATCTGGGTGCTCGCCCTCTTCGGGTTCAGCCTCTCCGCCCTCCTCGGCCAGGCGGTCACCGCGAACCCGGTGCTCGAGACCGCCGGAGCCCAGCCCAAGCCACTGGGCGAGAAGCTGCTCGGGCCGGGCCTGCAGTACGGGGCAACCGCGGTGGCGAAGATCGACTTCATCTCGCTGTCGCTGGCACTGGTGCTGGGCACCGCCGGCCTGCCGCACATCCTCATGCGTTTCTACACGGTGCCCTCGGCCAAGGAGGCCCGGCGCTCGGTCGTGTGGGCCATCTGGCTCATCGGGATCTTCTACCTGTTCACGCTCGTGCTGGGATACGGCGCCGCGGCGCTGGTACCCGGCGGCGCGACGACGATCGCCAACGCGCCCGGCCGGACGAACTCCGCAGCGCCGCTCCTCGCCTTCCAGCTCGGCGGGGAGGTGCTCCTGGGGTTCATCTCGGCGGTCGCTTTCGCCACGATCCTGGCGGTCGTGGCCGGTCTGACGATCACCGCGTCGGCGTCGTTCGCCCACGACCTCTACGCCAACGTGATCAAGAAGGGTGAGGCCCCGCCGGACTCCGAGGTGCGCGTCGCCCGGATCACTGCGGTCGTGATCGGAGCGATCGCGATCGCCGCCGGCATCGTCGCCCGCAACCAGAACATCGCGTTCCTGGTCGCGCTCGCGTTCGCCGTGGCGGCATCGGCCAACCTGCCGACGCTCCTGTACTCGCTGTTCTGGAAGAGGTTCAACACCACCGGCGCCCTCTGGAGCATCTACGGCGGGCTGGCGAGCTGCGTGCTGCTGATCGTCTTCTCGCCCGCGGTGTCGGGGAGCCCGACCGCGATGATCAAGGGCGTGGACTTCCACGTCTTCCCGCTGGCCAACCCCGGTCTGGTGTCCATCCCGCTGTCGTTCCTCCTGGGGATCGTCGGCACCTACGTCGGCGGCAGGCAGCCGGTCGTCGAGGCCAAGTTCGCGGAGATGGAGGTCAGGTCGCTCACGGGCGCCGGGGCGGAGAAGCCGATCGCGCACTAACGCGGCCGGTACAGCCGCTCGCTCGTGCGGGCCTGGGCGGTCGCGGCGGCGGCCACCCGGAGCTCGCCGAGCGTGGCCACCCCGCGGGCGGCGAGCAGCGGCAGCTGCCGGAGGAAGATCTCCCCGGTGAGCAGGGCGTCACCGAGCGCGGTGTGCCGGCCGACGAGGTCCACTCCCAGGCGCTCGGCCATCGCCTCGAGGGTGTGGGCCTCGTGATCGGGGTGGAGCACCCCGTCGATGAGCAGGGTGTCGAGCAGCGGTGCGGTGAGCGCCGTCCCCATCCGCCGCTGCGCGGCCGCGAGGAATGCCATGTCGAACGCCACGTTGTGGCCGACGAGCACGCTCCCGGACGCGAACGCCGCGAAGGCGGGCAGCACCTCGTCGAGGGAGGGCGCACCGCGGACGAGCTCGCGCGTGATCCCGTGCACCGCGGTCGCCGTGCGCGGGATGCTCCGGCCCGGGTCGACCAGGCGCTCGAAGGTCTCGGTGCGCAGCAGCCGGCCGCCGACGACCCGCACCGCACCGATCGAGACGATCTCGTCGCCCTCGTCGGGCGCGAACCCGGTCGTCTCCGTGTCGAACACCGTGTAGGCGAGCTGGTCGAGCCGGCTCGCCTCCCACTCGGACCAGGCAGCCGGGCCCGGCTGGAACCGTTCGAGTTCGAAGTCGTAGAGCACGGGCGGCGGCTCCTCCGCCGGTGCGGCGGGGCGGGGAGCGGCGGGCGAGAGCGGCAGCAGCACCCGCACCAGGGGGCGGTGCGGGTCGGCCCACAGCTCGCCGCCGTGCCGGCGGACGACCGCCGCCGCGTCCCCGGCGTCCCGCTCGAGCCGGCCTGCCGGCAGCGGCCTGCCGGTCCAGCCCAGGTCGACCCGGCCCAGCTCGCCGGCGTCGCCGAGCCCGGCCGCGAGCACCACCTCGGCCACCCCGTGCCGGTCGCCCAGCATCCGGACCACGGAGGCGAGCGCGCCGGCCACCGCGAAGCTGTCCACCGCGAACCAGACGTCTCCTGCGGTCTCCACGACCTCGTCGGGCCGCGCCCGCGGGCCGCCGGCGCGTGCCGCGATGGCGGCGACGGCGGCGCCCAGGTCCGGGGCGGAGATGTCGGACACCGCCCAGCCACCGTCGCCGGCGCCCGGCCCGGCCGTGAGGCGCCGGGTGGCCTCGCCCAGCCGAGCCGTCTCCTCGGCGATCACCTCGACGAACGTGCGGCGCTGCTCCGCGGGCATGTCCGGGTGGTCGAGGATCGCCCCGGCGGCGGCCCCGATGCTGCCCGCGGCTCCGCGCACCAGGTCGGCGGTGGATCCCAGCAGCTCGGCCTGCCGGGTGGCCGCCCGCTCCGGCCGGGTGGCGTCCTCGCAGACCAGCACGAACCCGCCCGCTCCCGCGGTGCCCGACGGCACGCGGGCGAGCCGGACGTGAACCAGCGTGCCTCCCCGCTCGACCGTGGCCTCGTGGGGCGCGGAGCCCGCGTCCAGCCGGGCGAGACCGTGTACGACGAGGTTGCGGTCGAGCACGCCGAACACCGACCGGCCCAGCCCGACGTCGGTGCCGAGGAGGTCGCGGGCGGCGGCGTTGTAGAGCAGGATCCTCCCGTCCTTCGCGCACACCAGCACGGCGATCGTCAGCACGCCCATGAGGGTCGCCAGCCGGTGCCGCTCGCGCTCCAGGTCGGTCGCCGCGGCCGCCACCTGCTCGGCCACGTCCCGCCGCGCGGCCGCGTGCCGCTCGGCCAGCTCGTTCAGAGCGGTCGCCAGGTCACGCAGCTCGGCCGCTCCGGACGGCGTCACGCGGTGCTCGGGGTTGGCGTCGAGCACCACGCGGACGTCGGCCGCCAGCCGGCGGGCCGGGGCGACGTGGCGGTGCAGTGCGGCGGCGAGCAGCAGGCCGGCCACGAGCACCACCAGCACCGCGGCCACCGCGAGGAAGACTGCCTGCTCCCGCAGCACCCTCGCCAGCACGACCCGGTCGGCGGGCGGCGCGGTGACGTACACCCCCGCGGCGACGGCCGCGACCACCACGGCCGGCGCGAGGACCGCGGCCGCGAGCGCGCCCGCCCACCGGATCCGCGGCGTGCTCACGTCCCGGCCCCGAGCAGCCGCTGCACCCTGGCCACCAGGTCCTGGGTGCCGAACGGTTTGGTCAGGTACGCGTCGGCACCGACGGCGAGGCCCTTGGCGATCTCGGCCTCGCGTCCCTTCGCGGTCAGCATGAGGATCTTCATGTGGTGCCCGTCCGCCCGCAGCGTCTGGCAGACCTCGTAACCGTCCCGGCCCGGCAACATCAGGTCGAGCAGCACCAGGTCCGGGGCGAACTCGGTCACCGCCGCGAGTGCGGCGTCCCCGTCCCCGACCGCGCGGACCTCGTGGCCCTGCCGGCGCATGAGGAACTCCAGCGAGACCACGATGTTGGGCTCGTCGTCGCAGATCAGGATCCGCGCCACGGTGTTCGATCACCTCCGCTTCGCTCCGGCGTGCGCCGATTTTGCCGAAACCGGCAGCCCGACCGAGAACGTGGCGCCCCTCCCGTTGCCTCCGCAGTCGGACACCTCCAGCGTCCCGCCGAACTGCTCGACGATCCGCCGGCTGATCGCCAGGCCCAGCCCCGTGCCGCCGGTGCCGCCCGCTCCTCCTTGCCGGAAGCGGTCGAAGATCAGCTCGCGCTCTGTGGCCGGCACGCCGGGACCGTCGTCCGCGACGTCGATGCGCGCCACGCGGTCGTCGGTGCGCAGCGTGATCCGGACCCTCCCGCCCGCCGGTGGGCTGACCTTGACCGCGTTCGAGAGCAGGTTCAGCAGCACCTGCACGACCCCGTCCCGGTCGGCCTCGACCACGGTCGTGCCGGCGGGGACGTCGACGTCCAGGGCGACCCGTCCGTCCGTGAACAGCTGGGCGGTGGCGGTGGCCGCTTCGTCGATCAACGGGCCGAGGGCGACGTCGGTGACCCGCCACTCGGCGTTCCCGGACTCCAGCCGCGCGAGGTCCAGCACCTGGTTCACCATCCTGGTCAGCCGCTCGGTCTCGGTCGCCATGATCTCCAGGTAGCGTGCCCGTTCCGCGGCGGGCAGGTCGGGGTTGTCCCGCAGGATCTCGGTGAACGCCCGGATCGAGGTCAGCGGCGTGCGCAACTCGTGCGTGACCGTGGCGATGAACTCGTCCTTGAGGCGGTCCAGCTCCCGCAGGTGTTGCGCCTCGCCGACCAGCTCGATCACCTCGGCCATGCCGAGCGGTTCCTCGTCGGCCACGGAGGCGACGAGCGCCCGCGCGGCGGCGGGCCCGACCGCGCCGGTGAGCGCGGTCTCCACCTGCCGGACCAGCTCGGGGTCGGCCTGCGCGTCGTCGGGGAGCGGCGCGCCGCGCCGGGTGGCGTGCTCCGTGACGAGCGCGGCGGCGGCCTCGGCCCCGACGAACCGTGCGAGCAGATCGCGCAGCCGCGCCACCGGCACGCTGCCACGGTAGAACCGGGTGCCCGGTCCGGGGGTCCGGCGGTCGATGTCCACGAACAGTGCGGCGTGCCCGGCCTCGGCCGGTGTCTGCCGGCCGGCCAGCGAGACCCCGACGAAGAGGACGACGTTGACCAACAGGCTCCAGAACACGCCGTTGCCGACCGCGCCCGCTCCGGTCAGCCCGAACAGCTCCTGCGGCCGCAACAGCGCGATCCCGAACGGCCCGTCGCGCACGACCGACCCGGGCACCCAGCCCGACTTGGCCAGCTCCGGCAGCAGCAGGGTGTAGGCCCAGAGCGCGATCCCGGCGACCAGCCCGGCGAGCGCCCCGTTGCGGGTCGCGCCCTTCCACCACAATCCGCCGAGCAGGGCGGGGGCGAACTGCGCGACCGCGGCGAACGAGACGAGCCCCATGTCGACGAGGCCCAGCGCGTCGCCGGAGATCCGGAAGAACCCGAAGCCCAGCAGCAGCACCACGAGGATCGTGACGCGACGGATCCTCAGGACCAGGCGGCCGAGGTCACCGCGGGCGGCGACCTCGGCGCGCCGCAGCAACAGCGGCACGACGAGCGAGTTCGAGACCATCGTGGAGAGCGCGATGGTCTCGACGATCACCATGCCGGTGGCCGCCGACAGTCCTCCGATGAAGACCAGCAGCGCGAGCGCGCTGCTCTGCTGCAACGCGAGCACGTAGGTGTCCGGGCTCACGGTCGGGCCGAGCAGGAGCACGCCCGCGAGCGCGATCGGCAGCACGAAGATGTTGATCACGAGGAGGTACAGCGGGAACAGCCACGCAGCGGTGCGGACGTGCCGCTCGTCGACGTTCTCGACCACCCCGATCTGGAACTGCCTGGGTAACAGGAGCACCGCGAACGCCGACAGCACGATCAGCCAGAACCAGTTGCCGTACTCGCCGATGTCGGTCGCGTCGGCGAGTGCGGGCGAGGCCGCGGCCCGGTCGAACAGGTCGCCGAACCCGCCGAAGAGCCCGAACGTGACGTACAGCCCGGCAGCCAGGAACGCGACGAGCTTGACCACCGACTCGAACGCGATCGCGGCGACCATGCCCTCGTGGCGCTCGGTGGCGTCGAGGTGCCCGGTGCCGAACAGGATCGAGAACAGCGCGAGCACCAGCGCGACGTAGAGCGCGGTGTCGGCGTAGGGCGGCACTCCCGCCGCCGACACCTCCCCGCCGGACACGAGGCGGAACGTGCTGGACACCGCCTTGAGCTGCAGTGCGATGTACGGCACGGTGCCGACGACTGCGACGAGCGCGACGAGCCCGCCGAGCACCCGGCTGTTGCCGTAGCGCGCGGCGGCGAAGTCCGAGAGCGACGTGATGCGGTAGCGCTTGCTGACCCTGATGATCTTCTGGAGCACGACGGCGGAGCAGGCCATCGCACACGCCGGCCCGAGGTAGATCGTCAGGAACTCCATCCCCCGCGTCGCGGCCCGCCCGACGCTGCCGTAGTACGTCCAGGAGGTGGCGTACACGGCGAGCGACAGTGCGTAGACGACGCCGCTGGAGATCAGGCTGCGGCCCGCCGCGGCCCGTTTGTCGCCGTGGTGGGCGATGCCGAAGAGCAGGCCGAGGTAGGCCAGCGAGACGACCACGACCACCCACGCCGCGACCATCAGCGCCCCTGCCTCGACAGGACACCCACGGCCACGACGAGCAGCGCCCAGACAACGAAGAGGTACGCCCACACCAACGGCACGCCGAGCACCAGGAACGGCCGGTCGAACAGCGACAGCAACGGGTAGGTGAAGCACGCGGCGGCGAGCGTGGTCACGGCGATCAGCTTCGCTCTCACCCGATCACCCCGGGCCCGGGTGGGTCAGGGCGCTGGCCCGCAGCGCGGTGCGCACCGCACGCAGCGCGCCCTGCAGCTCGCGGCGCCGCGGGGCGGACAGCGTTGAGGGAACCTCCTCGCCGAGGTCGGCCGCCATCCGGGTCGAGAGCAGCACGGCGTAGGCGTCGAGCAGGGTGTCGGCCGTGTCGCCGGAGATCAGGTTCGCGGCCACGGCGGCACGCAGGCGGCCCGCGGTGGTGCGTTCCGGGGAGCCGGCGGCCAGGCCGTAGAGCCGGCCGAGCAGGACGATCGGGACGGTGCCGCGCAGCTTCAGCTCGGCGGGCGGGAGCCGGTCCGGCCGGATCCGCCCGAAGCGCCCCGCGCGCGGCGCGAACCTGCGCGCCGTCTGCGCGAGCGCCAGCTGGATGCCCGGCCGGTCGCGGCCCCGGGCCAGCGTGCGGTCCAGCACGCCGACGTCCAGCTCTCCCGCGACGGGCCGCAGGTCGAGGAACACCTGTGCGTCGAGCAGGCTCCGGGCGTGCGGCTCGTCGAGCCAGCCGCGGAACGTCCGTTGCCACTCGTCCAGCGGCCGGTTCCAGCGGGTTGCCATGAACCCGCCGGGGCACCGCGGCACACCCGCCGCCGCGAGCCCGTCCGTGACCCGCTCGGCCAACGCCGCGAAGTACTCACCGGCCTCCTCGGTCTGCTCGGCGAAGGCGAGAGCGGTGTCCTGGTCGGAGTGCAGCAGCTGCTCCATGCGCCCCTGCGACCCGAGCGCGAGCCAGGCGTACGGGCCGGGCGGGCGTCCGAGCTCCCGCTCGGCGAGCTCCAGCATCCGGATGGTCAGGGCGTCGCGCAGGCTGGCGACGACCGCCGCGATGCGCAGCCCGTCGACGCCGTCGCCGAGCAGCGACGCCGCGACCCCGGCGAGGTCGGTGGGCAGGTCCGCGAGCGCCGGGTCGTGCGCCCCGCCCGCTCCGGCCCGGCGGATGCGATCGGCGACGAGCAGCGGGCTCGCGGACTGCTGGCGCATCACGTCGACGTCGGTGACCACGCCGACCACCCGGTTGCCCCGCAACACCGGCACGTGCTCGATGCCCTCGTCGAGCATCAGGAGCAGCGCCCGGATCAGCGGGGCGCCGGCCGGCAGCGCGTGGACCGGGCTGCTCATGACCTGCTCGACAACCGTGTCGGACGGGCGGCGCTCGGCCACCACGCGAGCCAGGTCGCCGTGGGTCACGATCCCGTGGGGCCGGGAGGTGACCACGGCGCAGCTGTGATTGCCCTCGCGCATGGCCAGCGCGACGTCCGCGACCGTTGTGGAGGGCGGCACGAACAGCGGCTCGCGGCCGATCACGTCGGACAACGGCGTGGCGAGCGCCGTCTCCTGGCCGGCCTCCGGCCCTCTGGCCACGGCAGACGGCCGGCCGGCGCGGGAATCCACCCGGATCACGATGCAAGTGCAGTCCGGGGTGCCCCCGCTGTCAACGGGGCGCCCGTCGATCACCGACCCACCGATAGGTGGACCCGGTCCGCGACGATCACGGCTTACCTTGTCCGGTATGAGCGCCTCGCCGCCCGTGGACCCGGGTGCAACGCCGACCGCCGCCCGCGCCCTCGCACCCGACCTCGCGCGTGGCTTCATGCTGCTGCTCATCGCGCTGGCCAACGTCCACCTCTGGACCTACGACCACGCGCTCGGCCCCCGCGGGTACCCGAGCGACCTCACCGTCGCCGACCAGGCGGTCACCCTCGGGCAGATGCTCCTCGTCGACGGGCGCGCCTACCCGCTCTTCGGATTCCTCTTCGGGTACGGGATCGTGCAGCTCGCCGACCGCCGCCGCACCGTCGGGATGCCGGCGGAGGCCGTCACCGGCCTCGTGCGCCGCCGCGGGTGGTGGATGGTTCTCATCGGCGCCGTGCACGGGCTCCTGCTCTGGTCGGGCGACATCGTCGGCGCGTACGGCGTGATCGCCGTGGCGCTGGCGGGCGTGCTCGTGCGCGGCAGCGACGCGACGCTGATCGGCACGGCCGTCGTGGGCCTGTTCCTGGCGTCCCTCTTCTACTCCGGCTCCGGCCTCACCCCGCCGGGGCCGCCCGACCAGTCGCTCCTGCCCTCCATGGCCGAGACCCAGCCGCTCCAGGCCGCGGGCGTACGCGCCGCCGAGTGGTTCACGGTCGGGTTCGTCCTACAGGCCCTCTCGGTGTTCGCCGCGGTGGCGATCGGCGCCTGGGCCGCTCGGAGGCGGCTGCTCGACGAGCCGGAGCGCCACCGGCGGCTGCTCGTGCCGGTCGCGGCCGGCGGCCTCGTCGTTGCCGTCGCGGGCGGGCTGCCGTTCGCGCTGATGGCGGCCCAACTGTGGACCTCGCCCTCGACGGGCGCGCTCGTGCTCGCCGGCTTCCTGCACGGCCTGAGCGGCTACGCGGGCGGCCTGGGCTACGCGGCGCTCTTCGGGCTCCTCGCCGCCCGTCTCGGCCGCCGCACCGGCCCCGTCACCTCCGCGCTGCAGGCGTGCGGGCAGCGCTCGCTGTCGTGCTACCTCGCGCAGTCCGTCGCGTTCGCGGCGCTCCTGCCGGCGTGGACCGTCGGCGTCGGGGCGGGCGCGCACGTCTGGCAGACCGCGCTCTACGGGTTCGGCACCTGGCTGGTGATCCTCCTGGTGGCCGCCGCGTCAGCCCGTGCGGGATTCCGCGGCCCCGCCGAACTTCTCCTGCGCCGCCTCACCTACGGCCCCCGCCGCCCGTCCCCGCCCGTGCCGACGCCCGAGGTGCGCGACTCGCCACGCTGAACGCGACACTCGCCCCACCAAACGGGAGACTCGCCAACCCCCGGCGAGTCTCCCGTTTCGGCGGCCGAGTCTCGCGTTCCGCCGGGCGAGTCTCTCGCTCGGCCGTCGCCCGCGACAGCGGGGACGGGCGAGGCTACGGTCGCCTCCGTGACCACCCCGCCCCAGGACCCTCGGCCCGAGGACGGGCGACCGCCGTCGTGGGCGGGTGCCCCGGGGTTCACCCCCGGCGTCGACGGCGGGGTGCCGCACGCCCCGATGCCGGGCGCGCCGCCCTATCCGGAGAACCCCGAGCACGGCCCGCCGCCGGTCGGGCAGCCGGCGCGACGGACCCGGTTCGTGATGGCCCTCGCCGCTGCGGCCGTCTGGGCCGCGGTGTACGTGGTGCTGGTCCTCGCCGTCGCCGGCCCGCCGCCCAGCGACCGGGCACTCGGCCGGTTGATCGGCGTGATGGTCCTGCCGACGTTGCTGGCCACGGTGGTGGTCTGGGCGATCGCCCGCCGCCGGGCGTGGGCGTTCTGGCTGCTCGTCCTGCTGGCGGCTCCGTTCTTCTGGGTGTCGCTGGCCTTCTTCAGCGTGGCGCGCTGACCTCCTGAGCGGCGCGGATCGCCGCGGTCACCGCGCTCGCGGCCGCCGTCAGCGCCTCGGTGCTGCGCGCCGCCCGGCACAGCACGAACGCACCCTCCAGGCCGGTGATGAACACGATCGCCAGCCGGCGGGCGTCGGCCGGTGCGAACCCCCATCGCCGGAACCGGGCGGCCCCGGCCTCTACCCACGCGTCGAAGACCTCGGCCGTGGCCGCACGCAGGGTGTCGTCGGTGCTCGCCACCTCCAGCGCCACCGTGGCGATCGGGCAGGCGTCGGCGTAGTCGGTGGCGGCCAGCGTCTCGGCGGCTGCCGCGAAGCCGGTCTCGACGGCGGTGACCGCGTCCGGCGCCTCGTCGAGGATCGCCTCGACCAGCTGCTGGTACGCCCGCCCGGACGTCCGGATCACCTCGGCGGCGAGCTGCTGCTTCCCGCCGGGGAAGAAGTGGTAGATCGAGCCGAACGGGGCTCCCGCCTCCGCGACGATCTGCTTGAGGCCGGTGCTGGGGTACCCCTGCCGCCGGAACAGCTCGCTCGTCGTGGCGACGATCCGCTCCCTCGTGCCCGCTGCCACCGCACCTCCTTGCGCTCGCCTTCCCCCACACCCTAGCCTCGAATTCATTAGAGCGATCTATCTAGTCGTGGGGGAGCGATGGCGGAGATCGAGCTCTCGGCGGGCACCATCGAGTACACCGACACCGGCGGCGACGGCCCCGTCCTCGTCTTCCTGCACGGCGTGATGGTGGCGCCCACCGAGTGGCGCCACGTCGTCGCGGAGCTGGCGGGCGAGTACCGGTGTGTGCTCCCGCACCTGCCGCTCGGCTCGCACCGCCGTCCGATGCGGCCGGGGGCCGACCTCTCCCACGCCGCGATGGCCGGGCTGATCCGCGAATTCCTGGAGCGGCTCGACCTGCGCGACGTCACCCTCGTGCAGAACGACTGGGGCGGTGCGCAGCTCCTCGTGGCCCACGGCGGCGCCGAGCGCGTGGCGCGGATGGTGCTGGTGGCCTGCGAGGCCTTCGACAACTACCCGCCGGGCATCGCCGGGCGGCTGCTGGTCGCCACCGCCCGGGTCCCGGGCGGGCTGGCGCTGCTCGCGCAGCTGCAGCGGTTCCGCGCGGTGCGCCGCGCGCCCGGCGGTTGGGGCTGGATGAGCAAACGGCCCGTGCCCGCCGCCGTCATGGACGAGTGGTTCCGCCCGGCCCGCGAGCAGGCCGGGGTGCGCCGCGACCTCGCGGCCTACGGGCTCAGCACCCCGCCGCGCGAGGTGCTGCTCGACTGGGCCGAGCGCAACCGGTCGTTCGAGGGCCCGGTGCTCGTCGTCTGGGCCGCCGAGGACCGCATCATGCCCGCCGACCACGGCCCCCGGCTCGCAGCGCTCTACCCGCAGGGCAGGCTCGTGACGATCCCCGACAGCTACACGCTCGTGCCCGAGGACCAGCCCGCGGCGCTCACGTCCGCGATCCGGTCCTTCCTCAGCGAGACGCGCGCCGCCGTGCGCTGATCACGCCGGTGTCGAACCCGGCGATGTGCAGCCCGCCGTGGAACCGCGCGTGCTCGACCTTCAGGCAGCGGTCCATCACCACCTCGAGCCCTTCGGCCTCCGCGCGGCGCGCCACGTCCTCGTCGAACAGCCCGAACTGCAGCCAGAACGTCTTCACCCCGCCGACGGCGAGCACGTCGTCGAGCACCGACGGCAGGTCCTCGCGACGGCGGAACACGTCGACGATGTCCGGCACCACCGGCAGGTCGGCGAGGCTCTTGTACACCGGCCTGCCGAGGATCTCGGTGGCGTTCGGGTTGACGAAGTAGACGTCGTAGTCGGTGCTGGCGAGCAGGTAGGTGGACACGAAGTTGCTCGCCCGTGCCGGGTTCGGCGACGCGCCCACCACCGCGACGTTGCGGGTGGCGCGCAGGATCTGCTGCCGCCGGGTGGCCGAGGGGTTCTCCCAGCTCACGAGGTCTCCTTGGATGCCGCGGCGAGCGCCTGGTCGAGGTCCCACAGGATGTCCTCGGGGTCCTCGAGCCCCACGCTGATCCGGATGAGGTCCGGCGGCACACCCGCGTCGCGCAGCTGGTCGTCGGTGAGCTGCTGGTGGGTGGTGGAGCCGGGGTGGATCACGAGCGTGCGGGCGTCACCGATGTTGGCGAGGTGGCTGCACAGCTGCACCGACTCGATGAACCGCGCCCCGGCCTCCCGCCCGCCGACCACGCCGAACGAGAACACCGCACCGGGCCCGAGTGGCAGGTAGCGGGCGGCGCGGTCGTGGTGGGGGTGGTCGGGCAGCCCCGCCCAGCGGACGTAGGACACGCGCGGGTCGGCGTCGAGCCACTCGGCCACCGCACGCGCGTTGGCCATGTGCGCCTCCATTCGCTGCGGCAGCGTCTCCACGCCCTGGATCAGCAGGAACGCGCTGTGCGGCGACAGCGAGGCGCCCACGTCGCGCAGCTGCTCGGCCCGCAGCTTGGTGAGGAACCCGAACTCCTGGAAGTTGCCCCACCAGGTGAGCCCGCCGTAGGAGGGCACGGGCTCGGTCATCGACGGGAACTTCCCGTTGCCCCACGGGAAGCGGCCCGACTCGACCACGACCCCGCCCAGCGTGGTGCCGTGCCCGCCGAGGAACTTCGTGGCCGAGTGGATCACGATGTCGGCGCCGTGCTCGATCGGCCGGCACAGGTACGGGGTGGCGACCGTGGCGTCGACGACCAGCGGGATGCCCGCGGCGTGGGCGACGTCGGCGAGCCCCGCGAGGTCGGCGACCTCGCCACCGGGGTTGGACACGACCTCGGCGAACACCAGCTTCGTGCGGTCGGTGATCGCCGCGGCGAAGTCCTGCGGGTCGCCCCCCGCGACGAACGTGGTGTCGACGCCGAAGCGGCGCAGGGTGACGTCGAGCTGGGTGATCGTGCCGCCGTAGAGGCCCGCGGCGGCGACGATGTGGTCACCGGCCCCGGCGAGACAGGCGAACGTGAGGAACTCCGCGGCCTGCCCGCTGGCCGTGGCGACCGCCCCCAGCCCGCCGTCGAGGCTCGCGAGCCGCTCCTCCAGCGCGGCGACGGTCGGGTTCGCGATGCGGCTGTAGATGAGCCCGTACTTCTGCAGCGCGAACAGGCTCGCGGCATCGGTGGTGTCCTCGAACACGAAGCTCGTGGACTGGTAGATCGGCACCGCCCGCGCCCCGGTCGCGATGTCGGGCACGTGCCCGGCGTGCACCGCGCGCGTGCGGAAGCCCCACCTTCGGTCCTGCTCGGTCATGCTCCCCATCCTGCTATGTGCTGAGGCGGCCGCGGCCACCCGGCGGAATCGGTCAGTGGGATCCCGGACACGCGCAGGTGTACACCAGGGCGAAGTCGACGTGCCGGCGGCGCACGAGGAACTGCGTGAGGACCGGCACGACCTCCTTCCTAGTCGATCGACCTGCGCCCGTCGAGGTGCTCGCGGAAGAACGCGACGATGCGGCGGTGGGCGTCCTCGGCGGTGGGGGCGTGGTACTCGGCCCGGAACGGCGTGTACTTCGTCAGCGCCCCGATCAGGCCGGGCGGCCTGCTCTGGAAGGAGTGGCCCGCCTCGGGGTAGGTGCGGACGTCGTGCGGCACGCCGAGCTCCGTGAGCCGGGCCTCGAGGCGGTCGCCGAAGCCGCGGGTGGTGCGGTCGCGCCCGCCGTAGCTGGCGACGAGCGGGCACGCGCGCGGCACCGGCATCGGGAGGTTGTAGAACGGGGCGCTGACCTTGTAGCGGCCGCTGCCCGCCAGCAGCAGCGCGAAGCTGCCGCCGAGGCAGAAGCCGATGGTGCCGATCCGCTCGGCGTCGACCTCGGGGCGGTCGGCCAGCCAGCGGCGGGCGGCCTCGATGTCGTCGAGCTCGCGGCCGTGGCCGCGCCGCACGGTGCGCATCGCCCGCGCCACGCACAGGGCGGTGACCCGGCCGCGCGCGAACAGGTCGGGGATGAGCACCGCGTACCCCTCGGCGGCGAGGTCGCGGGCGATGCGCCGCATCTCGTCGTTCATGCCGAACGCCTCGTAGATCATCACCAGCGCGGGGTACGGCGGTTCGCCGGTGCGGGGCAGCGTGAGCACGCCGGGCAGCGAGAACCCGTCGTCGGCTGCGAGGCGGATCTCCGTCTGCACACCGGGGACGCTACCGGTGCCGGACGCATCCCGATCGTCGTTCACCTGCTGGGTGGAGGGTCGTCGGGGGTGATCACGGCCGGGGTGAACCAGCGGTCGTCGAGGAAGGCGCCGGAGTCGTCGAGGAGGTAGTCGGGCCTGCGGCGTTCCCGCTCCTGCGTGCCGGGCGCCCCGGCGGCGAACGGCGGGTACAAGCCGCCCAGCGCGGCGGGTCCGCCCGGCCGCGCCCCGGCGGGAGGTGCGGACCCGCCGGGCCGCGGTGAGGGCTCGCGCACGGAGCGACCGAGGGGCGGCTCGGCGGTGGTGGCGCGGGCGCCGGGTGGGAGGGCGCTGCTCCCGGGCGCGGGTGGGCCGCCTGCCGGCGTGCGCGGGATGCGGGGGATGACGTCGCGCCAGCCGGGCGGCGGTGTGGCCCGCGCCGGTGGGCCGGGGACGGTGGGGAGGACCCCGCCCGGCGGCGTACCCGGGCTCCCGGGCGGCGCCGGGGGCACGACCGGGCCGGGCGGTACGACGCCGGGTGGGGGTGCGCCGGGGGCCAGGGGCAGGCCGGTCGATGCCGCCGGGACGGCCGGTGCGCCGGGCACGGGTGGCGGCACGACGGGTGCGATCGGTGCCGGCGGAACGGCCGCGGACGGCGGCTGAGGCGGGACGGCCCCGGCGGGCGTGGGGGCCGCGGAAGGCGGCGCTGGGGGGAGGCCGCCGCCTGGCGGTGGTGGGGGGATGTCCGCGAGCGGGGTGGGAACCGGCAGGTCGACGCCCCCTGGCGGTGCCGGCGCGGAGGCGACCGTGACCTGCGGCGGGAACGGCCAGGAGGTCCAGAAGTCGCGGTTGCCCTCCGAGCCCTCGGTGTAGTGCTTCATCAGCTCGATCGCGCGGGCCGAGCGGTTGGCGGCGTCCTCCTCCACGGCCTGCAGGTCGTCGAGGCCGTGGAAGATGTACGTCGGGTCCGTCAGGGCTTCCCCGATCGCCGCGTTCCGCTGCTCGGTGAGCGGCTCCGGCATGTGCTCCCGGACGTAGTTCGCCTGCAGCCCTTGCCCGGTGACCGCCGCCGCCGTCAGCTTCGCCTGCCTCGCCGCGTCGAGGGCCCACTGCCCGAGCGGGGTCATCGCCGACCGCGTGGCGTCGGCCGCGCCGCCCTCCCACTCCGCCGCCGACGCGGCGATCGCCGACGCGATCCGCTCGTCGATCCGCACGATCAGCGCCTCCGCCTCCTTCCACGCGTCCTCCGCAGGCCCCGAGACCGCCGCACCGGGGCCCTGGTGCACGGCCGCGTAGATCTCGTCGTGGCTCATGCCCTCCCAGCGGATGTCGTTCACGCCTGCCGGCCCAGGCCTCTTGCGATCTCGGCCTCGGTGGCGAGGTACTGCGCCTCCATGGCCTTGAGGCTGTCGCGGATGGCGATCAGGCTGTTGACGTACTCGGTGATGGCGGCGTAGGCGCCGTCGGGAGCCTCCATCACCACGGCGTTGTAGTGGGTTTGCATTGCGCTGCTGACCTGGTCGCCCATCCACGGCTCGGGGATGAATGCCGAGCTCCCGAGACGCTGGACCTGCAACCGAAGCTCTGCGATGGACTCCTCGAATACGGCCTTGATCGACTGCAGAGCCTGCGGTTCGACACGAAGAGTGACAGCGGGTTGCGGCTCGGGCATTTCATCCTCGCTTCCGTAGTCGCGTCCACGCTACGGTCCCCGGCTCAAATCCGAGGGCTATCCACCTGCATCGTTCACAACTGTGAACGGTCGCTCGGTCAGCGAAGAGCGATGAGCGTGTCGAGCACAGCGTCGGCCGCTCGCTCTGCGTCTGCGCAGAGCGACTCCACCGGTGCGCTGGCGTCCGGCCCGTCGAGCCGAAAGTTGACATCAACGGCCTGACCAGAGGCGACGTCGATGACGACGCTGCAGAACGAGGGGTTCCTGGGCGCGATCGCCACGACAGCTGGATAGTCCTGGACGTGGGCCTGCCGGATGTCGGCTGCGAGGTTGCCGGACAGATAGAGTTCTACGCCAGTTGTGCCGATGAGTGCGACGCCCAGCGATATCGAACGCGGCTGGAATCCGCCGAACAAGCACAGCGGAATGTCGGTGCCGGGATATGGTGGCAGGGGCCCGACGTCCGAGCGCGGTTCCGCGTCCAACCCCAATTCCGCCCGCTGGGCCTCGGTGAGCAGCGAGCAGGGGTCGACTCCGTCGATCCGGACCTCCCGCGGCCGGGTGGGTGCCGGGGGTTCGGCCGGCCCGGCTTGCCCGGTGATGGTGGTGCAGCCGGCGAGGAGGAGCACGACCACGACCACCACCGCACTCCGCGCCCGGCCCACAGGTGCACCGTAGCGGGCCGGTCACGCTCTGGGGTGACATCCGCGGAGATCGTCATGATCACGAAGTCGGCGCGTTCCCGGGCGAAATCGACATGGGAACGCGCCGACTCCGTGATCATGCAGGCTGTGGCCGCGCTCAGGTGCGGCGGCGCAGGCGCACCAGGCCTTCCTGCACGGTGGTGGCCACCAGTCGGCCGTCCTCGGTGGTGAACCGGCCGGTGGCGAGCCCGCGGGAGCCGGAGGCGGTGGGGGAGTAGCAGGTGTAGAGCAGCCACTGGTCGGCGCGGAAGGGGCGGTGGAACCACATGGCGTGGTCCAGGCTCGCCATCTGCAGGCGGTCGAAGGGGACGTCGTGGCGGGCGACCACCGAGCCGAGGAGGGTCATGTCGCTGGCGTAGGTGAGCAGGCAGACGTGGAGCAGGGGGTCGTCGGGCAGGGTGCCGTCGGCGCGCATCCACACCCGCACCGGGGCGTCGGTGGGGCCGGTGCGGGCGCTGGACCAGGCCGGTTCGTCGACGAACCGCATGTCGATCGGTCGGGGTTCGCGGGCGAGCCAGCCGGCGCCGTCGCCGCGCGCCACCCGCTCGCCGACGGTGGGGAGGGTGTCGGGTGCGGGCACGCCGGTCGGAGCGGGCTCGCTGTGCTCCAGGCCCTCCTCGTGCAGCTGGAACGAGGCCGACAGGGAGAAGATCGCCTCGCCGTGCTGGATCGCCAGGACGCGGCGGGTGGTGAAGGAGCGGCCGTCGCGCACGCGTTCGGTGTCGTAGACGATCGGGACGCGGGGGTCGCCGGGCCGGATGAAGTAGGCGTGCAACGAGTGGACCGAGCGGTCGGCCGGCACGGTGCGGACCGCGGCGACGAGGGCCTGGCCCGCCACCTGCCCGCCGAACACGCGGGTGGGGCGCTCGGGTGGGCTGACCCCGCGGAACAGGTTGACCTCCAGCTGCTCCAGGTCGAGGAGCTGGACCAGCCCGTCGAGGACGGCCTGGCCGCGCGGCACGCCGTCGGCGTCGGTCTGGGGTACGGCGGGCGTACGCGTCACCGCGGCATCCTCTCAGCTCCGGCGGCGCCGGGCGGTCAGGGAGTGGAGCGGTAGGCGCGCTGTTCCTCCGCGATCGCGCGCAGGTAGCCCACCACGGTGGCGCTGCCCTCGGGGTCGAGGCCGTCGGCCACGCGGTCGAAGCGGGCGAGCAGCGGGCCCAGCTGCGCCATGACGGCGTGCCACCCGGTGTCGGTCATCTCGAGGATCACGCGGCGGCGGTCGTGCGGGTGGCGGACGCGCCGGATGTGCCCGGTGCCCTCGAGCCGGTCGACGAGCTCCGTGGCCGATGCGGACCGCATCCCGAGTCGGTTGCCCAGCTCGACCGGGCCGAGGGGATCGGTGGCCTCGGCGAGGATGCTCAGCGCCCGCACGTCGTTGTAGGGCAGGCCCAGTCGCTGGGCCAGCACGTGCCCGGCGTCGGTGGCGGCGCGCATCACCTCCCAGAGCGCCCACGTCGGTTCGGCGGCCGCCCAGCGGGTGCGTTCCCTGGACTCGATCTCGTCGGGCACGGATCCATGTTACGTTAGCTAGGCAGCCTAGTGACTTGGGAGCCGAAAGTGCTGGACGCCCCGACCGCCCCCGTGGACCCGTTCGCGACCGTCGTCCGGCGGATCGACGAACCCGGCACCGGCGCCGCGCTACGGGCGGCCGGCCCGGTGGTGCGCGCCGAGGCGCCGGCGGGTGGCCCGGTCTGGATCGTCACGGAGGCCGCGCTGGCCCGGAGGGTGCTGGCTGACGAGCGCGTCGTGAAGGACCCCGCGTTCGCCCCGGTGGACTGGAACCGGTGGGCGGCGGGACTCGAGCCGACCGCGGCCGAGCAGCCGTCGCTCACCACGCTGGACGGGCCGGCGCACGCGGCGCTGCGCAAGGCGCACGCCCCGCTGTTCGGCGCCCGCCGGATGCAGGGGTACGCGGGGCGGATCGCCGAGATCGCCAGGGAGCAGCTGGCCGTCGACGGCACGGTCGACCTCGCGGCCGACTTCACGACGCGGTTCCCCCTCACCGTGATCTGCGAGCTGCTCGGCGTACCCGCCGACCGGGTGGACCAGGCGGTCGAGGCCTGCGCCGGGATGGGCAGCTACGGCCCGGCCGAGTTCGCGAAGGTGCTGGGGTCGTTCGCCGAGCTCGCCGCGGCCGCGCTGGAGGCGGGCGGGGGCATGGCCGTCGAGCTGCGCGAGCGGGTGCCGGAGGGGATGACCGACCAGGAGCTGAGCTACCTGCTGTTCGGGCTGATCTTCGCCAGCCAGATCACCACGGACTCCGCGCTCGGGTTCCTCGTCGCGAGCGCGCTCGGCGACCCGTCGGACGATCTGGTGCGCGACGTCCTGCGCCGGCACCCGCCCGCCCCGTACACGCTCTGGCGGTTCACGCGCACCGAGGTCGACCTCGACGGCGTGCGGCTACCGGAACGGGCGCCGATCCTCGTCCACCTCGCGGGGATCAACGCCGCGGGCGAGGGGCAGGGCCTGCCGTTCGGCGCGGGCCCGCACTACTGCATCGGCGCGCAGCTGGCACTGGTGGAGATGCAGGTCGTGGCCGACGTGCTGGCGGCCGACTTCCCCGACGCCCGGCTCGCGGTGCCCTACGACGAGCTGCGCCGGGTCGACCGCGGCGTGCAGGGGAGCAGGCTGGTGGAGCTGCCGGTGGTGCTGCGCGGGTGACCGGTCAGCGCGGGACCGTGCGGACCCACTCCTCCTCGTTCGTCGCGGGGTTGCTCGGCAACGGCTGCCGGCGTCCGGTCGGCGCGAACCCCGCGCGCCGGTAGACCGCGGCCGCGGCGGTGTTGCCGTCGGCCGCCCAGAGCGCCACCTCGCGGGCTCCGTCGCGGTCCGCCCACGCGACGACGGCGGCCACGAGCGCGGCCGCGATGCCGTGGCCGCGGTGCTCCGGGGGCACCCACAGGGAGATCAGGTCACGGCGTGCCGGCAGCCCGTCGTATGACGGCGTGCCGATCGCGAGCCCGGCCGGTTCTCCGTCCACCTCCGCGACGAAGCAGGCCCGGCGGGCTACGCGATCACGCCAGCGATCATCCGGCTCCGCCCGCTCCCGCTCGTGGGTGGACGCGAACGCGCCCGGGGCGTCGAGCAGGGCAGCGAGCCGGAGCTCGCGCAGCGTGGCCCACTCCGCCGGGCCGAGCCTGCGGACGACCGCGCGCGTCAGGCGTGGTCCTCCTCGCCCAGGCGGTGGACGCGGATGAGGTTGGTGGAGCCGATGGTGCCGGGCGGCGAGCCGGCGACGATCACGACGAGGTCACCGGGCTGGAACCGCGCGATCGACAGCATGGCGTGGTCGACCTGGCGGACCATGGCGTCGGTGGACTCGACGTAGTCGACGAGGAAGGTCTCCACGCCCCAGCTCATGGCCAGCTGGCTGCGCACCTCGGGGGCCGGGGTGAACGCGAGCAGCGGCAGCCGCGTGTGCAGGCGGGCGAGCCTGCGGACCGTGTCGCCGGACTGCGTGAACGCCACGAGCGCGCGGGCGGAGAGCCGCTCGCCGATGTCGCGCGCCGCGTAGGACAGCACGCCCCGCTTGGTGCGCGGCACGTGGTTGAGCGGCGGGACCGAGACCGGCCCGTCCTCGACGGCCTCGATGATGTCGGCCATCGTGGCGACCGACTTGATCGGGTAGCGCCCGACGCTCGTCTCGCCCGAGAGCATCACGCAGTCGGCGCCGTCGAGCACGGCGTTGGCGACGTCGGACGCCTCCGCGCGCGTGGGCCGCGAGTTCGTGATCATCGAGTCGAGCATCTGGGTGGCGACGATGACCGGCTTGGCGTTCTCGCGCGCGATCTGGATGGCGCGCTTCTGCACCAGCGGCACGTGCTCCAGCGGCAGCTCGACGCCCAGGTCGCCGCGGGCGACCATGATGCCGTCGAACGCGAGGACGATGGCCTCGAGGTTGTCGACGGCCTCCGGCTTCTCGAGCTTGGCGATGACCGGCAGCCGGGCGCCCTTGCTGTCCATGATCTTGTGGACGACGTCGATGTCGGCCGGGCTGCGCACGAACGACAGCGCGATGGTGTCGACGCGCAGGTCGAGCGCGAACTCGAGGTCTGAGCAGTCCTTCTCGGTGAGCGCGGGCACCGACACGTTCATGCCGGGCAGCGAGATGCCCTTGTTGTCGCTCACCGGGCCGCCCTCGGTGACGCGGCAGACGACGTCCTCGCCCTCGACCTTGACCACCCGCAGGGCGACCTTGCCGTCGTCGACGAGCAGGCGGTCCTCGGGGCGGGCGTCGGTGGCGAGACCGGCGTAGGTGGTGGACACGCGGTCGTGGGTGCCCGCCACGTCCTCGACCGTGATCCGCACCTCCTCGCCGGTGCGCCACTCGACGGGCCCGCCCGCGAAGCGGCCCAGCCGGATCTTGGGGCCCTGCAGGTCGCCCATGATCCCGACCGCGCGGCCCTCGGCGTCGGCCGCGGCCCGGACCATGTCGTAGACCCGCTTGTGGTCGTCGCGGTTGCCGTGGCTGAAGTTCAGGCGGGCGACGTCCATACCCGCCTGCACGAGCTCGCGGATCCGGTCCGGCGTCGCCGTGGCGGGACCGATGGTGCAGACGATCTTGGTACGTCGGCTCACGCGATCGAGTCTAGCGCCTGGACTGGAACGATCAGGTCCAGGTTAGGCATCGATTCAGGGAACGTTTCAGATCATGCGCCCGTCTCCGCCACCAGGCCCGCGGCCTCGATGCCCGCCACCGCCGCTGCCTCGTCGTTCAGCGAGGCGTCACCGCTGATGCCGACGGCTCCGAGCAGCTGTCCCTCGCCGTCGCGGACGAGCACGCCGCCCGGCACCGAGACGACCTTGCCGCCGGCCAGGCCCACGAGCGAGGTGTAGATGTCGGGCGACGCCTCGGCGCGCGCGGCGAGCGCGCGGCTGTTCATGCCCATGCCCAGCAGGCCCCACGCCTTCGCGGTGGCGAGGTCGGGCCGCAGGTAGCCCGAACCGTCCTGGCGGCCCAGCGCGACGAGCGCGCCGCCCGGGTCGAGCACCGCGACGGTGAGGGGCTGGAAGCCCTGCTCGGTGCCGTGCTGAAGGGCGGCGCGGACGATGGTCTGGGCCTGGTCGAGTGTGATCGGCATGCGCCGATCCTGCCTCAGGACACCCGGGTGAGCCGCACCAGCGGGATGGTCCGCTCCGTCTTGGCCTGGTAGTCGGCGAACCCGGAGGCCTTCGCGGTGATGCGCTCCCACAGCTCGTCACGCTCGGCGCCGGTGACCTCCTCGGCCACCACGGTGTAGGTCTCCGTGCCGACCTCGACCCCGATCTTCGGGTTCGCCTTGAGGTTGTGGAACCACGCCGGGTGCTTCGGGGCCCCGCCCGCGGAAGCGACGATGATCGTGCGCTGGTCGTCCTCGGGGAAGTGCACCAGCGGTGTGACCCGCTCGGTGCCCGACTTCGCGCCCACGTGGTGGACGAGGATCATGTCGGCGCCCTCGAACATCCCGCTGACGCGGCCGCCGTTGGCGCGGAACTCGTCGATGATCTGCTGGTTCCAGTCGCTCACGCGATTCCTCCGGTGAAGAGCAGCACCCCGGCCGCGACGACCGCGGCCACCGCGAGCAACCAGAACAGCAGCACCCACATTCCGCGGGGCACCCCGGTGAGGGAGCCGAGCATGTCCGCGTCGGACGCGCCGCGGCGCCTGCTGCGCTGCAGCTCGTGGACGGCCCGCACGCCCCCGAACAGCAGGAACCAGCACAAGGCCGCCGCGAACCCGTCCTGCAGCCGCGGCTCGCCCCACCAGGCGACGGCCCCGACGAGCGCCCCCGTGGCCAGCACGGAGAACACGCCGTAGGCGTTGCGGACGTGCACCAGCGTGGTGACGAGCAGGCCGATCGCGATCCACAGCATCAGGCCCGCGAGGTCGGCCGCCACCAGGAGGGCGCCCCCGAGCCCGAGCAGCGAGGGCGCCGGGTAGCCGCCGAGGAACGTGAACACCAGCCCCGGCCCGCGCCGCGCCCCGGTGGAGACCGTGAGCCCGGACGTATCGGCGTGCAGCCGGATCCCGGTGAGGCCGCGCCCGGCGAGCACCGCCACGAGCGCGTGCCCGCCCTCGTGCGCGATCGTCACGACGATCCGCGTCCAGTACCAGGTGGCCGACCAGCCGACGGCCACCAGCGCGAGCGCCGCGGCGAGCAGCACGACGGGCCGCTCGTCGACCAACAGGGTGACGGCGTCGACGACGCGTTGGACCGAGGTCGTGCCGTCACCCACGCGAGCCAGTCTGGCACGAGGGAGAATCGGCCTTGACCTTCCAGTCGCTGGAGACTCCAGGATCGGATCCATGGCCGAGGAACACCTGCTGACGATCGGGCAGCTCGCCCGCCGCACGGGCGTGCCGGTCCGCACCATCCGCTTCTGGTCCGACGAGGGCGTGCTGCCCGAGACGGACCGCTCGTCCGGCAACTACCGCCGGTACGACAGCCGGGCGGTGGCGCGGCTCGACCTCGTGCGCACACTGCGCGAGCTCGGCATGGGGCTGGACGACGTCCGGCTCGTGCTCGAGCGCAGGCGCAGCGTGGAGGAGGTCGCCGCCGCGCACGTGCAGGCCATCGACCACCAGATCCGCGTCCTGCGCACGCAGCGCGCCGTGTGCACGCTGCTCGCGCGGGGCGCTCCCACCCCACGGAAGGCAGCACTGATGAACGACCTCGCCCGGCTCTCCGCCGCCGAGCGCCGCCAGATGATCGACGAGTTCGTCGACGCCACGTTCGCCGGCACCGACCCGAACGCCCCCGGCGCCGGGATCGCCGACAACATGCGGATGCTCCCGACCGAACTCCCCGACGAACCGACCACCGAGCAGGTGGAGGCGTGGGTGGAGCTCGCCGAGCTCGTGCAGGACCCGGCGTTCCGCGCGCGGGCTCGGGAGATGGCCGTGGCCGGCTCGGAGGCCGGCCCCGACCAGCCGCAGTTCGACCCCGGCCCGATCGTCGAGCACGCCGGCGCCGCCGTCGAGTCCGGCATCGCACCGGACTCGCCCGAGGGGCAGGAGGCCCTCGCCCGGATCATCGAGCCCTATATGGACGCGACGGCCCGCGACGAGCTGGCCACCACGATCGAGACCTTCACCGACCGCAGGGTCTCGCGCTACTGGGACCTGCTGGGCATCCTCAACGGCTGGGGCCGCCCGCCGTCGCAGATCGAGCCGTTCGAGTGGTTCGCAGCCGCCCTGCGCGCCCACGGCTGACCGCGGCGGTCAGTCCTTGCGGCCGGTGAGCGCCAGGCCCGCGCCCATCACGATCAGGGAGGTGCCACCGATCCCGCCCATCCACCGCAGCCGGGCGGGGGAGGTGGCGAACCAGGCGCGGGCCGTGCCGGCGGCGAGGCCCCACGCGCTGTCCAGCGAGGCCGCGATGATCGCGAAGAGCAGCCCGAGCACCAGCATCTGGGTGGTCGGGCTGCCCACCGCGGTGTCGACGAACTGCGGCAGCACGGCGGCGAAGAACACCAGCACCTTGGGGTTGGTGGCCCCGACGACGAGGCCCTGCAGGAACAGGCGCCCGTCGGCGGGAGCCGCGGGCTCGCCGAGGCGGCCGAGCAGGTCGCCGCGCTTGCGGATGGTCTGCACGCCCAGGTAGACGAGGTAGGCCGCGCCGACCAGCTTGAGCACGGTGAACACCGCGATCGACTGCGCCGCGATCGTGCCGAACCCCAGTGCGACGACGAGCACCACGAGCGACGCCCCCGCGGTGTTGCCCGCGACGCTCGCCAGGGCCGCCCGCCTGCCGTGCGCCAGCGCGCGGCCCACGATGAACAGCACGCTGGGGCCGGGGATGATCACCAGGATGACGCCCGCCAGCGTGAACGTCAGCAGTGTCTGCAAGGACGGCACCCGCCGACACTAACGCCGACGGGCGCCGTGGCCGACCGTGTTTCTCTGCCGCGAAGCCGGCCCGCACGATGCGCGGCGCCGCCAGGAGGGCGCCTACCAGGGCATGATCACGACTTTGGCGCAAACGCGGGCGTTTTCGCCCCGGGAATGCGCCAACTCCCTGATCATGACCCCTTGCGCTCCGGGGCGTCGGTCAAGGGCAGATGATCTTCAGGAGCGACCATTTCTCCTTGATCGCCGCGAAACCTCCGGCTTCGCCCCTCCAGGGGAGACCGCCACCAGGATGCCGCGCGGCGAGGGCATGATCGTTGTGTGGGCGCGAAACCCGACGCGAGGCGTCGGGAAACGTGCCCGACTGGCGATCTTGACCTGTGAGGGGCGGCCCGCCGAAGGGCCCGGCCACCCGCACCGGGCCCCGTCGCGCTCGGCAGCGTGGCGGAGCCGTCCCTCAGCTCAGCTTCACCACGGCGAACGACTCGGGCGGCAGCGCGATCGTCGTGCCGTCCCCCTTCACCGGCTCCGAGGCCAGCAGGATCCGGTCGACCGGGGCCTGCAGGTCGAGGGTGACGGCATCGGCGCCGAGGTTGCACGTCACCCGCAGCGTGCCGCGGTGCAGCACCACGGTGCGGGCGGTGTCGTCGCCGCCCACCCCCACCTCGTCGAGCCACGGGTCGGACAGCTCCGGCCACTGCTTGCGCAGCGTGATCAGCTCGCGGTGCACCCGTAGGAGGGTGGCGTGCGGTTCCTGTGCGGGCTCGTCCCAGTCGAGCTTCGAGTCGAGGAACGTGCTCTCCGCGTTCGGGTCGGGCACCTCCGTCTCGCCCCACCCGTGCTCGGCGAACTCGCGGCGCCTGCCCTCGCGCACGGCGTCGCGCAGCTTCTCGTCGGGGAAGTAGGAGAAGAACTGCCACGGCGTGCGGGCGCCCCACTCCTCGCCCATGAACAGCATCGGCGTGAACGGCGAGCAGAGCACGAGCGCCGCACCGCAGGCCAGCAGGCCGGGGGAGAGGGTCTGGCTGAGCCGGTCGCCGGTGGCGCGGTTGCCGATCTGGTCGTGGTTCTGCAGGTACGCGAGGAAGCGGTGGCCGGGGATGCGCCGGGTGTCCACCGGCGCGCCGTGGCTGCGCTGCCGGAAGCTCGACCACGTGCCCTCGTGCAGGAACGCGCGCGTGAACACGTGGGCCAGGCCCGTGATGCCTGCGGTGGCGAAGTCGGCGTAGTAACCCTGCGACTCCCCCGTGAGCACGGCGTGCAGGCTGTGGTGGATGTCGTCGCACCACTGTGCGTGCAGCCCGTACCCGCCGCCGTCGCGGGCGGTGACCAGCCTGGGGTCGTTCAGGTCGGACTCCGCGATCAGCGACAGCGGCCGCCCCACGTGCGCCGACAGGGCCTCGACCTCGACGGCCAGCTCCTCGAGCAGGTGCGTGGCGCGGCTGTCGTGCAGCGCGTGCACGGCGTCGAGCCGCAGGCCGTCGACGTGGAAGTCGCGCAGCCACATGAGCGCGTTGTCGATCGCGTAGCGGCGCACCTCGTCGGAGTACGCGCCGTCGAGGTTGAGCGACGGCCCCCAGATGTTGCTGCCCGCGAAGTAGGGGCCGAACCGGTCGAGGTAGGCCCCCGACGGGCCGAGGTGGTTGTAGACGACGTCGAGCACGACGCCCAGCCCGTGGGCGTGGCAGGCGTCGACGAAGCGCTTGAACGCGTCCGGCCCGCCGTAGTTCTCCGTGACCGCGTACCAGCCGACGCCGTCGTAGCCCCAGTTGCGCGGCCCGTCGACCGCGTTGACCGGCAGCACCTCGACCATGTCGACGCCCAGGCCCACGAGGTGGTCCAGCCGCTCGGTCGCCGCGTCGAAGGTGCCCTCGTCGGTGAACGTGCCGATGTGCAGCTCGTACAAGACGCTGCCGGGCAGCTGACGGCCGGTCCAGGCGCGGTCGGTCCAGAAGAAGGCGGATTCGTCGTACACGCGCGACGCGCTGTGCACCCCGGTGGGCTGCCAGCGCGAGCGCGGGTCGGGCAGCGGCTCCTCGTCGTCGTCGAGCAGGAAGGCGTAGGCGGTCCCGGGCGCGGCGTCGTCGACGGTGGCCCGCCACCAGCCCGCGTCGTCGGAGGACATGTCGTGCGCGGTGCCGTCCACCAGCACCCGTACGCGCTGGCGCTGCGGCGCCCACACAGCGAACTCGGTCACGTCGGACGATCCTGCCTCCCTTCGCGCCGGCGCGCGCCTCGGGGCCCGCGGGGGGCTGTCGCGGCGGGTGCGAGATCCATACAGTGGACGGGATCCGGCGAGGGGAAGGAGCGGGCGATGGCGCGCGTGCTGGTCCTGACGGGAGATGCGGCCGAGGAACTCGACTCGATGTACCCGGTGTTCCGCCTGCGCGAGGGCGGGCACGAGGCGGTCGTCGCCGCCCGCACCACGCGCGCGGTGAAGCTCGTGGTGCACGACTTCGAGCCCGACTGCGACGCCTACACCGAGAAGCCCGGCCACCTGCTGCCCGTCGACCTGGCGTTCGCCGACGTCGACCCGGCGCAGTTCGACGCCCTGGTGATCCCGGGCGGGCGGGCCCCCGAGTACATCCGCACCGATCCCGACGTGGCACGTATCGTCACGCACTTCTTCGAGCGCGGCCTCCCGGTGGGCACGATCTGCCACGGCGCGCAGGTGCCGGCCGCCCTCGGGCTGCTGCGTGGTCGCACCACGGCCGCGTTCCCGCCGTTGAAGGCCGACGTCGAGCAGGCCGGAGCCACCTTCGTCGACGCCCCTGACGTCGTCGATGGGGCGATGGTGTCCTGCCGCGGCTGGCCGGATCTGCCCGAGTGGTCGCGCGCCTTCATGCAGGTGCTGGAGAAGGCGAGCGTCCCGGCCTGACGGCTCGCACACCACCTGTGGTGCTGACACACCGGTTGCAGTCGGTGTGTGAGCGATCGGGGTTGTGTGCGAGCAGCTGAGGGCGCTCGGGAGGCCGCGACGCGGCGGCCGGCGGGGCTCGCACACCACCCGTGGTGCGGGCACACCGGATGCAGTCGGTGTGTGACCACTACAACCGGTGTGCGAGGGACCCGGGTTACGCCGGGCGGACCAGCAGCGCCACCGGGTAGCGGGACAGCAGGTCCGCCACCTTCGGGGTGGCGCCCTCCACCGCGGTGTCGGTGATGACGTCGTGCCAGTCGCTGGTGCCCTCGGGCAGGGGGAGCACCGTGTCGCCCCAGCCGCCACGGGCCGCGAGCCGCACGGGCAGCCGCGTGGCCACCGCCACCAGCGACGCCGATCGCGCGAACGCGACGGCGTGGTCGGCGGCGTCGCCCTGCGCGGGCAGCGGCCGGTAGCCGGTGAACACCTCGGGCCGGTAGCGGCGCAGCCGCAGCGCGCTGGCCGTGACGAGCAGCTTCGCCGCGCCCTCCGCGTCGATCTCGGGCAGCCAGCCCTCGTCGAGGCGGGCGAGCAGCTTGCGGCGGGCGGCCCAGTCGACGGGGCGGCGGTTGTCCGGGTCGACGAGCGAGTACTCGAACAGCTCGGTGCCCTGGTAGACGTCGGGCACGCCGGGCCCCGCGATCTGCAGCAGCTTCTGGCCGAGGGAGTTGGAGCGGCCCGGCGCGGCGATGCGGGCCACGAACTCCTCGATCTGGGCGACGAGCTCGCCGTCGGCCAGCACCTGCGCGGGCCAGGCCGCGATGGCCTCGTCGACCTCGGGCACGGGCTCGACGTGGCTCGTGACGACTTTGGCCTCCTTGGCCGCCTTCAGCAGGTACGCCGACATCCGCTCGGCCGGGATCGGCCAGGCGCCCACGAGGTTCTGCCACGCCAGCAGCTCCAGCGACCGGTCGGGCAGCGGGTGCGCGGCCGCCCACCGGCGCACCAGCCGCGCCCACTCGGCCGGGATCTCGGCGAGCACGGCGAGGCGGGCGCGGACGTCCTCGGAGCGCTTGGTGTCGTGGGTGGAGAGCGTGGTCATGGTGGCGGGCCACGACGCCTCCCGCGCGGCGAGCGACCGGTGGAACTCCTCCGGCACCACGCCGAACCGGGACGGGTCGCCGCCCACCTCGTTGAGCGCGACGAAGCGGTTCCACCGGTAGAACGCGGTGTCCTCGACGCCCTTGGCCATCACCATCCCGGACGTCTGCTGCACGCGGGTGGCCAGGTCGCCCGCCGGGTCGGCGAGCATGGCGGCGCGGATCGCGGCCAGGACGTCGGCGAGGTCGGGCCGGTGGGTGCGGGCCACGGCCACGGCGGTCTCGAGCGCCGCCCGGCCCTCCGGGAGGTAGCTGCGGTAGACCGGGAAGCCGCACAGGAGCTCGGCGACGGCCGCCCGCACGCGGTCGGCGGCCTCGCCCGGCTCGGCCTCGGTGCTGGGTGCGGCCTCCGGCACCGGCACCAGCGCGGCGATCCGGCGCACCTCGGCGGCGAGGATGGTGTCGGCCACCTCGCGGCGGGCCGCGTGCTCCGCGGCGTGCGCCGACTCCTTGCGGCCCGTGTGCTCGGCCGCGAGCTGGGTGAGCACGCCGGCCCCGTCGGGGTCGACGAACACGCCCTGCAGCTCGCGCAGCGACTCGTAGCCGGACGTGCCGTTGACCGGCCACGACGCCGGCAGTTCCTCACCGACGGCGAGGATCTTCTCCACCAGCAGCCAGCGGTCGGGCCCGATCGCGGCGCGCAGCCGCCGCACGTATCCGCCGGGGTCGGACAGCCCGTCGGGGTGGTCGACGCGGATGCCGTCGACCTCGCCCGCCTCGACCCAGCGCAGGATCTCCCGGTGGGTCTTCTCGAAGATCTCCGGCAGCTCCACCCGCACGGCCGCGAGCGTGGACACGTCGAAGAACCGGCGGTACGTCAGCTCGGCGGCGCCGCGCTTCCACGAGACGAGGCGGTAGTGCTGGCGCTCGTGCACCTCCTGCGCGGTGCCGGTGTCGCCGGTGCCGGGCGCCACCGGGAACGTGCGCTCGTAGTACTGCAGCCGCGTGCGGTCCTCGGAGAGGGAGAGCTCCGAGAGCGCCTTCTCCTCGTCGGCGTCGAGGACGGGCAGCAGGAGCGGGCCCGCGTCCCAGTCGATGTCGAACGTGGCCGCGTGCTCCGACTCCCTGCCGTGGGTGAGCACGTCCCACCACCAGGGGTTCGCCGCCGCGTCGTCGACGCCGACGTGGTTGGGCACGATGTCGACGACGAAGCTCAGCCCGTGCTCGCGCACCGCCGCGACCAGCGCCCGGCGGCCCTCCTCGCCGCCGCGCTCGGCCGAGACCCGGGTGGGGTCCACGACGTCGTAGCCGTGGTTGGACCCGGCGCCGGACTCCAGCATCGGGGAGGCGTACACCGCGCCGACGCCGAGCGCGTCGAGGTAGGGCACGAGCGCTGCCGCGTCGGTGAACGTGGTGTCCTTCGACAGCTGCAGGCGGTAGGTCGAGCTGGGTGCGGGGGAGTGCGACCGGTTCACGAGCCCGCCGCCTGCTGCAGGACCACCACCGACCGGGCAGGCACCCGGTGCACGCTGCCGCCGTCCACCATGACCGGCTCGGCCGCCGCGACGCCCGGGGTGGTGGCGAGCGTGACCACCTCGCCGGTGGCGGTGTCGACCACCACCGCCCATCGCGCCCCGTACTCCGGCCCCGGGAGCGTGACGTCGATGTCCTCGTAGTGGGCGTTGAGGCAGAGCAGGAACGAGTCGTCGACGACGGGTTCGCCGCGCGTGTCGGCCTCGGCCATGCCGTGGCCGTTGAGGAACACGGTGACGCACTTGCCGAAGCCGGAGTCCCAGTCCTGCTCGGTCATCTCCTCGCCTGCCGGGGTGAACCAGGTGATGTCGGCGAGCGCGCCCGCCTTGCGCCTGCCCACCGGGCGGCCCTCGAAGAACTTGCGTCTGCGGAACACCGGGTGCGCGTTGCGCAGGGCGGTGACGCCGGAGGTGAAGTGCACGAGCGGCGCGTTCTTCGTGGCGAGCGACCAGTCCACCCAGGACAGCTCGTTGTCCTGGCAGTAGACGTTGTTGTTGCCGCCCTGGGTACGGCCCAGCTCGTCGCCGTGCAGCAGCATCGGCACGCCCTGGCTGAGCATCAGCGTGGTGATGAAGTTGCGCTGCTGGCGCGCCCGCAGCGCGAGCACGGCCTCGTCGTCGGTGGGGCCCTCCACCCCGCAGTTCCACGAGCGGTTGTGGCTCTCGCCGTCGTTGCCGCCCTCGAGGTTGGCCTCGTTGTGCTTCTCGTTGTACGAGACCAGGTCGGCGAGGGTGAAGCCGTCGTGCGCCGTGACGAAGTTGATCGAGGCGTAGGGGCGGCGGCCGTCGTCCTGGTAGAGGTCGGAGCTGCCGGTGATGCGCGAGGCGAACTCGCCGAGCGTGCCCGGCTCGCCGCGCCAGAAGTCCCGGACGGTGTCGCGGTACTTGCCGTTCCACTCCGTCCACAGCGGCGGGAAGTTGCCGACCTGGTAGCCGCCGGGGCCGACGTCCCACGGCTCGGCGATCAGCTTCACCTGGCTGATCACCGGGTCCTGCTGCACGAGGTCGAAGAACACCGACAGCCGGTCGACGTCGTAGAACTCGCGGGCGAGCGTGGACGCGAGGTCGAACCGGAAGCCGTCGACGTGCATCTCGGTGACCCAGTACCGCAGCGAGTCCATGATCAGCTGCAGCGTGTGCGGGTTGCGCACGTTCAGCGAGTTGCCGGTGCCGGTGTAGTCCATGTAGTAGCGCGGGTCGTCCTCGACCAGCCGGTAGTACGCGGCGTTGTCGATCCCGCGCAGCGAGAGGGTGGGGCCCAGGTGGTTGCCCTCGGCGGTGTGGTTGTAGACCACGTCGAGGATCACCTCGATGCCCGCGTCGTGCAGGTCGCGGACCATCGCCTTGAACTCCTGCACCTGGTTGCCCGTGCGCCCGGACGACGTGGCGTAGGCGTGGTGCGGGGCCAGGAAGGCGATCGTGTTGTAGCCCCAGTAGTTGGAGAGGCCCTTCTCCTGCAGGTGGTGGTCGTTCAGGAACTCGTGCACCGGCATGAGCTCCACCGCCGTGACCCCGAGCGTCTTCAGGTGCTCGATCATCACCGGGTGCGCGAGACCGGTGTAGGTGCCGCGCAGCTCCTGGGGGATCTCCGGGTGGTTGATCGTGAGGCCCCGCACGTGGGCCTCGTAGATCACGGTCTCGTGGTACGGGGTGCGCGGCGCGCGGTCGGTTCCCCAGTCGAAGAACGGGTTGACCACCACCGACTTCGGCACGAACGGCGCGGAGTCGGTGTCGTTGCGCCCCTCCTGCTCCCCGAACGGGTAGCCGAACACCGCCTCGTCCCACACCACGGGGCCGTCGAGCGCCTTGGTGTACGGATCGATCAGCAGCTTGTTCGGGTTGCACCGCAGGCCCTGGCCGGGGTCGTAGGGCCCGTGCACCCGGTACCCGTAGCGCTGGCCCGGTTCGACGCCGGGCAGATACCCGTGGTGGACGAACCCGTCCACCTCGGTGAGCGGGATGCGCGTCTCCTTGCCGCGCGCGCTGAACAGGCACAGCTCCACCCGCTCGGCGACCTCGGAGAACAGCGTGAAGTTGGTGCCCGACCCGTCGTAGGTGGCACCCAGGGGATAGGCGTGGCCTGGCCACGGCCGCATGGTTCCTCCGGCGTACTCGTGAGTCAGCGCCCGGCCGCGGCCGTCTGTACTCGGTCATGTGCTCCCGGCGGGAAGCCCCGCCCTCGCGGCCTTCTTCTGCCGCGCGAGAGGTTACCGGGGTACCCCGCCCGCGTGCCGGGACACGGCGCGGGCGCGTGTGGGCGCAGTCGCGTGCGTCACGCGAGGCGCGCCGGGAACCCCCCGGTGGCCACCGGGCCCCAGCGGACCGGGGTGACCCGGATCAGCGCCTTGCCCTGCTCGTGCATCGCGCGCCGGTACTCGTCCCAGTCCGGGTGCTCGCCGGAGATGCAGCGGAAGTACTCGACGAGGGGTTCCACGGCATCGGGCAGCGTCAGCAGCTCGGCGTCGCCGTCCACCTGCACCCAGGCGCCGTTGAACTCGTCGGACAGCACGATGACCGACGCCTTCCCGTGCCGCGTGACGTTCACCGCCTTCGCGCGTTCCGGGTAGGTGGACACCACGATGCGGCCTTCGGCGTCGACGCCGCCGGTGACCGGCGAGCCCTGCCACCCGCCGTCCGAACGCGGCGTCAGCAGGATCATCTTGTGGCGGCAGCGGATGAAGTCGACCAGTGCGTCGCGGTCGACGGGTGTGTTCGTCGCGATGGTGCGGACCATGGCCTTCGAGCCTACTGCGGGCGCCGATACCCTTCCCGACGATGAGCACTCTCTTCACCCGGATCATCGACGGTGAACTGCCCGGCCGTTTCGTCTGGTCGGACGACCGCGCCGTCGGCTTCCTGTCGATCAACCCGCTCGGCCCCGGCCACACGCTCGTGGTGCCGCGCGCCGAGGTCGACCACTGGGTCGACGCCGAGCCGGACCTGCTGGCGCACCTCACGTCCGTGTCCCACGCGGTGGGCAAGGCCGTGCGCGACGTCTGGCAGCCCCCGCGCGTGGGCCTCATCGTGGCCGGCTTCGAGGTGCCCCACCTGCACGTCCACGTCTTCCCCGCCTGGGACATGCGGGCCTTCGACTTCGCCAACGCGGCACCCTCGGTGGAGGCCCAGGAGCAGGAGGGGCACGCCGAGAAGCTCCGCGCCGCCCTGCGCGCGGCCGGCCACGGGGAGCACGTCCCCTCCTGAGGCCACCGGCCGTCGCTCTCCGTCACGATTTCCCGGCGCTTCCCGCCCTCGGGTGGCGCAGCGGGTGACGCAGCGGAGGCGTTGTTGCGACCCGTGGGCGGCACCAGGCAGCATGCCGGGCGGGCGACACGCACAGCGCATGATCATTTACCGTCGGTGGATCGAGCGACCCGGTCGGGGCGGTGCGAAGGGGGAACGACCGGATGGCGGGTAGCGGACTCGGCGCCGTGTTCCGCGTGCCCGAGTTCCGCGTGCTGTGGGTCGCCGAGCTCTTCTCCATCGCGGGCGACCAGCTCGCCCGGGTGGCGCTGGCCGTGCTCGTCTACGGGCGCACCGGCTCCGCCATGTGGTCCGCCGTCGCCTACGCCCTGACCTTCCTGCCCGCCCTGCTCGGCGGCGTGCTGCTGTCCGGGCTCGCCGACCGCTACCGCCGCCGCGAGGTGATGATCGTCGCGGACGTGCTGCGGGCCGTGCTCGTGGCGGTCATGGCGATCCCCGACCTCCCGCTGTGGGTGCTGTGCGCCGTGCTCGTGGTCGTCGTGCTCCTCGGCTCGCCGCACACCGCGGCGCAGGGTGCGCTCTTCCCGGAGGTCCTGCGCGGCGAGCTGTACGAGCGGGGTCTCGCGGTCCGCCAGATCACCAGCCAGAGCGCCCAGCTGGTCGGGTTCGCCACCGGTGGCCTGCTCGTCGCGGCCATGAGCCCCTCCGTCGCGCTGCTCGGCAACGCCGCCACGTTCGCCCTGTCGGCCGTCGTGCTGCGCATCGGGGTGACCGACCGCCCCGCACCCGCCTCCGACGGCGGCGACCACGCCACCGGTGGGCTGCGCGGGATCGTCGCCGGCATCGTCGAGATCGCGACCGACCGGCGGCGGCGCGCGCTCGTGCTGCTCGCCTGGCTCATCGGCTGGTACGTCGTGCCCGAGGCGCTCGCCGCCCCGTACGCCGCCGACCTCGGTGCCGGACCGGCCACGGTCGGGCTGCTCATGGCGGCCGACCCGCTCGGCAGCGTGCTCGGGGCATGGCTGTTCGTGAGGTTCGTGCCCGCGGCCACGCGCGCACGGCTCGTCGGCGTGATGGCCGTGGCGGCCGGGGTCCCGCTGGCGCTGTGCATCCTGCGCCCGGGTGTCGCCGTCACGCTCGTGCTGTGGGCGGTGTCCGGGATGCTCTCCACGGCCTACTTGTTGCAGACGCAGGCCAGCTTCGTGCGCGCCACCCCGGACGGGGGACGTGGCCGCGCGATCGGCGTGGCCGCGTCCGGGATCATCGCGGCGCAGGGTGCCGCGGTGCTCCTCGGAGGGCTGCTCGCCGACGCGTCGGACCCCGTGACCGCCGTCGCCGTCGCAGGCGTGGCCGGGGCGGTGATGTCCGCCGGCGGGGCCGTGGCCTGGCATCGCGCCAACCCGCACGCCGATGCCGTGGCCGAACCCGCGGCGCTGCGCCGCGGCTGACCCGCCGACCGTGGGGACGCCCTCGGCGTCACCAGTTCTTGCCGCGCATGGGGGGTCCTTTCTGTGTGTGGTGGGTGGGGGTGGTTGGTTCACCAGTTCTT